>CAYOSU010000009.1:0-69833 GCA_964406735.1 uncultured Clostridia bacterium | reverse complement strand
AGCCTCGGTTCCCCGAGGCTTTTTCTAATAATAACGAAAACCATATAAAAGGCTCCTTTGTGTAAAGGGAGCTGTCTGCGTAGCAGACTGAGGGATTGTCTATTACCGCAACTACTATCTCAAACAAATGATAGAATCCAAAACCTCATAATCCTAAAATTCTAATAGAAATTCTAATAGCAACAGAATCCTTATACAAGCCTCCCTCCGAGAGGGAGGGGGACCGCGTTAGCGGTGGAAGGAGATTAACGGAACTAACTACTTTCTCAAACTCCACATTATTACAACCATCAAACTACAATTAATTATAATAACTACTTTCTCAAACTCCGACAGAAACTACCGCTTCGCACGCTGCCCCGTGTCATTCTGAGCTTGTCGAACTTTCGTGCTTTAAGCACGAAAGCGCAATGCAGTGCTATTTCGGAATCTCGGGCAGCGTAACCGCCACACCCCGCAAAAATAACGCCGCAATGCTCCAAAAACTCGCCAATTTCGGCGAATTTGGCGTAAAATCGCTATTGACAGATGATAAATGTCGTGTTATAATCATAAAAACCCCACCACGCAAAAAGTAGCGGAAAGGGTAGGAAATTTCAAGGGGGGGGAGCGGCAATGACCGTAACCATCAAAGACGTAGCAAAACATGCCGGAGTATCCATCTCCACCGTATCGAGAGTACTCAACAACAACTATCCCGTGAAACCCGAGATAAGGGAGCGTGTTGAACGTGCCGTTTTGGAATGCGGCTACAAAGTAAATGCGCTTGCGGGCGGTCTTCGCTCGAGCAACTCAAAGCTCATTGTCGTTGCGATCCCGGGTGTTATCAACACGCTTTATATGGAGCTTGTCAAGGGAGTACAAAAGGTCGCCGACGAAAAGGACTATACGCTCGTCATAGTAGACACAGGCGAGAACGACGAAAAGGAGCGCAAGGTGCTCGAAAGCCTGCTGAAATGGCATATAAAAGGACTTATCATTGCGCCCTGCTCACCGACGCCCGACGTTCTATTTGCGATGGAGCGTAGCGACGTCAGCGTCGTAGTCGTCGATAGAGACGTAAGCTCCTTCATAGAGACCGATAGGGTCATATGGGAAAATTACACGACTTCAAGGAAGCTCACCCGCCACCTCATCGAGATGGGTCATAAAAAGATAGGGCTTATCTGTGCCCAGAACCGCTTTTCCGTAGGCTTTGACCGCATGAACGGCTACTTGGACGAGCTGATAGATAACGGCATCACGCCCAAGAAAGAGTATTACGACAATAGAAATTTCGACTTAGACGAGGCGTACGAGACGGCGAAACGCATGATGCAGAGTGCCGATCCGCCGACTGCGTATATAGGCATAAGCTATTACGGCGCAAAGGCTGTAATGAAAGCGGCGACCGATCTAGGATTAAAGATCCCCGACGATATATCCATCGCAAGCTTTTCAAATCTAGAGCTCAACGACTACTACGTCCCCAAGATAACCAACGTAGAGGAGAACCTCTGCGCAATGGGCGAGCGTGCCGCCAAGATTCTTTTCGATAGAATAGAGCACGGCGAAAAGGATGAAAAAGAGAACGTTGTAATGTCATCAAAGCTCACCTTGCGCGACTCCGTCAAAGACATAACCCAAGGCTAACGCACAAAACGAATAACACTCCAAAAAGACCCGACTTCTCGGGTCTTTTGTAATTTCTACCCCTCAAAACAACATAACACCCAAAAGCTTGCGAACATTCCATGGCTTTTCTTATAAAAATAGCCCACCCACAACCCAGTAGGGGCTACTGCCGCAGTCTGAATAATAACCCATCCGCCACTATTATCTGTGGAAGAAACTATTTACTTAAACTTCGCATATAATCTTAACTTCATTTACCAATATGCCGTAGTCTAAATAAAACGCAATCCATATGACGGCTCCTTTGTGTAAAGGGAGCTGTCGTCGAAGACGACTGAGGGATTGTCAACACACTAACTACTTTCTCAAACTCAGCTTTGTCCACTACAAAAAACTCTTAAACCGCCGTATTTTTATCGGTTACCCCTTTATTTTTCCTTCGCCTTATGCTACAATACGGTTATGAACAAATACGAGCACAAAATAGCGAGCGTAACGACGCTCCCCAACGAGCTGCAATTCACCTTCGAGGGCGAAAAGAGTGCCAAAATAGAGCGTTTAAGCGCAAACGTTCTCCGCATTTCCGTTCAAACGAACGATACGCCACTTCTTCCCACCTTTGCGATAGCGCAAGGCGGCGATATAGGCAAAAACGGCAGACCGCGCCTTTCAAAAGAGGGCTTTTCTTGCCCTGCCTTTGACAGCATAGAAAAGCTTTGCGACCGTATATCTGCAAAGCTTAATGAGTATACTCTCATCGTTCACGACGCTCCTTTCCGCCTTTCGATAGCAAAAAACGGCGTCGAGATATACTCCGACCGCAAGACGCAGAGCTACAACTTCTACGGCGAGATTGGCAGCTCCGTTTGCCACTATGTAGAGAGAAAGTCGGGCGAAAAGCACTTCGGATTGGGGGATAAAGGCGGCGACGTAGACAAAACGGGCAGGCGTTTCAGGATATCCTGCCTTGACGCAATGGGCTACGACGGCGACCGCACGGACGTACTGTATCATCACGTACCTTTTTATATCACAAAAGCCGACGGATATTGCTACGGCGTATATTACGACACCCACGCCGACAGCGTGATTGACCTCGGCAACGAGCTTGACAACTACCACGGCGCATACAAATACTTCTCGACCGAAGACGCCGCCCTCGTTTACTATATAATATTAGGAGATATAAAGACTGTCCTCACGACATTTTCGTCGATGCTGGGGAAGAGCAAGCTGATGCCGCTATATTCCTTCGACTATGCAGGCAGCACGATGGCGTTCACCGATAGCGACGACTCGGAGCGTCTACTGTCCGATTTTTTGGACACCTGCAAGCAAAAATCATTCTCCTGCCGCTCATTTTACCTGTCGAGCGGCTACACGTCGATAGGTGATAAACGCTGCGTTTTTACGTGGAACAGAGATAAATTCCCCGACGTAAAGGGCTTAACGCAAAAATTCAACCAAAGCGGCATACGCTTCATAGCGAATATCAAGCCCTGCTTTCTGACTACTCATCCGATGTACGACGACTTAGCCAAAAAAGGCTGGTTTTTGCACTACAAAGACGGCACGCCTGCGCTTTCTCAATTTTGGGATGGCTTAGGCTCCTACCTTGACTTCACCGACCCCGATGCGTACGATTTTTGGGTACGCATGGTCAAAACTCAGCTTATAGACAACGGTATATACTCCACATGGAACGACAACAACGAGTATGAGATATGGGACGACGAGGTGTATTGCAAGGGCTTCGGCGACGGCGAAATAAAGGCAAAACGCATAAAACCCGTGTTCTCCTATTTAATGACCATGGCAAGTCAGGAGGCGCAGAATACGGCAAAAACGCCCACCAATTTTATGTCGGTGAGGTCTTGCGGCTTGGGAGCGACACGTTACGCCGCAACCTGGACGGGCGATAATTGCACACGCTTCGAGACCTTGCGCGCAAACCATAAAATGGCGATGAGCATGAGCTTGTCGGGAATATTCAACTTCGGGCACGACATAGGCGGCTTTTCGGGTAACAAGCCCACGAGAGAGCTATTCTTGCGCTGGCTTCAGAACGGCGTATTCACCCCGAGATTTTGCATACACTCCTGGAACGAAGACGGCTCGGCGACCCTCCCTTGGATGTACGACGACATAACCGACAGCGTAAGGGAGCTTTTCAAGGAACGCTACTCCCTTTTGCCGTATATATACTCTACTGCCGCAAAAAGCTCGAATTGTGCAACGCCGATAATAGCTCCGATGTTTTACCACTTCGACGATGAAAAAGTGTCCGTCGAAAGCGACGACTTCATGCTTGGGGATAGCCTTCTTGCCGTAAATATCTTCGACGAGGGGAAAACGGAAAGAGAGGTATATCTTCCCAAGGATTGCGGCTGGTATATGGGAGAAAAATACTACGCCGGCGGACAAATTGTAAGCGTAAAATTTGCCCCGACCGACACCGCTCCGTATTTTGTGAAAGAGGGAAGTATTCTGCCTCTTGCGTCGACTGAAAACTACGGCTTTTCGGAAAGACCGCTCGACGTAACGCTCAACGTTTTTGCAAAGGAAACAGGCGAGATAAAATACGACTACTTCACCGAAAAATCGGACGGAGAAGCCGAAAAGTGCGAAATAACGGTAGCTTTCAAGAAAAACGAAGTAGAAGTCAAGGCGGAAAACGCCCCTGCAAACGGGCTTAAATTCGCTCTTATAGACAAAAACCACCGCCCCCTTATAATAAAATAACTGCCATTCACTACTATACGCCACTGCTTGGCTTGCCTTGCACATCAGCTACCGCTATCGCTCGTCATAACTTGCCACTCGCTGATATCGTTATCGCTCGGCTTGCTCCGCTTTGGCTAACGCTATTGCTCGGCTTCGCCGCTATCGCACCATGCCTTTCCGAGCGCAAAAGGAGTGCAAAAACGCTTAAAAGGAGTCAAACGCCGTGCATTCGTTTGCAAAAGATAGGGGTAGTGTGATAAAATAACAGATAATTAAAAAACAACAAGGAAAATACTATGAATCTCGAACAAAGTTACAACCCGCAGGGGTTTGAAAAAGAGCTTTACGAAAATTGGGAGCAAAAGGGCTATTTCACGCCGAAGATCGACAAGACGAAAAAGCCTTTCACGACGATGATGCCCCCACCGAACATCACGGGACAGCTTCACTTAGGCCACGCATACGACGAGACCTTGCAGGATACTATCATCCGTTACAAGAGGATGAGGGGATACTGCACGCTTTGGGTACCCGGCACCGACCATGCGTCGATAGCTACCGAGGTAAAGATCGTCGAGCAGATGGCAAAAGAGGGCTTGACGAAGGAGATGATAGGCAGAGACGAGTTCATGAAGCGTGCCTTTGCCTGGAAGGAGAAATACGGCGGCAGGATAGTCGAGCAGTTAAAGACTCTCGGCTCGTCGTGCGACTGGTCGAGGCTTGCCTTCACGATGGATGAAAATCTCTCCCGTGCGGTAAAAGAGGTCTTCGTCAAGATGTATAACGACGGACTCATTTACCAAGGCTCGAGGATAATAAACTGGTGCCCGGAGTGCAAGACTGCGCTTTCGGACGCAGAGGTCGAATACGAGGAACAGCCTTCGTATTTGTGGCATATAAAGTACCCCTTCTCGGACGGAAGCGGAAGCCTGACCGTTGCTACGACCCGTCCCGAGACCCTTTTCGGCGATACCGCCGTTGCGGTAAATCCCGAGGACGAGAGATATAAGGGCTTGGTCGGCAAGATGCTCAAGCTCCCCTTGACGGATAGAGAGATACCCGTCATTGCGGACGAATACGTTGACTTGGAGTTCGGCACGGGCTGCGTAAAGATAACCCCTGCGCACGACCCCAACGACTTTAACGTAGGATTAAGGCACAACCTTCCCGTATTGAGAGTTCTCAACGACGACGCATCGCTCAACGAAAACTGCGGTGCAAAGTACGAGGGACTTTCGAGAGAAGAGGGCAGAAAGGCTGTTATAGCCGACTTAAAGGAGCAAGGACTTTTAGAGAAAGAAGAGCCGCACGCTCACAACGTAGGAACGTGCTACCGTTGCCATACGACTGTCGAGCCGATAGTAAGCAAGCAGTGGTTCGTCAAGATGGACGAGCTTGCAAAGCCTGCGCTCGAAGCGGTCAAGAATGGCGACACGAGCTTTATCCCCAAACGCTTTGAGAACGTATATTTTTCCTGGCTCAATAACATAAAAGACTGGTGCATTTCAAGACAGCTTTGGTGGGGACATAGGATCCCTGCGTACACCTGCGAGGAATGCGGTGAAATGGTCGTTGCGGCGGATGCTCCTACGAAGTGCCCCAAGTGCGGATGCACTCATATGAAGCAGGACGAAGACGTTCTTGATACCTGGTTCTCGTCTGCGCTTTGGCCGATGTCAACGCTCGGCTGGCCGTTAAAGACGGAGGACTTGGAGTATTTCTACCCGACCGACGTACTCGTAACGGGCTACGATATAATATTCTTCTGGGTAGCGAGAATGATGTTCGACGGACTTTACACGATGAAGACACCGCCTTTCAAGAACGTACTCATTCACGGACTTATAAGGGACTCTCAGGGCAGAAAGATGAGTAAATCTCTCGGCAACGGCATAGACCCCATTGAAGTCATAGAAAAATACGGCGCAGATGCGCTCAGATTCTGCCTTGTCAACGGCGTAGCCATGGGCTCGGATTCGAGATTCTTGGAAGAAAAGCTCGACTCGTCGAAGAACTTCATGAACAAGATATGGAACGCATCGAGGTTTGCGCTCATGAACTTCGAGGGCAAGGAGATAGGCGATATCGACTACGACGCACTTTCCCTCAGCGATAAGTGGATGCTAACAAGACTTTCTGAGGTTGCAGAGGAGGTATGCACTAACTTCGATAACTACGACCTCGGCGTTGCGGTAGCAAAGCTTTACGACTTTGCCTGGGGCGAGCTTTGCGACTGGTATATAGAGCTCATCAAGCCCGTTTTGTACGGCGATGACGAGAAAGCGAAGAATAACACCTTGGCTGTACTCAACTTCGTCATGCAGAGCACGTTGAAGCTTTTGCACCCGATAATCCCCTTCGTAACCGAAAAGCTCTATCAGGAGTTCCCGGGACATGCCGAGACCATAATGCTCGAGGATTACCCAACAGGCGGCGTAAAATACGAAAACGAAGCCAAAGCGATGGAAAACGTCATGGATCTCATCAGGGCAATAAGGACCGTCAGAA
This sequence comes from uncultured Clostridia bacterium, assembly GCA_964406735.1. GTDB lineage: Bacteria > Bacillota > Clostridia > Christensenellales > CAMQZB01 > CAYOSU01. The sequence goes on along the minus strand of CAYOSU010000009.1, from coordinate 62,987 downwards.
AGGAAATGGGCGTCCCGATGTCCAAACGCTCCAAGCTTTACGTCTTGCCCGTAAGCGACGAGATGAGAGAAACGGTAATATCCGCAAGCGTATACCTTGAAAAGCTCGGCTTTGGCAACGGAATAACGCTTATTTCGGACGAAACGGAAGCCCCCAAGGACTCCTTCGTAGCGACCGGAATAATAGGCAGAGTATTCATGGACGCAGGCGAGCTTGTCGATAAAGAAAAGGAGCTCAACCGCCTGTATGCAGAGAGGGAAAAGATCCAGAAGGAGATAGACTTTGCGGCGAATAAGCTCAATAACGTCGGCTTTATGTCCAAAGCGCCCGAAAAGCTCAAAGAGGAGATAAGAGGCAAGCTTGAAGCCAACGAACAGAAAATGGCAGTCATTCTCCAATCGATCGCCAAATATAACGGCTAAGCCGAAAATTTAAGCAAATTGCGATATGCACCTTAAAATAAACCTTTAAGGTGCATATTTTTTATAGAATAAAAAGTGAATTATATAAGAGAGTATTGATTTTTCCGAAAACCATTGCAAAACGAGCAAAAATATGCTATATCTATTATTAAAGGGGTGGGAGAGAAATTGATGATAAATATTGCGATAATTGAAGACGAGAAAAAAGCGGCGGAACTAATACTTTCGTACCTTGCTCGCTACGAAAAAGAGACTGGCAGAAAGAGTACGACGTTTGTTTTCGACAATGCACTTGATTTCATAAGCGACTACGTGCCGAAATACGACGTAATTTTCATGGATATAGAGCTTCCGCATATGAACGGCTACGATGCGGCTGTGAGACTCAGAAATATTGATAAAAACGTGTGCTTGGTATTCGTTACCAATATGGTGCAATACGCCGTAAAGGGGTATGCCGTCGATGCGATGGGCTACATGGTCAAGCCCGTAGATTACTTCGACTTCAAGACGCAGATGGATAAAATAGTTTTGAAGCTCGACCAGAACAGGGACGAAGAGGTCATCGTAAAGTCAGAGGGCGAGACCCGAAGAATAAGGCTTGGCGATATATTCTACGTCGAGGTGTTCGGGCATTATCTGATATACCATACGACCTACGGCGTTTTCAGAGAGCTCGGGCAGCTCGGAAAGTTAGAGGAGACCTTGAGAGAGAACAACTTTTTCCGTTGCAATAGATGCTACCTTGTCAACTTAAAGCACGTTATGGGAATAAAAGAGGGCTCGATAACGATAGGCGGCGACGAGATACAGATATCACGCCGCATGAAAAAGGACTTTATGATAGCCTTAAACGACTATTTCGGAGGTAGGGTAAGATGATATCAGCGATAACTCTCACCGACTTTTTCGCAAGGCTTTTTTCGGATAAATATTTTCTGTGGTTCATATACGCATTTCAGGTAATAGCCTTAGAGGTCGTCGTTGCACTGTACCTTCCACGCCGCAAAAAATACGTATTGCGCTTGGCAGTGCTTTCGGTAGCGTACCTTTTCGTCTCGACATTTCTTGCAGGCGTTGCGGAAAGGACTTTTCCGTCATTTCAGTATGCGATAATGTACGCACTGTCTATCGGCGTAATGTTTTTGCTGTATAAAACGGGCTTCTGGAACGTGCTTTTTTGCGCCGTTGCGGCGGTATTAGTCCAGAATATGGCGTATTCATGCGGCGTTATCGCATCGATAATGCTCGGCGTAACGCCCGATCCTACCGTAACTCCGTTGACTGCGGCAGTTCAAGTCCCCGTATACGTAATAACGGCATTGCTTGCCCTTTGGATATGCAAGGACAGGATAAAAAGCCTTCGCTTTTTCGGCGAGGACAGGATACCGATGATACTGCTCGCTCTCGTTGCTGTATTCATCATCTTCCGCATACAGTTCTATATGAACGAGCCGACGAACCAGGATACCGCCCTTATGCGCTCGATGTTCATAATATGCGACGTAATGGGCTTGTGCCTCCTTTTCGGCATGCAGGAACGCTCGAAATTAAAGGAAGAAAAAGAGATATTAGAGCAGATAATGGCAAAGGAAGCCAAAAATTACGAGCTTTCAAAAAGAACGGTCGAGATGATAAACATCAAATGCCACGACTTAAAGCACCAGATAGCGGCGATAAGGGAGATGGCCCCCGAGGAGCAGAAAGCGACGCTCGACGATATAGAAGAGCAGATAATGATATATAACTCCATCGCAAAGACGGGCAATAAGGTGCTCGACGTAATATTGACGAGTAAGGCGATGCTGTGCGAAAAGTACAAGATATCGCTCAATTATATGGCAGACGGCGAAAAGCTCGATTTCTTGGATACGCTCGATATATACTCGATATTCGGCAATGCGCTCGATAATGCGATAGAGGCGGTAAAGCACGTCGATAGGGAGAAGAGGATAATATACCTAAAGCTCAATACCCAAGGAAGCTTCCTCTCCGTCCATATAGAAAACTACTGCCCGACGCCCTTGACTTTCAAGGACGGTTTCCCCGAGACGACCAAGCCCGACGAACAGGGCTACCACGGCTACGGCTTGAAGAGCATCAAATATATCGCCGATAAATATAACGGCGTCATGAAGACCTATATCAAAAGCGAAATGTTCTGCCTCGATATAACCCTCCCCAAGCCCTGAACAAAAAACCCACCACCAAAAAATATAAAAAACCGTCCGAAAGAAGCGCCCCTCTTCGGGCGTTTTTTTCTTTTACCGCTTATGAAAGAGGCTTAACCACTTATGAAATTGCGACTAAAAACAAAAATGCGATGATATAATTTATAAGAAATAAAGTGGAACAAAGGTCTCAAAAACGCATCAAAATGGACAAAAAGTTACTCGACAACAGGATATTCAAGACGAGGATAAATTCAACCGACGTCAAGCTTAAAGAGCTCGTCTTCGGCTATTTTCTCGGACCTTGCGGCGGATTGCTGTCGGGAGGCATACTCTCGACGTGGATAGCAAAATACTGGTCCGATTACCTCTTTGCTGACGTATTGGCGACGCCGTCGACGGGCGAAGCGCTTGCGGTCAAGAGTTTTCTGTCAATTCTCCCTGCGATCTCTGCGATAATAATCGTCATCGGCAACCTTATATCGGGGCAGATAATAGAGCGCACGAGAAGTAGCGCAGGCAAGGCAAGACCATGGATATTGTTGAGCGCATTAACGCTTTCGTTCACGTCATTCATGCTTTTTGCCTCTCCCATGATACTCGGAAGCGAGATAAAGCCTTTTTCTGCGATGATATTGACGGGCACTGCGTACGTACTGTACTACGCATTTGCGTACCCGATGTATAGCACGGCAAACAGCACGCTTATCGCCGTTTCGACGCGAGACGTAGAGAAGAGAGGAGTTTTAGCCTCGGCGTCTAATATAGCGATGACGGTAGGCGCAGGCGTCGGAAGCTTGGTAATGCCCTTCGTGGTAGGCTTTATGATCCCCGACGGTGCGGAAAAAGCGGTCGGCAGAGAGGCGTTCATGACGATATTTTTCGTCGTCGCACTCATCAGCTTTGCATTCACGCTTTTGCAATATTACTTCACCCGTGAGCGTATAACGGAAGAGACCGCAACGCAAAACGGAGAGCGTCAAGGCGCTATAAGCATAAAGAAACAGCTTTCTGGCGTATCGGGAGACCCTTGCTGGTGGATCGCACTGATAGTGATATTTTTGTCGACCCTCGGCGGCGGAGTAAAGAACGCAGGGCTTGCGTACTACTCCGAGCTTATGGATAAGAGCTTTTGGTCGTTCATGGGCGTAGAGGGCAATGCGGCGGCAGGAATGACGATGACGCTGTTTGGCATTGCAGGCTCGATCCCGATGACTCTTTCGGTACTCGTAATAGTCCCGCTTTCGAATAAATACGGTAAAAAGGCGGTCATCTGCTGCGGCTTTATCGTGAGTATAGTGGGCGACCTCGTTGCGACGCTCGGAAAAAGCGACGTCGTAGTGTGCGCAATAGGCGTTGCGCTGAAACTGCTCGGCTCTGCGCCGATAAATTACCTGATGCTCGCGCTCGTATCGGACGTTTTGGACGGTGCAGAGACTCGTATGGGTTATAGATCTGACGGCTTGACGATGAGTATATATAGCTCGATAACGGTCGCATGCGGCCCGATAGCGACCGCACTACTGATGGCGATAACTGGTGCAGGCACGGATAGCTCGACCTACGCATTCGGCTACCTCTGGGTAGAGGGCATAGCCTTTGCCGTAGCGTTTGTTTTGATGCTTGCCTATAACCCCAAAGCGCTTAAAAAACGTAAATAAAGCACATTCCCAAAAGCAATACAAGATATTGCTCCTAAAATAAAAAACTACCGGCAAATACTAAGGCGACGAGTAATTGCTGAAACGGTTTTTTTATCTTTTCTCCCTAAAAGCTGTCCGACCCTCGGACAGCTTTTAGTCTACTTAAGATCCTGCTCTATATGGGAAATACCCCGGTGGAATATAGTGAGTATATTAAAAGACGGCGACATCGATGTTGCCGTCTTTTCGGGATGATTTCTGTAATACCGTTTAACTTTTTTTGGCTTAGTTTTTCCATCAAAGCGTTTTCCTTCTTCCTCACACCTTCACACCTTCTTGCATACTATGGATTAAGCAAAGGAGGTAGCAAAAATGTCATGTTTCAGACGTAATTTCAACTGCCTGTGCGGCAACGCACGTGAACGGACGGTCGAACGTGCCGTCTATATCCAAGGCCCACCCGGACCTCCGGGGCCGCAAGGACCGAGAGGTTTGACAGGGGTGACGGGAGCGACCGGTGCAACCGGAGCTACGGGTGCTCAAGGCCCTGCAGGGCTTTCCGATGCGCTGTACGCAAGGGCGACCGCAGGCACGATAGGCGCATCGGTCGTATTTCCGCTTACGCAGGCGGCGGCAACGCCAACGACGACGATAACGGTAAACAGCGACGTCGTAACCGTTCCTGCGGGGACGTACCTCGTCAATTACTACGCAAGCGGCACGATGGAGAGTGCGACGACCGCGCTTGAAATAAGCCTTTCCGCAGGCGGCACGACCTACTCAACTGCGTCGAGCACGCAGGGTACGACTGCGCAAAACGCCGCCGCCTCGGTAATAATCACGACGACCGCCGATACAGCCCTCACCTTAGTCAACGGTTCTGCAGGAAGCATAACCTTAGGCGAAGCAGGCATGACGGTAGTCAAACTCGCATAAAAAGCGAAAGCTTCGCTTTTACGCAAAAACCAAAGATAAGTGCTAAAAAGAAATAAAACGCCAAAACGAACTTGATAATATCGGGTTCGTTTTTTTTTTTGATTTAATTTATCTCTATTATATATGGATAATATATAACTTGATATAGAATACTGATTTTTCACTTACTTCACTCATTCCCCATCTTCTCCTAACTGCAAAATTTCCCCCGAAGAGGGGAAAGGCGGATAATAACTTACTCAAAACCTACACTTTCAATTGACTTTTCGGGCGTAAATGGTTTAAGATATTTAAGATAATAAACTGCAGTATTATGCTTAAAGGAGCATTTATGTACAAAAAAGTTGAAACGGGGCTCAACTTCGTAGAGAACGAGGCAGAGGTCCTGAAATTCTGGAAAGAGAACAAGATATTCGAACAGACCGTCGAGGAATGCAACAAAAAGGCAGAGACCTTCACGTTTTACGACGGACCGCCGACAGCGAATGGTAAGCCGCACATCGGGCACGTATTGACCCGCTCGATCAAGGACATCATCCCTCGTTACAAAGTAATGCAGGGCTACAACGTCCAGAGAAAGGCAGGCTGGGACACGCACGGACTTCCCGTCGAGCTTGAGGTCGAGAAGATCTTAGGCATGGACGGCAAGAAGGACATAGAGAAATACGGCATCGAGCCCTTCATCAAGAAGTGCAAAGAGTCCGTATGGAAATACAAAGGCGAGTGGGAGAAGATGTCGGACGAGGTCGGCTTCTGGGCTGACATGGAGAACCCGTATATCACCTATGACGACAATTATATCGAGTCCGTTTGGTGGGCTTTTTCGGAGATCTACAAAAAAGGACTTTTGTATGACGGCTACAAGGTAGTACCCTACTGTCCCCGTTGCGGCACGGCGCTTGCGTCGCACGAGGTAGCGCAGGGCTACAAGATGGTCAAAGAGGCGTCGATATTCGTCAAGTTCAAGGTAAAGAACGAGGAAAACACCTACTTCCTCGCTTGGACGACGACACCTTGGACTTTGCCGTCAAACGTTGCACTTTGTATGAATCCCGACGAGAAGTACACGAAAATTCTCGTTGACGGCGAGTATTTCATTCTCGCAGACGAGCTTATCCCGTCGCTCTTTGAAGAGGGTACGTATGAAAAGGTAGACGTAAAGCTCGGCAAAGAGTACGAATACACCGAGTACGAGCCGCTCTTTACTTACGCAAACCCTAAGAAAAAGGCGTATTACGTCGTCAACGACGGCTACGTAACGCTTACCGACGGCTCGGGCATAGTCCACATTGCGCCTGCATTCGGCGAGGACGACAGCAAGGTAGGCAGAAAGTACGACCTTCCCTTCGTTCAGCTGATAGGTCCTAACGGCAAATTCGTAGAGGGCACAGGCGAATACGAGGGTATGGATGCCAAGAAAGCGGACAGACCTATAATCAACGAGCTCAAAGATAGAGGACTTCTTTTCAAGGAAGTAATGCACGAGCATAACTATCCTCACTGCTGGCGTTGCGACACACCGCTTATTTACTATGCAAGAAATTCCTGGTTCATCAAGATGACTGACGTCAAGGACGATCTTATCAGGAACAACAATTCGATAAATTGGATACCCAAGTCGATAGGCGAGGGCAGAATGGGCAACTTCTTGGAGAATGTCATCGATTGGGGCGTTTCGAGAGAGAGGTATTGGGGTACGCCCCTTCCCATCTGGAAGTGTCCCGACTGCGGACATATCCACGTCGTTTCGTCGAAGGCGGAGCTTAAAGAGCTTGGCAATATCGAGGGCGACATAGAGCTTCACCGCCCGTACGTAGACAACGTAACGTTCAAGTGCCCCGAGTGCGGCGGCACGATGTCGAGAGTTCCGGAAGTGGCGGACTGCTGGTTCGATAGCGGCTCGATGCCCTTTGCGCAGTTCCACTATCCGTTCGAGAATAAAGAGCTATTCGAGAGCCGTTTCCCTGCCGACTTCATATCCGAAGCGGTAGATCAGACCCGCGGATGGTTCTACACGTTGCTTTCGATATCGACGTTGCTTTTCAATAAAGCTCCGTTCAAGAACTGCATCGTCATGGGACACGTCAACGATAAGAACGGAATAAAGATGAGTAAGCACAAAGGCAACGTCATCTCACCCGACGAGGCGCTCCATACGGTAGGCGCAGACGCCGTAAGGTGGTATTTCTACACCTCTTCCGCTCCGTGGCTCCCGTCGAGATACTCTCACGACGCCGTTGCGGAGTCGCAGAGGAAGTTTATGGGAACGCTTTGGAACACCTATGCGTTCTATATCCTGTACGCAAACATCGACGAATTTGACCCGACGAAGTACTCGCTCAACAGCTTGAACTTAACGTTGATGGACAAGTGGATAATAAGCAAGCTCAACTCTCTTATCAAGAAAGTAACCGAGCTTTTGAACGTCTATAACATCACCGACGCAGGAAGAGCAATCACGGAGTTCACCGATGAGCTTTCCAACTGGTACGTAAGACGCTCCCGTGAACGCTTCTGGGGTAAGGGCATGGGCGACGATAAGACAGCTGCGTTCTACACGCTTTACTACGTATTAAAGAACCTCTGCCTTGTTGCAGCACCCTTCACGCCGTTCATAACTGAGAGCATCTACCAGAACTTAGTAAGATCGGTAGAGAAAGACGCTCCGAAGTCCATTCACCTTTGCGAGTATCCGATAGCAAACGAGTTGCTTATCGACGTAACGCTCGAAGAGCAGATGGAGATAGCGATGGAGATCGTCATTTTGGGCAGATCTTCGAGAGCGAACGCCAACATCAAGAACAGACAGCCTCTTTCCAAGATGTACTACGGCGGCAGAAAGACGGAGATAAACGACGATATGAAGTCGGTAATAGAGGAGGAGCTCAACGTTCACGAGGTATTGCCCTTCGACAACGCAAGCGAGTTCATCTCTTATGAGATAAAGCCCAACTTCAAGACCTTAGGCAAGATATACGGCAAGAACATGAACGCCATCAAGGAATACCTTATGGGTGTTCAGAACGCCGATGAGATAGTAAATAAGGTAAGAAGCGGCGAGAAGTTCTCTTTCGAGGTAAACGGCACGCCCGTTGAGGTCGGAGAAGAGGACTTGGTCGTAACGACGAAGAATAAAGAGGGCTTCGTTGCGGCTTCCGATAACGGACTTACCGTAGTTCTCGACACGGCACTCACCGACGAACTTATCGCAGAGGGCATGATAAGAGAGCTCGTTTCCAAGATACAGACGATGAGAAAGGACGCAGGCTTCGAGGTAGTAGACAGAATAAGAGTAGGCTACGAGGCAGGCGAAAAGCTTTCAAAGATAATCGAGAGCGAGAAAGAGAGCATCAAGAGAGACGTACTTGCGCTTGAAGTAACGAATACGCTTTCTGGCTATCAGGCTTCTTGGGACATCAACGGCGAAAACGTAACCCTTTCCGTCGAGGTCGTCAGATGAAGATAGCCGACGGTTGGCAGGATTATTCCGTCATAGCAACGGGCAACGGCGAAAAGCTGGAGCGTTGGGGCGAAATAAAGCTACTGCGTCCCGAGCCTCAGGCGATATGGAAGCACGAGGATCTGAGAAATATAGAGGGCGTAGACGGCATATATACGAGGTCGTCGAAAGGCGGCGGCGCTTGGGATTTCAAGAAAAAGCTGCCGAAGAGCTGGACAATAAATTACCGTGATCTTACCTTCTCGATAATGCCGATGGGCTTCAAGCATACGGGACTTTTCCCCGAGCAGGCGGCGAATTGGGATATGATGCGAGAGCTGATAGAAAGCGCTGGAAGACCCATTTCTGTTCTCAACCTCTTTGCGTATACGGGCGGAGCGACGGTAGCGTGCCTTGCAAGCGGTGCGAGCGTATGCCATGTAGATGCTGCGAAAGGCATGGTAGAGAGGGCGGCGGAGAATATCAAGCTTTCTCACTTAGAGGATAGACCCGTTCGCTATATCGTGGACGACTGCTTCAAGTTCGTGCAAAGAGAGATAAGGCGAGGCAGAAAATACGACGCCGTAATAATGGACCCTCCCTCTTACGGCAGAGGCCCTGGCGGCGAGGTATGGAAGTTAGAGGACGGCGTGTACGACCTGATAAAGACGGTAAAAGACGTTCTTTCCGAAAAGCCGCTGTTCGTGCTGATAAATAGCTATACGACCGGACTTCAACCGACGGTACTCAGGAACTTATTAACGTCGGTATTCGGGCAAGAGGGTAAAGCGGACTCATACGAGCTGTGCCTTCCGACTGAGGAAGAGGGCATACTTCTTCCCTGCGGAGCGAGCGGAATATATATTTTCAATGAAAGGAAATAGCAAATGGATACGAAAGATCTGAAAATTCTTTATGAAGACAACCATATAATAGTAGTCGTCAAGCCTCAGAATATCCCTTCGCAGGGCGATTCTTCGGGCGACGACGATATGCTTTCCGTCGTAAAGAGATATCTGAAAGAAAAATACGGCAAGACGGGCAATGCTTATGCGGGACTCGTGCATAGACTCGATCGCCCGACGGGCGGAGTAATGGTCTTTGCTAAGACGAGTAAAGCTGCATCGAGACTTTCCGAAAGCATAAGGGACGGCGAGCTTTCCAAGTGCTACCTTTGCGTCACGAACGGCAAGCTTCCCGAGAAAGAGGGGAAGCTCACCCATTACCTCAAAAAGAATGCGGTTACTAACACTGTTTACGTCGTTCCCGAGGCGACCGAGGGTGCAAAGAAAGCAGAGCTTTTATACGACGTAATGGAGGAAAAGGGCAATTACCAGCTCGTTTTAGTAAGACTTATCACGGGCAGAGGACACCAGATAAGGGTACAGCTCTCGACTTCTCACGCAACGATTTGCGGCGATAGAAAGTACGGCAGCAACGACCCGTGCAAGCTTGCGCTTTGGTCGACTGTGTTGAAGTTCAACCACCCCGTAACGAAAGAGCTCATGACGTTCATAGCGTACCCTCCCGAGGACGAAACGCCTTGGAAGTCCTTCGACATCGAAAGAGCGCTCAAAGCGTTTTAAGAAAAAACATAAAGCTCTTTAAAATCCAAAGAGCTTTTAATAATATTAAACGCAAAGAAATACTAAAACAACGCCGAAAAAACTTTTCGAGGCGTTGAAAACCTAAAAAAGGAGAACTAAAAATGGCAGATCCGAAAGTCAGAATAGAAATGGAAAACGGCGACGTAATGGTAGCCGAGCTTTACCCGGAGATAGCGAAAAACACCGTAGATAACTTCATTTCGCTTGCAAGCAAGGGCTTTTACGACGGACTTATATTCCACCGTTGCATCAAGGGCTTCATGATCCAAGGCGGCGACCCGATGGGTAGTGGCATGGGCGGCCCCGGCTATTGCATCAAGGGCGAGTTCAGCGCAAACGGCTTCAAGAACGACTTGAAGCACACGAGAGGAGTTCTTTCTATGGCAAGAGCGATGAACCCCAACTCCGCAGGCTCGCAGTTTTTCATCATGCACGTAGATTATCCCTACCTCGACGGCCAGTACGCAACGTTCGGCAAGGTAATAGAGGGCTTGGATGTCATCGATAAGATAGCAACGACCAAGACGGATAGAAACGACCGCCCCTATGAGGAGCAGAAAATGAAAAAGGTAACCGTAGACCTCAACGGCTATACCCCCTCCGAACCCGTCAAAGCCTGATGACCTAAAATCGCAAAAACAAACACTCAAAAGCCCTCGACCATTCGAGGACTTTTATATTACTCTACACACCGCTAACCTGAATCGATAAAGCATTTGCACATAATTTGCACTGCTTTTACACATATTATTGTTGACAAACGCTTTCAATTTGCGTACAATAATGATGTAGCATTTAATAGGAGGTATCATTATGGCTAATGTAAATGTAACGCTTCGCATGGACGAACAACTTAAAAAACAAGCAGACGCCCTCTTTTCAGACTTTGGGCTTTCCATGAATGCGGCAATAACGATGTTTATCAGACAATCTGTTCGTGAGCAACGCATTCCTTTTGAAATTACTCGCAATAACGGTGCTTTGGTAATGGCTTCCAACGATGCCGTTACGTCTATTTCGAAACAACTTTTAGAGCAGAATAAAACCGCTTACGAGGAATTGGCGAAATGATCTGGCTTTCAAAAGAACAAGTTCTTTATCTTCATAGCGAGCTAATACAAGCAACGGGAGGTATTGAGGGATTGCGTGATGATAATTTGTTAGAATCCGCATTGTTAGCCCCTATGCAAACTTATGATGATATTGAACTATATCCGACTTTGATCGATAAAGCCGCCCGACTTGCTTACGGGCTTACGCAAAATCACCCGTTTATTGACGGAAACAAACGGATCGGTGCGCATGCAATGCTCGTTGTTCTTGTCTTGAACGGTGTATCGCTTGTTTATACGCAAAAGGAACTGTCGGATGTTTTCCTGCAGCTGGCGTCGGGACGGATCGATTTTGAAAAATTAAAAGAATGGGTATACGCCCACTTGAAAAACGAGGAACAGTAATAGCTCCTCGTTTTTTTATGTACGAAATGCGTTCATCTCGTCGAAGGCTTACTTTGGGACTTGTATTTTTATCAGCCGCCACACTCCGCACCAACCTGAAACAAATTTCACATAATTTTCCCACAGTTTTCCCACACGCCTACCGTTGACATTTAATTAAAAAAGCGTCTATAATGTAATGTGCATTAAAAACTGGTGTTTTAACGAAAAATGCCATTTCAAGGAGAATGCGATTCGTGAACGACAACGCAGAGAACAAGTACAAAAACAAGATCTTAACGATCCCCAATCTACTGTCCCTGTTCAGACTTTGCCTGATACCGGTCATAATCTGGCTGTATATCGGCAAAGAGAGCTATAATTGGACGTTTTTCGTGTTGCTGCTTTCGGGGCTTACGGACGTAGTAGACGGCTTTATCGCACGCAAATTCCACATGGTGAGCGACCTTGGCAAGATAATAGACCCCATTGCCGACAAACTGACGCAAGCGACGATGCTTTTCTGCCTCGTATTCCGCTTCCCGTATATGATGATACCGTTCGCTCTTTTGTTCGTCAAAGAGATAACGACGGGCATCACTGCGCTGATATCGATAAAGAAAACGAGCAGCGTCAAGGGTGCTGTATGGCACGGCAAGATAACGACGGTTTCGTTATATGCTATGATGGCGCTTCATATCATCTGGTACGATATTCCAAAGTCCGTATCGTATATCTCGGTCGGCATCTGCCTGTCGCTGATGCTGCTGTCGTTCGTACTGTACACTGTGCAGAACGTCAAAGCGATAAAGAGAGGCACGTTTGACAATTAAATAAAACCGTTCACACTTACTTAGTTTCGATGCATAGGAAATAGATAGGTATAGGAAAAGATAGGCAAAAGAAAACGGTAGTAAGGAGAGAACAAATGACAACCAAAACAGCAAATAGCCGTAAAGGCGAGAGGGTAATTTTAGCGGTCTTATGGGCGGTATTAGAGGTATTCACCCTCGTTTCGCTGATAGTTATGGCGGTAAAGGGTAACGCAATGAAATCGCTTATGTGTGCGCTTACGATGCTGCTGCTTGCGCTTCCCTATATAGCCGAACGGCTTTTCAAATGCAGGCTCAACACGGTGTTCTTCGCATTCTGCGAGGTCTACGCCTTAGGCCCGATGATAGGCTACGTCTACAATATGTATTACCTCACCGAATGGTGGGACGACGTACTTCACACATCTGGCGGCGTAGTGTTTGCGATATTCGGAATATATATAGCAAAGCTTGCAAGCAAGGGCAACGAGCCGACCTTTTTGATGAAAGCGATATTCGCACTCTGCTTTTCGATGGCAATATCGGTCGCATGGGAGTTTTTCGAATACGGTTGCGACCAATTTTTGGGCACGGATATGCAGAACGACACGGTCGTTACCTACATAAATTCCTACGTCTTAGGCGAGCAAATGGCGGTAACGGGCAGGATAGACAACATAACCGAGGTAATAGTCAACGGCGTTCCCTTGGGCTTAGGCGGTTATCTTGACATCGGTCTTCACGACACCATGCACGATATGCTGGTAGAAAGCTTAGGTGCGTTGATATACGTAGTGATATACGCCTTTGACAAAGAAAAGCACCCGATAATAATGCCGAACAAGGCGCAAATTTCGCAAAAGAGAGAATTGAATGAAAAAGCTTAACAAAAAGCTTCGCCCTGCGATAATAGAAAAAAGCTACGAACGGGACGAAGAGGATAGGATAATACTCAACATGAACGTAAAAGACGACAGCGACTTTCTGTCCGTCTTTTCGTCAACGTCAACTCCCGTAATAAGCGGCGACGTTGCCGAGTTTTTAGAAAATTCCACTCGCTTCACCCCTGCGAACGAGGAACTGTCATTGCATATAAAGAGCGACTGCGTTGACGACGACGAGAAAACGCTCTATCGTGCGGCGATAAAGGAGTATTACACCGAAAAGTACCACGCCAACGAGAAAGAGCTCCGATTTTACAACATGCTCGCACTGGTCCTTGCGATATTCGGCGTAATAGTGCTTGCGCTTGCGATATACTTAGGCTACGTCGTTGAAACTGCGCTGTGGTCTGAGGTAATAGACATCGTCGCTTGGGTTCTCCTTTGGGAGGCCGTCGATATAAAATTCTTCAAGACCCGAGAGCTTCTCGTAGCCCGCAGAAAGTACAGAGCACTCAGCATGATGAAAATATCATATTTCCCGCTCGATGGCGGAAAATAACGCCAAATTTCGTCAATATACGACAAAATTCGACAAAAAATTACATAGCAACAGATAAAGAGCCTAAGAAGGCTCTTTTTTCGTACAAAAAAGCGACCGCATTTAGCGATCGCAAAAAATTTTCTACGGCTTTTTAATAGCGTTAAGTCGATTGTTCAGCGCAATAATATCTTCTTTTGGCATATCGGGACAGCCCATTTTGATGAGCTGCAGGGGAGAGAACTGCATCAGGATATTCATATGATCCTCCTCGCTCATGCCCTTGCCGCCCGTCTCGACCTTTTTGCCGCTTGTTTCTTCTTTTTCCTTGAGCCTTTGCTCTCGGCGTACTGATAACTCTTTAATAAGCTCCATCGCAATATCGATAGCCTCAGTCCCTTTCATGTCCCGCATAAGGTCTTTCACTGAGAAAAAGCCATCGGGCGTAGTAATATCAAACCAGTTGAGGACGGTGCCGCCGCCGAACGAATAGCTTTCGTCGAACTTGTCGACGTGCTTAAACGTAGCCTTTTCCGAAAGTCCGCCGCCTTTTACTTCGACCTCGTATTCTCCTTTCGGTTGAGTAACGGTGAAGTGATAAAAGCAATTTTTCTCCGACTTTTTCTCGATAGATTTGCCGTTTATGAAAAGCTCCACGGAGCCTTCGTTGGAATATACAACGAACTCCGTCTTGTCGCCGTCTCTGTTTACGAACTCCTTGCTGCAAAGGTGGAGCACCTTTTCGCTCGAAAGCCTTGCCTTATAGGCAAAATAAGCGTCCTTCTTGATTTTGCGGTCAAAGGTAACCAAGCCCTTGCAGTTGCGTCCGTGCGTACCTCCCTCGTCTCGGGCGTCTGCGGCGAAGTCGAACATATTCCATACGTGCGTCGCAAATAGGTATTTTCTCGCAAACAGTTGGTCTATCATGCTTTCGTGATAGCGCATCTGGTACTCGTTGGAATAATCTCCGGGCTCCGGATGAGAGGAGTGCCACAGCGAGTTTTCACAGCCGTACTCCGACATGCCGACGGGGGTATTTGGGTGAAGAGCGTGGAAATTGTCGAACCAAACGCCGTTATCCTCGACCTTGCCGCCGTACCAGCCGAAGTAGTGGTTATAAGAAAGTGCGTCCGTAACGTCAAGAAGAGGGGAATTTACGGGAAGTCCAGAAATGCACGCAAGCGTCGTAAGCCTCGTTCTGTCCTTTTTACAAAGCTCGTTGAGCTTAATATGCAAGGGCAGGATGTTGGGGTTGTCCGCTCCTGCCATAGTTATCTCGTTAGAAAGCCCCCAGAAAAATATCGACGGGTGGTTATAATTTTGTGCGATAAGCTCCTTCATCTGCAAAACGGCGTTGTCGCTTGCGTTGTCGAGATGCTCGGATATATACGGTATCTCCGTCCAGACGACCAAGCCCTTTTCGTCGCACTCGCAATACGTCTTCTGTGCGTGCTGATAGTGCGAAAGCCGCACGGTAGTTGCGCCCATCTCAAGAATCAGCGAAATATCCTCCTCGATGTTTTGCTTCGATATTGCGTTGCCGACGCCTAACCTATCCTGATGCATAGCAACGCCACGCAAGGGATAGCTGATTCCGTTCAAGAAAAATCCCTCGTTTGGGTCAACGTAAAAGCTCCTTATGCCGAATTTAGAAGATACCTCGTCAACGGGCTTTCCGTCAACGTAAAGCATTGCCACCGCCGTATAAAGATATGGGTCTTCCCGTCCATTCCAAAGACGGGGAGAGGGAATGTCGAAAACGGCTTCCTCGCCCGTTTTTTCTTGTCCGTCAACGGAAATAACCACCTCGCCGTTCCCTTTAACGAGCGTTTTGACCTTAACAGTCGCACTGCCGTCAGCGTTAAGAGTCGGCGTTACGAAGATACCCTCGCTTCCGAAAAACTCAAGGTCGAAGTGGGCGTTATCCGTCTCGATGAGACTGACGTCCCGATAAATTCCGCCGTAGAACGTGAAGTCTGCGTTCTGCGGATAAACACTGTCGTTTGCGCTGTTGTCAACGATAACGGAAAGCGTAGAGCCAAAGCAGAATTTCCCCGTAATGTCAAAGCGGAACGTAGAATATCCGCCGTCGTGCTTCCCGATAAATTTTCCGTCGATAAAGACCTCCGCCGATGCCGATACTCCCTCGAATTCGAGGAAATACTTTTTGCCGGCGTTTGGAGTTACAGACAGCGTTTTTTTATAAACGCAGCTGCCCCTGAAATAATCACCGCCGCCGTCCTGACCGTCAACTGCGTTATAGGTATGCGGAAGGAAAATATAAGTACCTCCCGTCTTCTCGATGTCGTTTGTGTCGTACAAAAATTCCCATTCACCGCAAATTTCGATTCGTCTTCTCATATCTGCTTCCTTGTCCTGATTTGATAAAGAAAATATAGCCTTAAACGCTTAAATTGCTGCTTCAAAAAATATCGCCGCAACACTTAGCAAAGACTTTTTATTCAATATAATTATACACCAGTCCAAACGCCGTTTTCAAGACCTGCGGAAATTTGATTTTGAATTTTATTGCAAAATCTTCATATTTTTTTAGAAAATTTACGACTATTTTCTGTTTTGCCTGCCCAAAGACCTCACGGACTCCCGATTTTACAATTTTATTACAATTTCAGGAGCTTGATTATACAACTTTTTAGTACCTTAAATACAAGGAAAATTTAGCCAAAACTTTTCAAAGGAGATATATAAAAAATGAGCGAGGTTGAAATAATTTCTTCCGTTTTGATGTTGATAGCGGGCGTCGGCGTATTCCTCATCGGTTGCACGATGATGAGCTCCAACTTAGAGGCGATCGGTAGCAGAAAGCTCAAAGAGCTGTTCTCCAAGACTACCAACAATAAGCTCGTAGGGGTTGGCGTCGGACTTGTAACGACGGCGGTCATTCAAAGCTCGAGTGCAACGAGCGTCATGGTAATAGGCTTTGTCAACGCAGGCATCATGAGCTTAACGCAGGCGGCAACCGTAATATTCGGCGCAAACATCGGAACGACGGTAACGGGTCAGCTCGTAGCGTTAGGACTTCTCGGCGGCGAGTCTGTCTCGACCTCGGTTATATTCGCAGCCGTCGCAGGCATAGGCGCGTTCGTCGTAGCCTTTGCCAAGAGCGACAAGGCGCAAAAAATAGGCGGAATATTGGCAGGCTTCGGTGTACTTTTCGTCGGACTTTCGGTAATGAGCGATTCGATGGAATTTTTCTCCGAGCACCAAGGCGTCAAGACCTTCTTAGCCTCCTTTGAAAGCCCGATCGTGTTAGTCCTCGTCGGAGCTGCGATAACGGGAATTATTCAAAGCTCGTCCGTCATGACGTCGATGACGATAACGATGGTCGTAACGGGCTTGATAAACCTAAATCAAGGCATATATATCACCATGGGCGCAAACATCGGAACGTGCGTAACGGCGATACTTGCAGGCATAACGAGCACGAGAAACGCCCAGAGAACGGCATTGATGCACCTGCTTTTCAACGTAAGCGGCGTAGTCATCTTCATGATCGCAGGCGCTATAATAAACGCTTTCGGCGTAAACTTCGGCATGCTGTTCGAGTCTGTAATTCCGAACGCTCCGCAGATACAGATGGCGATGTTCCATACGTTCTTCAACGTAACGACGGTAGTATTCGTTCTCCCTTTAACGAATGCTCTCGTAAAATTAGTAACCAGGATACTCCCCGACAAGGCGGAGAAAAAAGGCGACGAGTTCGAGCTTAAATTCGTCGAGGATCACCTTCTTGCAACCCCTGCCATCGCAACGCTTGAGATAAAGAACGAGATACTCAATATGGCGGAAGTCGCCAACGAAAACTTCAACCTTGCGTGCGATATGATATGCACGCTCGACGACACAAAGATAGATGTATTCCGCAAGAACGAGGCATTTATCGACTTCGTTCACAAGGAACTCAACACCGTCATCGCAAAGCTCCTGAATACCGAGCTTTCCGAGAAAGATAAAGTATACCTCTCGACTGCGATAAAGACGGTCTCGGACGTAGAGAGAATAGGCGACTATGCGGAAAACATCACCGAATACGCCGAAAAGCTCAAAGGGTATAACGAAACGTTCTCACCCTCTGCAATAGGCGAGATAACCGAGCTTCAGGGCGAGATAAATAACCTGCACAAGCAAGTAACCAAAGCGTATAGCGAAGAGGATAAGACCGCACGCAGGAACGCCCTCAGAATAGAGGAGATAGTCGACAACGCAACGGACGAGATGATAATAAACCACGTCAGACGCTTAGAGAAAAACGAGTGTACGCCCGAGGTCGGAGCGCAGTACCTGTCGCTTTCTTCCAACATAGAGCGTATCGCAGACCACTATATCAACGTCGTCAACACGCTCGAGGTGCTGTAAATAAGCGTAATTGTTTGTCATACGGCGCAAAAAATAGTACAATACGGGAAAGGAGATAAACTATGAAAGGCAAGATCTTTATATTAGAAGACGATCCGAGCATAAGCGGACTTGTCAAGGTAGCACTTGACATGAACGGCTTGGAGACGTCCACCTTCTCGACGCTTTCAGCGATAAAAGAAGCACTTTCGGCGGAGACACCCGACGTTGCGCTCCTTGATATAATGTTGCCCGACGGTAGCGGACTTGACGCCTTGAAGTTCATAAAAGCAAAAGATCCGACCATTGCGTGCATCATGCTTTCCGCCCTCAACAAAGAGGAAGACAAGGTAAGCGGCTTAAATATGGGCGCAGACGATTACGTCGCAAAGCCCTTTTCGGTGTTGGAGCTTACCGCCCGTGTAAACGCCCAGCTTCGTCGCAAGAAGACGGAGAGCGTATTAAAGTGCGGCGATATAACGCTCGACACCGAGACCTTCTCGTGCGAGATAGAGGGAAAGCAGGTCGCACTCAATCGCAAGGAGTTCGAGCTGCTCAAAGTGTTTATGGAAAACAGCGGCAAGGTAATGGCAAGAGAAAAGCTTCTTAACGCCGTATGGGGCTATGACGGCGGCGAAACGAGAACGCTCGACAATCACGTTGCAAGACTAAGAAAACTCGGCGTAAAGATAGAAACGGTCTTCGGAGTGGGGTATAAGCTATGAAAACTCGCATCTGGCTGCTGTCTTTGTGTGTAATACTGATAAGCGTCATACTGTTCGGCTTGGCGGCTACGCAGGTATACTACGACCGCTCGATAGAGGACGGCAAGAATTACGTCAAGGTTTATATGAACGAGTTTGATGCGGAGAAATACCCGCTCACCAAAGAGGGTGCGACGGCGTATTCCGAAAAGCTCAACGGCGCAAGGGTGACCTTTATGGATATAGAGGGCAAGGTCATTGCCGATAGCTCTGCCGATATAGCGGATGTAGACCATTCCAACCGTGAGGAGATAAAAAAGGCAATCGAGAGCGGCGAGGGCTTTGCGGTACGCCCGAGCACGACGCTCGGCAAGAATATGCTGTACTACTGCAAGAGCTTCGACGGCAAGTATTTAGTCAGGGTTGCGGTATTCACCGACGCCGATTGGGTGATCTTCGTCAATATTCTGCCCTCCGTACTTCCGTTTTTGGCGATAATGGTGCTCCTTTGCGTCATTATGGCTGTGATGTGCACGAGCTTTATATTAAGCCCCGTCGAAAAGCTTACCAAGGATGCGGCAAGCGGCGATTACGTCGAAACTGCGTACCCCGAATTAAAGCCCGTCGTTGCGATATTGAACGCCAAAACACGCAGCATAAATAGACAAATGGCGGAGCTTAAAGCGGAGAATAAGCTGGTTGAAAAGGCTCAGGAGTCAAAGGACGAGTTTATCTCCAACGTAACGCACGAGATGAACACCCCTTTAACGTCAATTCGTGGCTATGCCGAGCTTCTCTCGTGCGGCGGACTCAGCGACGAGCAGAAAGCCATAGCGTATAAGACGATAGAGAACCAGAGCGAAAGGCTCACCAACCTTATAGCCTGCATAATAAACTACAACGAGATAGACTCCGACGACCTTCTGCCTTACGACGTCGATATGACCTTGCTCGTCAAAGAAACGCTTTACGCCTTAAAGCCCGACATAGACAAGCGTGGAATCACATTGAAAGAGGAGATAGAGGACGACGTCCACTTGGAGAGCCGCCACGAATATTTGAGCGAGATAGTCGGAAATCTTATCCGCAACGCCATAAAATACAATAAGGATAACGGTACGCTGACGGTAATTCTGACAAAAAACAGCTTCACCGTCAAGGATACGGGCATAGGCATAGCCGAAAAGGACATGGACAAAGTGTTCTCACGCTTCTTCACTGTCGATAGGTCGCATAGCGGCAAAAACGGAGGCTTCGGCTTGGGTCTTGCTGTCGTCAAAAAGATATGCAATAAGTCAGGCTACGATATAACGCTTGATAGCCAACTCAACGTCGGCAGCACCTTCACCGTAACCTTCAATAACTAACTATTTCTAATAATAATTTCATCCATCACTATTCACTAAACACTATTTACTCTTCACTTGTGGCGTTTACGCCACACAAGGCTCCTTTGTGTAAAGGGAGCTGTCTCGGCGCTAAAACGCCGAGACTGAGGGATTGTTCTTTGCGACTCTCTTGCTATGTGCTGGCAATAAACCTTGGTCGCAAAAAACACCCACACCACGAAAACCACCTAAAAAGCGGTTTTATATAAGAAAGGAAGAACAGATCTTGCTAAAAGACCTGTTCTTCTTTTACCCGACTGTCGAATCGGTCAAACTGCAAAATTATTCTCTCCAAAACCACGATAGAAACGCTTCACACGCTATCCGTTGTAGCCGCATCGGAATCTCGGGCAGCGTTAACAACATATAATACTAAAAAACAAACACCCACCCTACGCAAAAAAATTCTTGACAAATCGCATAGATGTGCTAAAATAAATATAACAAACAAAATATCCCTCACGATGCCTCGGAACGCAGATAAGCACATCCCCGTTTCGCCCAATCGGAGGGGGTACTTCAACAGCCCTTTTGACTTTGGTTTTCACCAAAACCGTTGGGGAACCAAAAATCTTCTTCAAAAGCGGCAATAGGGGACCCTATGAAAAAAAGAGTAATTTTCAAATTCATCCTCTCGCTGATCCTCGTATTAGCGATGTCCCTTTCGCTTATGTCGTGCAAGCAGCCCGACCCGACGCCCACACCGTCACCCTCGGGAACTACTGCTCCAACGCCCTCACAAACGACAACTCCGACAACGACCCCTACGACGACACCCACGACAATTCCGTCTGAAGATCCAACCCCGACCGAGAGCCCCACGCCATCGACGGGCACACTTCTTGACGAAAACTTCTGGAACTGGTACGGCTCATCGTCAGGCGGCTCGCAGTCCATTCCGACGATAGATTACACCGAGATCGCATCGCTGACGGGCGACGGCGACTACCTCGTTTCCCCGATAAGCTGCGACGGCGACCTCACGATTGAAAATTCCGCCTTCACGGGCACGCTTACGTTCAGTACTGTAGACGTCAGCGGCAAATTTACGATAAACACCCCTAACTCGACCGTAAACCTCAACGGTACGATGACAGTCGGCGATTTTATGGCTTTGACCGCAGAAAACACCCTCGTCATCAACTGCACGATAACGATCACGACGTCGAGCGGTTCTATCCATGTCAAAAAGGGCAACGTAATAATAGACGAAAAAGCCGTTGCACAAAAAACTGTCGACGGCTCGACCGTAATCATCCCTGTTACGATAAATTTCAATGAGCAATTTGGACGTGCAAATTTCATAATAACCGTCAAAGCCAAGATTGATCTTAAAACGGTAAACGGCAGCTCCTTCAAAATAATCGTAAAAACTGGCGACCCGGTTTCGATCACGTGTGAAGGAGATATCACCGTCGATACTACCGCAACAGGCACTAATTCGGCGACCGTTACGGCAAAGCACTCCAATGGTGGCGATATTAATGTAACGGAGATATGCGCTCCCGGGGGATCGAGCAAAATAGTTGACGATCCCAAAGTAAAAAAGACCATCGAGTGTGGCGAAGATCCCACAACTCAAGCTGACCTTCAGGATGCTCTCGATACATGCGACAAAGTAACCCTTGGCTCTGATATCGCTTTAACAACCCCTCTTATTATAACAAGAACGGTCAAACTCGACCTCAACGGTCATACTATTTCACTTGCTGACAAAAACACTGCGTTCACAGCAGATCAAGACTACCTTATCGGCATAAAGCGTGGCGGTGACCTTACTATCGAAGACACCTCGCAAGGACACTCGGGCAAGATCCTCGGCGGTGATAAGGTATGCGTCAAGCTGACGCTAAAAGGCGAGGATGCGCTTGCAGATAAAGCGTTAGGAGACTTTACTGCAAGTGAAGAAGCACGGCTCACGATCAACCACGGCTCACTTATTAGCAGTGGTAACTTCGCAATTGCCGGAAACGGCACCCGTCACGGTACGAGGCTTACGATTGCTCCTGAAGCGGGATCGATAGAAAGCGGAACGTACGCTGCGATCTATCATCCTCAATTAGGCGATGTTGAGATAAACGGAGGCACTATCAAAGGCGTTGACTCCGCAATGGAAGTTCGTGCAGGAAATATAAAGATAGCAGGCGGCACGTTCACGGCAACTGCAACTTCTTACAGCGTCAACTCGAACACAAGCGGCACGACGACAAAAGGCGCAGCCTTGGCTATCGCTCCCCACGTTTCTAAAAAAACGCTCAGAGTTAATGTAGTTAACGACACTGCTACGCCTCTGGTATTCAATGCAGTCGCTCCGATCTCGATAGCGAACCCCGAGAATAACCCCAAGCCGACAACAGGCAATGCTGTTACTGTTGACTTCACCAACGGTTTCAGTTGGGATACTACGAAGAGTACGGCAGCCGTAGTCATCGGCGACAACGTCATTGATAGATTTAATATTAACGCCACCGTTACGGAAGCAATGCAGCTTCCCACAGTAACAAACGGATACAAGTGGGAAGACTCAGGTTCGGATTATAAACTAACTGCCGACACGACAACCAACCCGTAACAAAAAAACACCCAAAAGCCTCGGAAAACCGAGGCTTTTTTCTCATAATAAAAAGGACGCCTGCATAGCAGGCGTTCCGTCAATTATTCACTTCTTTTCACTTTTTTGCTTTCAAGCAGTCCGCAGAACGACTTGCTCCTTGTCAGGATAAAAATGATCACCAGACAGACCGCCGTATCTACCAAAAGCACGGAATTATACGCCATTGACGCAAGCGGCAGGATGCCCCAATAAAGAACGCCCGACACGGTAGAAAAGAAAAATCTTCCGACTCCTGCGATGACCGTCCCGATAAGAAGCGACCAAACGGACAGCTTCTCGTTGTTGCGGAATACTGCGGCGAACGCACAGCACGCATAGGCGAGGGGATAGTCCAGCAAAAACTGGAAGACGTTCACAAAATACGGCTTAGCGATAAAGTCCAGCACGCCGTATATAGCTCCGACGATCGCCCCTTGCGGAAACCCGAACATGTATGCGTACACAAGCAACGGTATTATCCGACCGAGCGTGACCGAACCACCGTTTGGCATAGAAAACAGCGTGATGAGATTAAGCACCATCGACAGCGCAATAGCGATACCGCCGTAAGTAACCGCCGACGAGTTGAATTTACCGCTCTTTCGGCTCTTGACTGCGAATGCGAATAGTGCGGTAACCGCCACCACGCAAAAGAACACGATAGCTATCTCGGAGAACCCGATGTATAGCCCTTCAAGGTATGAAGTCACCTTTTCAAAAAACTCTGCCATAACACTCCTATCGTTGCAAGCGACCAGGCAAAACCGCTTGCGGCCGCCAAGAGATATATTTGCAATAAAAAATCCCGCTTAAAACGAAAAAGCGAGACTGTTGACACAAAACATCTAATCCCTGCGCAAGTACTAACTTACAGGTTCAAAGGGTATGATCTCAGCTTTTTACAGCACCCCTGACGGCTAAATTGTATATAGATTGTACCACTGTCCAAAAAATTGGTCAAGAATTATTGCGCTCTTCTCTGCAATTTGCTAAAATAAACATATAAAACCCCATAATCCGTATGGCGGTGGCTTGCTGCCGCCGCAGTCTAATAACGAGCAAACCATATGAAAGGCTCCTTTGTGTAAAGGGAGCTGTCTCGGCGCTTAAACGCCGAGACTGAGGGATTGTTAACCACCGTAACTACTCCCCCAAACTAATGATAGAACTCACCGCCACGCACGCTGCCCCGTTGTATCTAAATCGCAAGGCAGTGCTATTTCGGAATCTCGGGCAGCGTCAACTAACAAAAACAAGAAACAAACAAAGGATAGAGGAGAACGCAATGTCTAATTTTTTTGCCTACATGAACAGAATGAAATACATCGAAAGGTGGTCGCTGATGCGCTCGACAAGAAAAGAAAACGTCATGGAGCATAGCGAGCAGGTCGCAATGTTTGCGCATGCAATAGCGCTCATCGGCAACAAACTGTACGGCAAGAGCTACGACGCCAACAGAATAGGTATGATAGCAGTCTATCACGAGACCAGCGAGGTAATAACGGGCGATCTGCCAACCCCGATAAAATACTTCAACCCCGACATAAAGACGGCGTATAAGGCTTTAGAGCGCTCGTCGTCTGAGAAGCTCATCGACATGCTGCCCGAAGAGCTCAAAGATGAGTATAGGTCGCTGATATTAGACCCCACACCGGAGGAGCATAAAATAATGAAGTGTGCCGACAAGCTGTCTGCGTACGTCGAATGCGTAGAGGAGCTCAAAGCAGGCAACCGAGAGTTTGCTAAAGCCGAAAAGAGCCTCAAAAAGGAGCTCGAAGCGTACACCGACCTTCCCGAATGCCGCTACTTCATAGAAAACTTCCTGCCCTCATTCGACCTCACCTTAGACGAACTCGAATAACTCGGCGCACTCATAATAATAACTAAAAGCCTCGAAAAATCGAGGCTTTTTCTAATAAAAAACGCTCTCACCTACCGTAAGGCGGTAGCTTGCTGCCGCCGCAGTCTAATAACGAGCAAACCATATGAAAGGCTCCTTTGTGTAAAGGGAGCTGTCTGCGTAGCAGACTGAGGGATTGTTAAAATCTAACTACTTCCACCAAAACTCCGCTTTACCACCACTCCTCACGCAGGCTCGTATTCCTCGCTCATAACAAGCTCCCGTTGCGGAAAGAAAGCGTCGGCTTCCTCTTCGAGAAGCAAAATATTGTCCCCGACCGACAGCTTCGACACGGAGATCTCGTACGCCGTTTTCTCCTCTTGCAAGGTCTCGTCGATCTTCTTGACGTACTTTCTCGACTGAATACGTCCCTCGACGGCGAGCCTTTCACCGACGGAGAATTCCCTGCAAAACCTTGCGTTTCTACCCCAAGCGATGCAGGGGATATAGTCCGATTTATTGTACGACCTGTTGACTGCGAGCAAAATATCGGCTATCTCTCGGTTAAACGGCGTCGTGCGATATATCGACGGCTTGCAGATAAAGCCCGACAGAAAAATAACGTTTGGGTTCTTGCTCTCGTCGTTAGAGAGCACTTCCCTCACGAACAGCGTCAGCACGAGCTTAGACTTACACCCGACCGCCTTGTTGTAGCTTCTGAACTGTCCGAACACGGTAACGACGCTTCCGACGGAAAAGTCTGCGCTTGCAAGCAGCCTTTCCGATATGGTAACGGGAATAACGTCCTCTTCCTTAGAAAGCCTCGGCGTAGCGATAGTCGTTTCAAAGAACGCCTCACCGAAGACCTCGTGCGAGAACATGGGCTTAGAAAGCACTCTGCCTCTTAAGTATGCTCTGTTGTTCATTTCGTCATATGACATCAAAAAAACCTCCTTTTGTTTCGTCATGCGGGGCATTGCGCTCCGCTTTGATCTATCGTATATTCTCCGTCAAGGAGCATATTGCCAATGTTCGTAACAGTAAATCCCTTCTCCAAAAGAGCGGGAATAAATCTCCTTGCCGCCTCGACGATGTTGTCGGCGTTGTTGTGGCAAAGTATGATACTTCCCGACTTCGTTTTAGTCGTGACCCTTGTCGTGATCTCGCTTGCCGAAATACCCTTCCAGTCAAGGGAGTCAACGTCCCACTGAATAGGGGTGATTGAAAGCTCCTTGCAAAGCAGGATAAGGGAGTTGTCGTATTCCCCGAACGGCGGCCTGAATAGCTTGACCTTGACCCCTGCGATGCTCTCGATCGTCTCAATGCTTTTCGTCAGCTCCTCACGCTTTTTCTCGGGAGATAGCTTGTTAAAATGCGGATGCGTTGCAGAGTGCGTACCTATCTCGTGCCCTTCGGAGGCTATACGCCTGACAAGCTCGGGATATTTCTCCGCCCAGAACGACACGAGAAAAAAGGTCGCCTTAATGCCGTTTTCCTTCAGAACGTCGAGTATCTTTTCCGTCTTGTCTGCACCCCAGGCTGCGTCGAACGAAAGCCCCACGAGGTTGTCGTTTCTTTTCACGCAATATATCGGCGTAAGCCTCTTTTCCGAAAGCTCGAACGCCTCAACGCTTTTTCCCGAAATACAGACCGAATACGCAAGCAAAAGTAGTGATAGCCCTGCCGCAATAACGCTTTTATGTACTCTCACAAGCGAAATTTTCACTTCATTTCCCCTTTAATACCAAAGTACCGCTAATAAGTTTAAGGAAAGTCCACCGCCCGAAAACGACCGATTTTCGCCACGCTTCGCTTCCGCTACCGCTCCACGCTCTTGCTCGGCTTTACGCTTCACGCACTCGCTCGGCTAACCGTCAAGCTATCGCTCCACGCACTCGCTCGGCTTTACGCTTCACGCACTCGCTCGGCTTTACGCTTCCGCACTCGCTCGGCTCTCGCTTTCACTCCGCTTAGGCTACCGCTAACGCTTCGGCTACCGCTTAATTCTCTCGGTCGGCTCTCGCTTCGCTACCGCTTCACGCACTCGCTCGGCTTTACGCTTCCGCACTCGCTCGGCTAACCGTCAAGCTATCGCTCCACGCACTCGCTTCCGCTACCGCTAACGCTTCGGCTCTCGCTCTGCTTCGCATATGATACGCTTTTTTCGCACCGCAGACTTTCCCAATTTGTCGAGCGGTCAAGGTATTTTATTCAAAAATGCCCCGATATATTCGCAAAAGCCTACTTATGCGTCATTCTTCACACAATAGCCTTGACTAAACGTGAAATTGCAGGTATAATATGAACAATAATGTATTACAATTCGTTTTTGGTGGAGTATGCAGTATAAAAAGCAAGAAACAAAGGAGAAGATACTCTCCTGTGCGCTCGAGGAGTTTTACACCCACGGCGAGAACAACGCTTCCATTCGTCGCATAGCGGAGGATGCCGATGTCGCAGTCGGCAACATATACAACTATTTTGCCTCGAAGCATGCGATATTCGACGAGATAGTCGGACCTGTTGCGGCGGCAGTTTCCGAGCATTTCGACAAGCTGTTGGCGGCAGGCGTTTCGATGAAGGTATTCGACGAGTTCAAGAAGAACACGATACCCTTCATGGTGCGCAACAGGCGTGAGATAAAGCTTTTGATGAACACCCAGAACGAAGAGGGGACGAAGTTCAAACAGCAGTTCTTCGAGAAGTTTTCCGAGAGGCTCAAAAAAGAGATAGACAGGATACGCAACCACGTCAAGAAAGTGCCGATAAGCAAGGAATATTCCCTTGCGCTGTCGAAGTCCTTCTTGAACGGAGCGTTCGAGATACTGTTTTCGAGCGAGGATTCGAGGAGCGTATCTGCGATGCTGACGGACTACTTCCAGTTCTTTTTCTACGGGCTTGACAAGAGGATATAAAAACGCCACCTGCGCCGCAAATATTGCGGTGCATCTTTGAAAAATAAGAGAAAATATGGACGGAAAGATACACGTTTCCTTCCGCTTTCACGTCAATATGTATCACTCCTACCGAGGTGAGAGCTTAGACGAGAACGGCATAGGAAAGGACATCAGAATAATAAAGAACATCGTCGAGGTGCTTAATTTCTATAACGACAAGGGCATCGAGGTAAAAGGCACTTGGGACGTAGAGAATTACTACACCTTAGAGCGCATAATGCCAAAGTATTGCCCCGAGCTTTTAGAGGATGTCAAAAAGCGCAAACAGCGTGGCGACGAGATAGAGGCGATGAGCTACAATAACGGAATATTAACTGCGCTCGATGCAGAGGAAGCCAAGCTCGTATTGTCCGAGATGATAACTAACGAAAAAGGCAGCGGACTTATGGACGTTTTCGGCGGTTTTGCGCCGATAATACGCCCTCAGGAGTGTATGATGAGCTCCTCTTTAATACCGCTACTTAAAAACGTCGGCATACAGGCGGTCTCGCTTTACTATTCATCCGTGCCGTTCAACGCCTTTTCAAACTTCATAAAGCCCCTTTCGACCAATGAAAGGTATAACCCTTTGACATTAAAAAGCTCCATTTCCGCCGATACGATAACCCTGCTTCCGAGCGTAAACAACGGCGATATAGTCTTTGGCGGCGGCATAAAACGCTACGTCAAGGTCATGAGAAAAAAACAGCGTGCAGAAAACTTAGGCGACCTGATGCTGATAGTCGATATGGATGCCGACGACGAGTTCTGGTACGGCTATATGGCGAAGAAAACGCCCGAGGACGGGATTTCCAAGGGCGGCTTATATAAGATGATAAAGGCTTTGTCAAAGCTCCCTTACGTCGAATTTTCAACTCCTTACGAATATATGAAGTCGCACGAAACTGTTGGCGAGGTAACGCTTCCGCTTGACACGGCGGACGGCTCGCACGACGGCTACTCCTCGTGGGCGGAGAAGTGGGAAAACACCTCCGTATGGAAGAAGATAGAGAAGAGCCGCTTCCTTTGCTTCCGTGCGCACGAGATAGCAAAAAGCCGAGGCAAGACAGACCCTCCCGAGATAGAAGAGGCTCGCCGCAAGAGGGTATTAGCCCTTTCGACGACCCACTTTGGTTTGGCGTCCCCGATAGTCAACAAAGAGCGTATCGAGGAAGCCGAACGCTTAGCGAGCGAGGCGTTAGCGTTGTCCGAAAAGCTCCTTGAGGGCGAAAGCGACGTGTACGCCGATAACCCTTACGTATACATGGGCGACGGCGCAAGCAGTCTTGTTTTCGTCGAGAGAGACAATCCGCACGGCAGAAAATATATGCTGAACGGAAAGCTACTCCAAAGCTTCAAAGTGCCCTATAAAAACGAGGACGGCGTAATACTTCAAGGCGTATCGGGCAAAATAGACTTAAAGCCCGTTCCTTACGACGACTTCGAGGCAGTAACGACGAACGCCAAGTCGATAGAGAATAAGCTTGTCAAGGTCTCGCTGACCCCGGGCGGCGGCATAAGGCTGTATTACAAGGATGATCTGTTCATAAAGCGTGCCTTAAAGCCTCAGATCCGCTACGGCAACAAGCTTTACAGGGGAGAGATGACGGGCTATTCGACTTACGACATAGGCGGCGTCAAGATGATGAAGGTCGTCGGCGACATAAAGCTTCCGCATGCGCAAAAGGGCAAGTTCAAATACACCGTAACGATAACGAGCGACCTTCCGAGCGTATACTTCGACGGCTTCGTGGACATCCCCGAGACCGAGCATAAGGGCTACGACAAAAAGAAAGCCAAACGCTTGAATAAGACCTACGACAACAGGTTCAAGGAAGTAATGCCGTTCGAGATATACCCTGCGTTCACCGCAAGCGATAAGCACCCGTTCTTGGTGACCAAGCACAACTTTTTCGGCGACCAGTCGAGGTTTGCGATAGATTTCGGCGTAACGACGCACAACAGGCGCATAGATTCCTTCAATAATGCGATAACGTGCGGCTATACCGCCCTTTCAAACGGCGAAAAGGGCATAATGATAGCCCAGAACGTTTTCAAGGACAACAACTTTGCGTTCTGCCCGATGCGTATAAGCTATCTTATAGGCGAATACTCCGCTTCGCTGAATCCGCTCGGAACGTACCACGGCAAACAGCTCAAAAACGTACTCTCAAAGTCCGAGCTTTCAACGTATCTTACGACCAAGGCGGCGACTCAGTTCGACTCTTACGCCCCTTCCTATAACGGCAAAAGGGTAGAGGCAAGCTTTATGATAACGCCCTTTTACGGCGAAGGACCTACCGACGAGATGGTGCGAAACGCATTCCTGTTTGCCTATCCGCCCGTTCGCAAATAAAGCGAAAAACGGCATAAAAAGACAAGTTTCGTCAAAATTCGACGTTATTCGACAAATTTCGACGGGCTTTTCCGATAAAATTCAGGCACTTCGTAATAATTCAAGTCAAACCTTGTGTTTTTAATATTGCTTGACTTGCTTTCAACGTTGCCGCAAAAATTTTCCGCAATATCTCTTTGAGGATTTTCGGGGAGTGAGAGAATCCGGCCAAAGTTTTCAAGGCTTTTGATGCCGATATTGCTTTTTGCGTGTTTATTTAAGTGAAACTTTGGCTTCAAAACGCCCAAAGCGTTGAAATATTGTTTGTTCATGGCGAGTAAACTCCGTTTTTTGCCAAAAAATATTTGATTAAATTTTCTTTGTAGTATATAATGAGAAAGTATCGGCAAAAACCGATTTAGAAATAAGCGAAATACTATTTTTATCGTTGCGATAAAATAGTATTCAAGGAGAAATAAAAATGTTAAAGAAAATTATTTCCGTTCTTTTAGTAGTCGTCTTGGCACTTTCGTTCACGGCGTGCGCCAAGGCTAAGGAATATCCCTACGGACCCGTTGCAGGCGGCGCAAGCGCAGGCGACAAGGTAGAGAATAACGGCAGCTTCGTAGTAAAGAAAGGCGACTATATATACTTTATCAATTCGAGTGAATTAACGACTGCGACGAACGAGCTCGGCGCAACCACCAACGGTGCGTTGATGAGAGCTAACGCAGACGGATCGAACCCCACGATAATACTTCCCAAGCTCGTAGCAAACACCTCTGGCACGGGACTTTATATCTTCGGCGACACGATCTACTTCACCTCTCCCTGCGATGAGATTAACTCCAAGGGCAAGGTACAGAACTCATATCTTGATATCATGAGCGTCAAGCTCGACGGCACGAACGCTACGAAGTACGCAACGCTCGGCTCTACCGGCTATCAGATGACTTTTGTAGAGGACAACGGAGATGTATACGCAATTTATGTCAGCAACAACGAGATAAGCTCCATCAAGCTTGACGGCAACTCCAAGCCTCAGGTAATTTCGAGCGAATATACCTCCTGCCTTTTCTATAACGGCGGACTTATCGAGGCAACGACCGAGAACGGCGCAACCGTAGTTAAAAAAGTTTCCGCAAACGGCGACAAGCAGGAGCTTTTCAACGGCAACGTAAACGGCAGAAAGTATACCTACACCTTAGTAAGAGAGGATAATGGCAAGGTATTCTACAGAAAGACCGACTCCGTAGTAACGCTCGAAGACAGCCTCTGCATGAGAGAGCTTTCAAACGTTGCGACAGAGACAAAGCTCTTAGAAAACTACACGGGCTCTTTCGTTCCGACAAGCTACCCAAGTGACGGTATCATCGCATCCTCTTCAACGCTCGGCACGGTATTTGTTCCCTTCGACGGCGAAGTAAAGCAATTGAGAAGCGGCACGGTATCCACCCTCATCAGAGTAGACGGCAAGTACCTTTACTATGGCACGACCTCTTCTAACGTCCTCACCGTATACAGATACTCCATCGACGAGCTTATGGAGGGCAAGGGCGTAGCGCTCCAGTTCTTAGTCCTTTCCGAAACGACTGACGAAGAGGGCAAGGTAACGACCACTTACGATACGGCTTACACCTCACCGTTCGGAACGGCTGCAATCGGCGGCAACCTTTACTACTACGCAAACGTAACGACTGGCGCAAAGGTATTAAAGGTATATAACGGCGAGACCATCTCCTTAGTTGGAGTATTGGATACAACGAGCGCTCAATAAACTACTAAAAAATAACGCAAAATTACCGCTCAAAAGACTTTTTTGAGCGGTTTTTTTATGCTTTACGCAAAAACCCTGCATAAACGCTTTGAGTTTTTTCTAAAAATATATTAAAATAAAATGAAAGTATTTTCTTTTTTGAATAACGCTCAATAAAAGAGCTTCCAACTTAAAAACAACAAGGGTAATTTGATATATATGGTAAAACTCGAGATAACCAACTTAAAAGTAAGGCTTGATAGGGCTATAATGTCCAACCTTGGCGTAAGCTACGCAAAGGCGATGTCCATGATAACGGACAAGGACGTCAAGGTCAACGGCAAAAGGGTAAAGGAGAACGTCATTCTTTACGAGGGCGACGTAATAGAGATATACACCAACTTAGAGCGTGAGATAGACATCTTCTACGAAGACAACAACGTTCTCGTTGCGTATAAGGACTTCGGACTTTCGACCTACGATCTGTTAGAAAAGCTCATTTCGACTCGTCAGGAGCTTCATGCGGTACATAGACTTGACACCAACACGCAAGGCCTGATACTTTACGCAAAAAACCAGACGGCGTACGAGGAGCTTCTCGACATCTTTGAAAGAAGAGAGCTTATAAAAGAGTATATGTGCGTAGTCGTCGGCGAGATGGAAAAGGACTCCGATAAGCTGATTGGCTATCTCAAAAAAGACTCCGCAAAGGGCGAGGTAGAGGTATATGACTTCCCGGGCCAGGGCAGAGAGATGATATTCACGGAATATACCGTCGTCGAACGCTATATAGGATTTACGCTCGTCAACGTAATACTCCACACGGGAAAGACCCACCAGATAAGGGCTCACTTGGCGCACATCGGACATCCGATCGTGGGAGATACCAAGTACGGCGACATAAAGACCAACAAGAGGCTCAAATTAAAGCGTCAGGAGCTCGTAGCGTACAAGATAGGCTTCAACGAGCCCGAGGGCGAGCTTTCGTATCTTGCTCATAAGACGTTCGAGCTGAGCCGCCCCGAGGAACGCCTTTCCTCGATAAAAATGCTCCCCAAACGCATGTAAAATGCGAAAAAACCAAGCGTTTTTGCGGAACGCAAAAAAATTGCGGTAAAATTATGATTTTTTTCAAAAAGCAGGGAAATTTCCTTGCTTTTTGCTATGTAATGGTATTATTATATCAAGCAATTAAAGAATATTTGTGTTTTTTTCAAAAAGTCGGTTAAAACACTTTACAATTACATAAGTTATGATATAATAGCCTATGCAAAATAAAAAGAGACTTTTTGTGAAAGATTAAAAAAGAAAAAAATATTTTTCGGAGAAGAATATGGCGAAATATATTAAATGCCCGAGATGCGAGATAAATTATATTCTCGAAGGACAGAAGCTTTGCGATGTCTGCAAGGCAGAGCTCAAGCTTGCACCCGACAAATACAGCGAAGAGGACGAGGATATGGTCCTTTGCCCGATCTGCAAAAAGAACTACATCTTCCCCGACGAAGATATGTGCCCGTCGTGCCGTGAAAACGACGGCGAGCCTATCGACGATTTCGACGAGAAGGAGCCCGACCTTGATTCCGACGAGGAGTGGAGAACTTACCTTGACGACGACAAGGAGACCCCCGTTCCCGAAGACGAAGAAGAGCTTTCGCTCGACGCACTCGAGGACGAGGAGCGTTCGGAAAGAGACGAGGACGAGGAGTATGACGACTTCGGCGGAAGCCTTGACGATTACGACGACAACTTCGACGACCTCGACGATGACGAGGAAGAAGAGCTCGACGACGAGGAATAATACTTTTTTCTGAATAAAAACCCACCGCTTTCCCAATACTTAAAAGTAAAGGAGAGAAGCGATGAGAAAGAGAGTATATACCCAAAGCGAAGTTAAAAAGAGCGTAGAAGCACTGCTCGGCAAAGACGTTACGTTAAAGATAAACGGCGGCAGGAACAGATTTTCGACAAAGTGCGGCAAAATAGAGTGCCTGTACCCGTCGATGTTCTCGCTGAAAAGTACTGACGGAACGAGCGTTTTTCCCTATTCCGCAGTCGCTTGCAAGGACGTTACGATAAGCGTAAAGCGATAATACGTGTATTTAAGGCAAAAACGCCTGAGTTTACCGTTTGACGATCCTGAAACAAATTATATATAAAATAAGGTAGCCAGCAGGCTGCCTTTTTTTGTTCTTAAAAAGCGTTACTCGCATAAGATATTGTATAAAAATTTTGCGACAGGGGGCAATATGTCAATATCGACGGAGTATTCAAGACTGAAAACGGTAACGGTATCGGAACGGGAGCTTAAAAAAGAGAGCGTCAGCCTCAGGCTTTCGGACAATAAGAGCGTAGGCTTTTCCAAGGTCTTAAACAAGACCGCAACGCTTTTTGTTGAGAGCGTAGAGGTAGGAGAAGACGAGGTAAATTACACCTTAGGCGTCAATACGAGCGTAATTTTCGTAGATCTCAAAGGGGAGATAAGGAACTCCTCTTATAGCGGAAGCGTGTCCAAAACGCTCAATATCGACGGCATAAAGCAAAGCGACGGCGTAATATTACGTTGCGTTCTTGACGACTTGGCGATAGATAAAATAGTCGGCGAGGACTTGACCTTGCAGCTTGATTACACGGTAAACGGCTTGATATTTGAAAGCGGCGAGTGCGAGGCATTGACCGATGTAGACGGCGCATACGCCAAAAAGTGCGACCTGAAATATCTGAAAAACGCCAAAATAAGCCGCTTCGACCTCTCGTTTGAAGAAAGCGTTGAGGGGATAGCTGACTTAGAGAGCGTCTTGGCAGCGGAAGCGGAGTTTACGGCGGAAGAGGGTAGCGCAAAGACTGACGGAATAGAGCTAAGCGGCGAAATTTTAGCCAGGATAACATATAAAACTACCGCCGAGGGTAACGAGCTTAAAACGGTAGAAAAACGCTTCAACGTCAAAGAAAGCCTCGAAATAGCGGCAACAGAAGAGGCGGACAGCGTAATGGTATTCCCTCATAGCAAGCTTACGTTCACAAGCGTTGACGAAAGCGACGGCACGGTCGATATAAGGTGCGAATTTGCCCTTGTTGCGGCTGTACTCAAGACGGACGAAACTTCGGTCGTAACTGAAGTATTCAGCAAAAAATACGAGCTTTTGCCCTCATACGAGGTGGTAGGCTTCAATAGTCTTGACGGCACGCTGTCGGTCGAGGGCTCGGATAATGCAACGTACACAGTCGAGGACTTGGAAGGCGTCGTAGCGGCACTAGGCACGAAGACGGAGCTAATAAATCTCACGACGCTCCCCCAAAGCGTCGATGCCGACGTCTTGGCGACGGTCTCGTCGATAATAAACGTCGACGGCAGCTACATAGCGAGAGAACTCGACGTCCCGATAACGGTAACCGTCCCGACCGACGGAGCGGATAGGGAATATGTCGCAAGGCTCTCGACGGTCTCGTCGAGCGTAACGGCAGGGGCTGACAGCGTAACCGCATTTGTCAAAGCGAGGGTAACGCTCTACGCCCTCACAAGCGACACCGTCTCGCTCATAACTTCGCTTGAAACGGGGGAAGAGAAACCGACGGACGTCAAGGCGATAGTCGTCTATATCGCAAAGGGCGGCGAAAGCGAAATAGACTTGGCAAGAGCCGTCAATATGACGCCCGACGAGATAGCCGCTCAACAGTCCTTGACCTACCCGCTCGACCCATCCGCTAGGATAGTCCTCTACCGCCAACGTTTGCCTGAATAACAAAGTCAAGGCGATATGAACTCAAACGAGGCGATAGCGTAACAGAACTTAACTCACTTGATATGACAACCGCATAGTTGCTAACGCCAACGTTTGCCTGAATAAAAATTATTCAAAACAATCAAAACATAATAAATAGTTTAATAGCGAGTGCTGATAAAAAAACAGAACAAAAAATCAAGTACTCAATATTTCATAAAAGACCCTGAACAGGGTCTTTTTACTATAAAATATTATTTTTAGGGCAAACTTTTCTGAAGAAAAAAGTTTGCCCTAAGACCCTTTCAAAACCTTTTGATAAAAAGAAAGAAAAATCAATAAAACACACTCCAAAAGCACAATAAAACTCAAAACAATTATCACACAATAAAATTTGAAAATCTCAAACATAACCGTAAAAGCTTATGAAACCCAAAAGACCCGAATCTCGGGTCTTTTTCTAATAATAACGCAAACCATATGAAAGGCTCCTTTGTGTAAAGGGAGCTGTCGTCGAAGACGACTGAGGGATTGTCAAAACCTAACTATTCCCTCAAACTCCGATAGAATCCACCGCTCCGCACGCTGCCCCGCTGAATCTAAAGCGCAATGCATCGCTATTTAGGAATCTCGGGCAGCGTACCTACGCCCTAAAATCAAAGTCCCTAACTAAAAAACCTCCCCGCCAACCGTAACATAAAAACGCCGCCGATTCATATACTTTGAGTATGAGAATAGTAGCAACAGGCGGCGGCAGTGGCGGGCACGTTTTCCCGATATTCGCCTTGCTTCCGCACCTGAAAACGCACGCCGACGTCTGTTATATCGGCGAAAGCGGCAAGTTAGAGGAAAGACTGTGCGCAAAACACGGCGTACCATTTTATCCCATCACCGCAACCAAACTGAAGCGAGGCGAAATAGCCTCCAACCTCTCGATCCCGATAAAGCTTTTCAAAAGCGTTCGGCAAGCAACGGACGTACTCACCGAGCTTTCTCCCGACCTTGTCTTTTCAAAGGGCGGCTACGTAGCGCTTCCCGTAGCAATAGCGGCAAAGCGTTTGGGGATTCCCGTCGTAATACACGAATCCGACCGCACGATGGGGCTGTCGAACAGACTTTGTGCGCCCTTTGCGATCAAGATACTCACATCGTTCGAACTGAAAAATAACGGCAAAAAATATATAACTACCTCGTCTCCGATTCGGGACGAGGTAAAAAACGCCAAACCTCGCAGGCTTTTCAATAACGCAAAGCCGACGCTGCTTGTGCTTGGCGGATCTCTCGGTGCAAAGGAGCTCAACGACTACGTGAAAGCTAATTTAAAGAGGATAAACGCCTCTTTTAACGTAGTTTTAATAAGCGGCGATAAAAAGGGCGAACGGGTGAAAAAGGACGGCTACATCGAGCTTCCGTTTGCGGAGAACGTAGGGGAGTATATGGCATCGAGCGACGTGTGCCTTACCCGTGGCGGCTCGGGCACGCTGTTTGAGCTTGCCGTAATGCGTCTTCCGTCCGTCGTCTTGCCTCTTCATAACAAGGCAAGCCGAGGCGAACAGACCAAGAACGCCGAATACTTTGCTGAAAAAGGCATATTCCACCTGCACCGCAATGACGCCGACATTTTAGCCGAGCTCACCGCCGTATACGCCAACCGCCAAAAATACCTCACCGCCATGAAGAATAGCCACATAACCGACGGCAAGCATACGATCATCCACGAGCTCCTCACCACCTTAAAATAAATATTGATCTTATGCGACCGTCGGCGTAGGATAGATCTAAATTTCAAATAATGTCAACCATATTAAAGACCCCTTTCCTATAAAAGCGTATGATACGCCAAAAAGCGTAAAAGTTATAGCATAGATCGACAAAAAAATAGTATTAAAGCGTCGGAAATCATCCAACGCCTTAATACTAGATAGGTATTTTTAGGTAGTAAGTAGCAAATTAAAAGTTTGAACAAAATAACTCTGTTCGTTATTATGTTAACAAATGTTTAGGCTTTTGTCAAGTAGAAATAAAAATATTTCACTTTTTATACGACTAATAATTAGTTTTTTCGAAGCAAAAATCGTCAAATATTACATATTTATGCAAAAAATGTATAAAATTCAAATACTTGTCGGTTTTTGAAAACACTGATCGCAACTACGATATGAATGAAATTCAAATAATTTTGCACGAACGCTCGCCTATCAAAAAGCGTTTGAAAGGGGGATAGTGGCAACTTTTTCCAAAACGAAAAATTGCCACTGAACTTAGTGTCGTCAATCAACAAAAAAACCACCGAAACCTCGGTGGTTCAATAAATTTCTTTTAAGCGTTTTCCTTTTCTTCAAGGATCTTCCTTGCAACGAAGACGCCGCTTGCCGAAGCGTGGGAGAGTGAGTGCGTAACGCCGCTGCCGTCGCCGATAACGTAAAGTCCCTTGCAGCGTGTCTCCAGGTTCTCGTCGGTATCGACCTCCATGTTATAGAACTTGACCTCAACGCCGTAAAGCAACGTATCGTCGTTTGCCGTACCGGGCGCAACGTGGTCGAGAGCGTATATCATTTCGATGATTCCGTCAAGTATGCGCTTGGGAAGAACGAGGGAGAGGTCTCCGGGGGTTGCCTTGAGCGTAGGTCTGACTAAGCCCTCTTCGATACGCTTAACGGTACTTCTTCTTCCTCTGACGAGGTCGCCGAAACGCTGTACGATAACTCCGCCGCCGAGCATATTAGAAAGCCTTGCGATAGACTCGCCGTAGCCGTTAGAGTCCTTGAACGGCTCGGAGAAGTGCTTGGAAACGAGCAGCGCAAAGTTGGTATTCTCCGTCTTCTTGTCCTCGCCCTCGAAGCTGTGTCCGTTGACGGTGATGATGCCGTTGGTGTTTTCGTTAACGACGATACCGTGGGGGTTCATGCAGAACGTTCTGACCTTGTCTTCGAACTTTTCCGTGCGATAAACTATCTTGCTTTCATAAAGCTCATCGGTAAGATGGCTGAATATCTGTGCGTTAAGCTCGACTCGTACGCCGATATCCACTCTGTTCGATTTTTTGGGAAGCTCCAAGTCCTCGCAGACCTTTTCCATCCACTTGCTGCCCGAACGACCTACTGAAACGATGCACTTTTCGCAGGTATAAGAGCTATCCTTCGTGAATACCTTATAACCGTTTTCGATCTTTTCGATAGAGATAACGGGGGTGTTGAAGAAGAAGGTGATCTTGTCTTTCAGCTCGTTAAAAAGGTTTTCGAGAACGTAATAGTTGATGTCCGTTCCGAGGTGTCTGACTTTTGCGTTAAGGAGGTTGAGCTTGTTTTGCAAGCATATCTTAGAGAATCTCGACCCTGCGGTAGAATAAAGCTTCGTGCCCTGACCGCCGTGCGAGATATTGATCTCATCTACGTATTCCATAAGCTTCAAAGCGGTATCCTTGCCGATGTGCTCGTAAAGCGAGCCGCCGAAGTCGTTGGTGATGTTATACTTTCCGTCCGAGAAAGCGCCTGCGCCGCCGAAGCCCGACATAATAGAGCAAGTCTTGCAGTTGATACAAGTCTTTACCTTGTCTCCGTCGATAGGGCATTTTCTTTTCGAGAGGAAGTTACCCTCCTCAAAAACGCCGACGGAAAGCTTAGAATCCTTAAGCTCGTAAGCGGAGAATATTCCGCCCGGACCTGCGCCGATGATAATAACGTCAAAATCAAACATTTCAAACCTCGCTCCAATCTATTTTTTACCATTAAAGACTTTACACTAAAAAACGCTATTTGTCAAATCAACTGCGCTTTAACGGCAGAAAAATGCGTTAACAAAATAAAAATAGCGCAAAATATAATAAAAAGAGGGGATGGAACGAATTTTTTGCCAAAAATTTTTATGCACGAAAAAGGGTGCTTTTGCTTATATTTATGCACAAAACTTTTGCATAATAAAGTGTTTTTATGCATAAAATCGTGCGGTTTTTGCATAAAATCCACTCGCTTTCTCGGGGGAATTTACTTTATTTTCCCGAAAAATAAAGCAGTTTTTCGCTGTTTGTCGGGCAATTGTCCAATATTTTGGACAATAAAAGCATGTTGCTTCTCTTGCATATTTATTTGAAAACTTGTCGGGTACGCAATTTTTTCATACTCGACAAAGTTTGCAAATAATTTTTTTGTATGTTAAAATAAATTGTCTTTTGCATTACGGACAAAATATTCAAGGAACGAGAAATGGGTAATAAAAAGAAAGAAACAACGATGTCGTTAGGTCTGCTTCTTGTCGGAATGATATGGGGCATGGGCTTTATAATGGTCGAGAAGTCGCTTGAAAGCGGCTTTACTACGCTGTTTATCAACTTCTGCCGCTTTGCTGTGGCGGCTGTGTTGACCTTTATAGCCTTCCCGAAGATAATCGCCAAGATGACGATAGAAGACGTAAAGCCCTCGCTCGTTTCTGGTCTTTTCATGACCTTAGGCTTCTTCTTTCAGGTCTTGGGACAGACGTATACGACGCCGGGCAATAACGCATTGATAACGGGCTCGTATACCGTTTTCGTGCCCATTTTGCTTGCGCTTTTGTTCAGGGTAAAGCCCCGCATAACAGAGGTAATAGCGGCGGTACTCGTCTTTGGCGGCATATTAGTATTGAATATCCCAAGTCTTTCTCTCAATAACCTGAAAGCGGGCGACTTTTACTCGATAATAGCGGCGGTGTCCTTTGCGTTGCAGTTCATCTTCCTCGAAAAGGCTGTAAAGAACACAGACCCCAAGATAGTAACGTTCATTCAGTCGTCCATGGCTGCGATACTGTTCTTAGTGTGCTTCCTCATTTTCGACGTCAAGAAGATCCCTGAATTTGACTTTGCAAGCGGCATACTCCCCGTGCTTTACTTAGGCGTTCTTTCGAGCTTCGTTGCCTATATAATCCAGACCCACGCACAAAAGGTGCTTTCACCGACAAAGGTATCTCTCATCATGGCGACGGAAGCGGTGTTCGGAGCGGTATTCTCCCTGCTTTTCGGCTACGAAGAGCTCTCCGTAACCTTCATCGCAGGCGGACTTTTGGCAATATCGGGACTTCTGATCTCCCAGATACGCCCCAAGAAAAAAGAAGACGGGGAGATAAAAACAAACACCGATAGCTGATAAACTTTGGCTACGCAAACGGCGTAGCCTTTTTTGCGCCAAAAAACTGTATTTTCGACAAAATCCGACAAATAACGCAATAAAAAAGACCGCCAAGTGCGGTCTTTTCCGTAATTATTATTTGACTTTAACGACTTTTTCACCCTCGGTTATGCCCGATTCGTTGAAAGAGTCCACTCTGACGTAAAGGCTTTGCCCCTTAACAAGTCCTCTTAGCGTAACCTCACGCCCAAAGGTCTGATTGCAGTGATAAAGCTTGTCGGGCGCATATCCCCAAACGACGTTGTAGCCGACAGCATTTCCCGTCCAGGAAACGTTCACTTCAAGCTCGCCCAATATCTCTGCGTCAACGTCGCAAACGGATTTAGGCGCTTCACCGTCGCCCTTTCCGAACACACGGAGTCCGCTGACGCACGCAGGCTGCCCGTAGGGGAGAGCGACGATCTCGAGCTTAACGTACCTTGCCTTAACGGCGTTTTCGCAAACGACGAGATCGTGCGAAAGGTCTGTGTCAACGCTTGACTTATCCTCGATAACGAAGTAATTTTCCCCGTCAACGCTTCCCAAAAGCCTCCAACGAGTAGGCTGATGCGCTTCGTCTATCCAGCGCTCCTGATGTAACGCTCCACGGAGCGTTGCGTTTTCGGGAAGTTGCATTTCCATTCCCAGGTCGGCAAAGTTTATCTGAATGGCGTTAACGTCAAACGCTTTTCCGAGGTCTACTTCAAGATATGGCGTAAGGTCGTTCGCTTTTGCCTGCCAGAACGTCCTGATATCCTCGTCGACAGCAAAGCTTGCGGCCCGCTCTTCAGTCGATGCGGTAGCCCTTTTACCGTAAGAAAGTAGCATAAAGTCGGGCTTTCTCCACGGGTCCTGAGAGTTTCCGAGGACTGCTATCGGCCAGTCGCCGAAGCGTTGATTGCAGAACATTTCGCCGTCCTTGTCAAAGCCGACGGGATAAAGCCCTATACGCCTTTCAAAGTTGTGGTTAACGCAGATCCTGCCCGTAGCGATGTGCCACCAGTTGCCGGAGAAGTCCTCGACTGTCGAGCCGTGTCCTGCACCCGGGAAGAATCCGCCCGGCTTATAAGAAAACGGGTTGTTAGGAGAAAGTACGAAGCCTTCGAGCGGCTTATCGCTCACGTAAACTGCGTCCGAATAGATGTTGTAGCCAGACGACGGAGTAGCGTATTGCAGATAATACCTGCCGCCCCTTTTTGTCATCCAGACTCCCTCGACGTATGGGTCGCTTCGAATGTACGAAGCCGCCACCTTTTTCATCTCCTCGCTCATAGGCGAATGCTCCATCTGAGCTAAGATGGCGTCCACTTCTTCCTTGGAACGGGGCGGAATATGGTCTTCACCAGACCGCTCGAAGCCCTTTACGGTCGGATCGCAGGTGATGAGCGCAACTCTTTCACCGATAGGCTGCAAGGTGTTTCTGTCAAGCTCCACGCCGTAAATAGGCTCACTCGTCGAGCTTCCCCAATAAAAATACAGCCTGCCGTCGTCATCGCAGAAAAGATTGGGATCCCAGAACGGCATACCGCCCTCGATGCGCTCCCAGGAATCGGAAAACGGGTCTGAAGTCCTGTAATGCACGCCGTGCTCGTGGTTTGATGCGCAATAATAAAGATACTCGCCGACCACTCTTACGTCGGGTGCGTAGTCGTAGTTGGGAAGCATCGGCGTTGCGTGGAACTCCCAGGTAACGAGATCGTCGCTATAAAAAAAGCCGCACGACATAGAGGGAAAGAGTATATACTTTCCCTTGAACGCAACGAGCGACGGGTCTGCGCCCTCACGGGATGGGATTATTTTGTCCTCGGGGCTTTTGTTGAATTGATACTTATAGCTTACGTTAAGCGGATTGCAAAAATATTTCATAGTTCCTCCTGTTATCAATTATATTTTACCGAGAAAAAAGCGGCGTGTCAACACCAAATTTTCCTTAAAACGCATAAAACCGAACGAAATGTTCACCAATGGGATATTAACGCCCCGATTATCCGTGCATATATTTACCTCATATCAACTACAATATATTTAGGGAAATTATGAAAGATATAACGGTAACCTCAAAACGCTTCGAGCTTTTAGATATAATCAATAACGCACTCAAAAGCACCGCCGACACTTTGGGCATAAAAACTTTCATTGAAAACGACGGCGACGAAAAAAAGATAAGGTACGACGTCCCCGACAAGTATTTTCACTCCTTTCAAGGCAAGCTGAAAGAAGTTCTTTCGACAAGCGTTCTTTTCGATGCAAAGCGTACGCTTTATACCGCCCATTTGCCGAAAAACGTAGAAAAAGAGCACGCCTTTTTGCTTTTGCATTTACTTATAATGTCCGACTTTTACGTTTCAAAAAGCCTGCTTTTAGCATCGCTTTCCGACTTTTCGGAATATAATATCGACGGCATAAAGAACTTTTTGCTGAAAGACGAGGAAGAGGAGTGGAGTGCGATAGCATTTGCAATAAAGAAAAGCGAAGAGCTTTTGACCGATAAAAAAGAGCTTAAAAAGCTGATAAAATGCATAGCGTCTACCGTTGAGCGAAAGGAAGATGTCTTGTATATAATAGATGCCGAAACGCCGAGGATAGTAAATTGCGACTTAAAAGAGAAAAGCTATTCATTCAAGGCGCTTGAAAAAGAGCTTTCATATGGCGAAGAGATGATAGCAATTATTGCCGAAAATATGCCGAAAAAGATAGCGGTATACTCTCAAAAGCTCCCGAAAAGCGTAAACTGCGCCCTTAGAATGATCTTTTAGAAAAAGGTTCGAAAGGTGTGAAAAAACCGCAAAAAATCGAGCTTTTTTGGTTGACAATACTGCCCCGATATGATATTATGTTTAAGCAAAAAGAGAGAGGGAGACTTCTCCACCGTCAGATTTGTTAAAACGGTCGCTACTTCAGATATGATCTTTTTCGTAATCGCGAGTGTCTTTTTGCTTGCGGTTTTTTTGTTTCTGACCGCAGAAAAGAAAT
Source organism: uncultured Clostridia bacterium (assembly GCA_964406735.1). Classification (GTDB taxonomy): domain Bacteria; phylum Bacillota; class Clostridia; order Christensenellales; family CAMQZB01; genus CAYOSU01. The sequence goes on along the minus strand of CAYOSU010000009.1, from coordinate 19,358 downwards.
ATAAATTTAGGAGAAAACTACTATTAACATCAATCATCAGATCAACGAAGCGATAAGAGATAAGGAAGTTCGCTTGATCGCCGAAAACGGTGAGCAGATCGGAATAGTCCCTCGTGCGGAAGCTCAGAGGATGGCTGACGAAAAGGAGCTCGATCTCGTCAAGATCTCGCCTAACGCAGTTCCGCCCGTATGCAAGATAATGGACTACGGCAAATACCGTTACGAGATATTGAAAAAGGAAAAGGAAGCCAAGAAGAATCAGAAGACGAACGAAGCAAAGGAGCTTTCGCTTTCGGTCATGATAGACACTCACGACTTAGAGACCAAGGCTCGCCAGTGCTTGAAGTTCTTCGACGATTACGACAAGGTAAGGCTTTCGATAAGGATGAAAGGCCGTCAGCAGGCTCGTCCGCAGCTTGCAGTTGACGTGATGTACAAGTTTTATGAGCTCGTAAAAGAGCGTTGCACGATCGATTTGGCGCCAAAGCAAGAGGGTAGAAACATCTTCATGGTATTGGCTAAAAATAAAGAGAAAAAATAATCAAAAATATATCGGAGGACAGACATTATGCCTAAACAGAAATCGCATAGCGCATCCAAGAAGCGTTTCAGATTTACGAAAACGGGTAAGATCAAAAGAGCAAAAGCTTACAAGAACCACATCTTGAACAAGAAAGACAGAAAGACCAAGAGAAATCTTCGTCACGGCGGTTACGTCGATAAGACTGTTGAAAAGAACGTAAAGAACATGATTCCTTACAAGGCGTAATTGAAGGGAGGATAACAAAATGAGAATCAAAAGAGCCGTAAACGCTGTTAAAAAAAGAAGAAAAATTTTGAAGCTCACGAAGGGATACTTCGGAGGAAAGAGCAAACTTTATAGAGTTGCCCGTCAGGCAAAGATGAAATCCGAGGCTTATGCATACGTAGGCAGAAAGCACAAAAAGAGAGATTTCAGATCTTTGTGGATCACGAGAATCAACGCTGCATGCCGTCTCAACGGAATGAGCTATTCCGTATTCATCAACGGACTCAAGAAGGCTAACATTGCGCTCGACCGTAAGGTACTTGCCGACATAGCAGTCAACGATCCGCAGGGCTTCACGGCTTTGACCGAAAAGGCTAAAGCTGCTTTGAACTAACCCGAAAACCAGACAAGCAGTCGCCAAAAACGGCTGCTTTTTTAACAAAAGCAAGGAAATGATAACGTCATCGAGCAACAAATTAGTAGCGGCAGACGCCAAGCTCAAGGAAAAGAAGGTGCGTGACGAAAGGGGCGAGTTCCTTTTGGAGGGCGCAAAGCTTATTGAGGAAGCGCAAAAGTGCGGCTACGAAATAGTAAGGGTATACGCCGAGAACGGCGAAAAATTGCCCTTTGTCGAGCCTGAAAAGATAGTGCTGACGACCGATAACGTTATCGCCAAGCTTTCCGACGTAAAGACGCCGCAGGGCGAGATAGCGGTAGTAAAAAAAAGCAACGCCAAAAAGCCAAATAGAGAAAATCGGGCGATAGTCTTAGAGGAGCTTCAGGACCCCAAGAACGTAGGCGCATTGATAAGGACGGCGGCAGCAACGGATTTTATCGACGTAATAGCGATAAACTGCGCCGACCCTTATTCGATGAAAGCGATAAGGTCTTCGATGGGTGGAATTTTCAGGGTAAATATCGTAAATTCCGATATAGACGACCTAAGGAGCGTTTTGGATAAAAAGAGGCTTTTCGTCGCCGATATGGGCGGCAAAAACGTGTTTGAGGGTGAGTATTCCTCAAAAAACGTAGCTATTGCCGTAGGCAACGAGGGCAACGGCGTCAGCGAGAAGATAAAGCGCATGGCGGACGAGGTGGTGTCGATACCGATGTGTAACGGAGTCGAGTCGCTCAACGTAGCCGTGTCGGGAAGCGTATTGATGTATCAATTTCAAAAGGAGAAGAACTAATGTCAGGACATAGCAAATGGCATAACATACAGGCAAGAAAGGGAAAAGCGGATGCGGCTAAGGCTGCGATATTTACGAAGATCGGCAGAGAGATCGCCGTTGCGGTAAAGGCAGGCGGACCCGATCCCAACTCCAACTCCAAGTTGTACGATGCAATTCAGAAAGCAAAGCAGAACAACATGCCCAACGACCGTATCCAGAACGGCATCAAGAAAGCGTCGGGCGAGCTCAATGCGATAAACTACGAGGAGCTCATATATGAAGGCTACGGCTGTGCAGGCGTAGCGGTATTGGTAGAAACCCTCACGGACAATAAGAACAGAACGGGCGGCGACGTACGTTGCGTGTTCGATAAGTCGGGCGGCCAGATGGGCACGAGCGGTTGCGTATCCTTCATGTTCGACAGACGTGGAATAATCGCTATCGACAAGGAGCAGAACCCCGGTCTTGACTTCGACACCCTTATGGACTACTGCTTGGAGGCAGGCGCAGACGATATAACCGAAGAGGACGACGGCTACGAGGTATTGACCGATATAGCGGCATTCTCGCAGGTCTGCAAGTTCTTGGAGGAGAAGAAGATAACGATCGCTTCTTCCGAAAGAGGCTGGATACCTCAGTCCACCGTCGAGATCCCCGAGGGCAAGATCGAGACGTTTGAGAGAATGCTCGAACGCTTCGACGAACTCGACGACGTCCAGAACGTTTACCATAACGCCTCTAACGTCTAAGAATTAAACTCACAACAGAAATTCATCAAACCACCGACCACGGTGGTTTTTTCTTTGCGAAAATAGGACTAAACCCCATTGCGCCCTCAAAAAATCGTTTTGCCGTCCTATATTTGGTCTTTACATAAAAAAACGGAGGCAATGCGATTTTCGCATTACCTCCGACGTAGCTTGTTAAGCATAGTCTGTAAGCCGAGTTCTGTTAAAGACGGTCATCTATCTAGACGTTACGTTGCCGCAACGTTCAAGCGACGGTTCTGTCGAAATGGCGGGCAGCCTCGACAATTTATCTTGCATCGGGTGGGGTTTACATTGCACCTTATGTCGCCATAAGGTCGGTGAGCTCTTACCTCGCCTTTTCAACCTTACAAAGACAAGTCTTTGCGGTAATTTTCTGTTGCACTTTCCTTAAAGTCGCCTTTAGTGGGCGTTACCCACCACCCTTGCCGTGTGATGCTCGGACTTTCCTCGTGAACGTAGTTCCCGCGACCGTCCGACTATCTTAAAAAGCCTTGTGATTATAGCACAAAAAGCGATATGATGCAACTAATTGCGGCAAATTAGCGATTTTTCTTGAAAAAAGCGTTGCATTGTGCTAAAATTTAGCTATGGATCTATTCGATTTTGACAACACTTCAATAATGTCCCGCCCGTTGGCGGATAGGATGAGAGCGCAAAGCCTCGAAGAGTTCTTGGGACAGAAGCATATCGTAAACAAAAACTCCCTGCTTTTCAGAGCCATCCGTGCCGATAAGCTCGGAAGCTGTATCTTTTTCGGCCCTCCTGGGAGCGGAAAGACCACGCTTGCGAACATCGTTTCCAAGGAGACCAAAGGCAACTTCGTCAAACTCAACGCCGTAACGAGCGGAGTTGCGGACGTAAAGCGGGTAGCGGAGGAGGCGAGAACAAACCTCAAAATGTTCGGCAAAAAGACTTACCTTTTGCTCGACGAGTGCCACCGCTTCAACAAGGCGCAGAGCGATAGCCTGCTCCCTGCGATAGAGAGCGGCGATATAATCTTCATCGGAAGCACGACGGAGAACCCGTATATCGCAATGACGCCGGCAATAGTTAGCCGTTGCGCCGTGTTCGAACTCAAAAAGCTGTCGGACGAGGACATAAAAGAGGGACTTTTGCGTGCCCTTTCGAGCGAAAAAGGCTTGAAGCACATGAAAATAACGCTCGACGAGGACGCCCTTTCGCACTTCGTCTTTGCGGCTAACGGCGACCTGCGCTCTGCGTATAACTTCTTGGAGCTTGCAGCGCTTTCGACGTACCCCGACGAGAGCGGAACGGTGCATATAACAAAGACGGACGCCGAACAGTCCTCGCAAAGACGTGTAATATCCGTTGACGAAACGCTGTATTACAATATGCTGTCCGCCTTTTGCAAGTCGCTGAGAGGTAGCGATCCCGATGCGGCTGTGTATTACTCCGAAAGACTTATTGCGGCAGGTTGCGATCCGCTTCTCATCGCAAGACGAGTCATAGCGCACTCTGCCGAGGACGTAGGCTTAGCGAACCCAAATGCGCTTGTCGTCGCAACGAGTGCGTATACCGCCCTTGAAAAATTGGGACTTCCCGAGGGACGGCTACCGCTAACCGAGGCGATAATATACGTCTGCCTGTCGGAAAAGTCCAACTCCGTCGTAACCACGATGGACAGTGCGCACGAGGATGCGACGAAGATATGCGACGACGACGTGCCGCAGCACCTCAGGAACTATCACTACACGCCCGAAGAAAAGGCGTCCTACGAGAAAAAGTCCTACCTTTATCCGCATAACTTCGGCGGCTACGTAAAACAACAATACCTTCCCGATAAGCTCAAGGATAAAAAGTACTACCACAAGGGCAAAAACGGCGAAGAAGCCAAAATGCGCTACCGCAAAGAAGAATCCGACGACTAAACTTTTTTCAAAAACCGTTCCTCTTTGCCATCTTTCGTCTACGCAAATGATTATAAACTATAATTCTCACTAACATCTACGCAAATAATTATAAACTATAATTCTCTATAATTCTCACAAACTTCGACAAACCAATCACCCAAAGACGCTTCCCAAGCGTCTTTTTTAATAACGAGCAAACCATATGAAAGGCTCCTTTGTGTAAAGGGAGCTGTCTGCGGAGGGTACTTCGGGATTGTTTTAAATAATAACTTCATCCACCACTATTCACTATTCACTTGTGGCGATAGCCACACCCCACCTCTTTCATAATTAACGCCGAGATTACGAATAATTTATGAAAAGTTTACGTTGATAGCCTACAATAAGGTCAAATAAATGATAGATAGGGGAAAGTAATGAAGACCACGGCATTTTCGTCAAAAATATTCGATTCCAAAGTACCTGACGACAAAGTAACGACAAAAGAGCGCATACTCGGCTTTTTGTTCGGACCGTCAGGCGCATTGACGCTCAATATGGTCATCGGCAGCTACGTAACGGTATACTACACCGACGTCTTGCGCTTAGGCTCGCTGTATGGCGGAATATTTCTTGCCGTGCTTCCCTTAATATCCAAGATGTTGGACTCCGTTTCTGCGATACTCATCGGTCAGCTAATAGAGAAGACCTCGACGAAGCAGGGCAAAGCACGCCCGTGGCTTTTGATATCTGCCCCCTTGATACTCATATCGGGCATATTGATAGTGTCCGTACCCGAGACGGCAGGCGATCTACTCAAAGCAGTCTGGGTAGCGATAAGCTACAACCTGTACTACTCCGTAGCGTACCAGATATATAACACCAGCCACAACCTGATGATGCCGCTTTCAACGAGCAATTCCGCCGAGAGAGACAAAAACGCCGTTTTCACCAACGTAGGCAGCATTTTCCTCCCGGGATCGGTCGTTGCGATGGTCTTCCCGATGGTGCTTTTGCCGATGATGGGCGTAAGCGCACGGATGTGGCTTTTGGTATTTTCCTGCCTATCCGTCATCGCATCGCCCTGTATATTGCTCGAATATTATTTCACAAGAGAGCGTGTAACGGAAAATTACAATAAGAAAAAGATAGACCGAACGCTTTCTATCGCAAGACAGATAAAAGCCGTCTTTTCGAGCAAATACTTCGTCATTTTAGCGATAAACGCCCTCGTTTCGGGTATGTTCGTCAGCATGGCGAATATAAGCAAGCTCTACTACTGCCGATTCGTGCTCGCAGATTACGTCGGCGGCGACACGGTGTATACGATATATAACGCCGTCGGTCAGATGCCGATAGGCTTCGGCGTACTGTTCGTAGTGCCGCTCATCAAGAAATTCGGCAAGCGCAACAGCGTGCTTTTCGGAAGCATACTCAGCATCGTCGGCTTAATCGTTGCGCTTTCCTCCCCAAAGGACTTAACGACGGTAATTATCGGCATGCTGATATACGCATTCGGCTATATCCCGTCGACTTATATGACGACAGCCATGCTTGCAGATACACTCGATCACGTCGAATATACAAGCGGCGTGAGGGTAGACGGCTTTGCGATCTCGCTATACGCCGTCATCGGAACGATAGCGGCAGGCATCGGACAGAGTATATTCAATATGTCCCTGACGCAAACGGGCTACGTTCCGCCCGTCGATAACGGACTTCCGTTCGTTCAGAGCGACAAGGTCAAAAATATGCTTATATTCATGGCGCTCGGCGCAAACCTTATCGGTATATGCGTAACGCTCGTTCTGATGCTGTTCTACCGCCTTGATAAGGAAATGCCCGAGATAAGATTTCAGCTTGCCTCGAAGGGCGTAGAGAAATAACGAAAAACCCATAAAATATGCAAAGAATTCTTAATATTTTGCAATAATACAGCTAAATTTTATGCTACAATAAAAAATAGAATAGAATGCGAGGTATAGGCTATTGAAATTCGGTATTCAGCAATTCGGAATAAGAGAAGCGGCAAAGAACGCAAAATGCGCAAAAACGTCGCTCGATAAAATAAAGGAATGGGGCTTTGACGGCATAGAGCTGAACGCTTTTATGATGGGGAAGCTCTCTTTTGCCGTAAGGATGCTTTGTAAGATGGCAGGAATGCCGGTCGGAAACGGCGACGTTGACTGGAAAGAAGAGGTTCTCTCCCGTGGTCTTGAAGTCGTGTCGTATCACAAGGACTTGAACGGCATATTGAACGAGCCTGCAAAGACTGCTGAGGATGCAAAGGCGTTAGGCACGAAATACGTTGTAATTACGGGCATGCAGTTTTTGGATTATAGCGATGAATCCGCAGTCAAAAAGCTGTGTGAGTACTTAAATAAGGCTGGAAAGCTGCTTTCAAGCGGCGGCGTAGAGCTTCTTTACCACAACCACAACGTAGAGTTTATGAGCTACCCCGAAAACAGCCAATATAAGACCCCGTACGAGATGATAACAAGCCTTACCGACCCGAAATACGTCAACTTCGAGGTAGATACCTACTGGCTTTCGGAGTGCGGCGTAGACGCAAAGCTGCTTTTGAAAAAGCTTGGCGACAGGGTAAAGCTCATTCACGTCTGCGACAGAGGAATAAGAAAGACCGATAAAAAGGGCAGCATCAAAAAGGCGTCGTGCATGGAGCTCGGAACGGGCAATATCGACCTTGACGGCATACTGAAAATTGCCGAGGAGATAGGTGTAGAATACGCCGTTTTGGAGCAAACGTCTGACTTCGTTGAAGACAATAATCTCAAATCTGTCGAGCAAAGCGCAAAATACTTGCGTAATTATTTCAATAAATGATAATATTTTATACATAAACAAGGAAAGAAAGGAGAAATGAAATGAAAAAGTATTGCAATCCGTTAAACTTGAATTACAGGTATCAGCACAAGTTGAAGTACAACGCTTTCAGAGAGGCGGCGGACCCCACGCTCGTTCTTTTCAAGGGCACGTATTATATCTTCGCATCGATGAGCGGCGGATTCTGGTATTCCGACGACCTTTTCGATTGGAAGTTCAAAGAGATGACTACGGAGATGTACTCCTACGCTCCCGACGTTCGTCAGATAGGGGATTACCTGTATTTTTCCGCAAGCAAGCACAAAAAGAACTGGATATACAGAACGAAAGACCCTATGAGCGGCAAGTTTGAAAAGGTCAGCAAGATATTCCCCTTCTGGGATCCCGATATCTTCGAGGACGACGACGGCAGAGTATATTTCTACTGGGGTTGCTCCAACAGAACGCCTATTTACGGCATCGAGCTTGATAACAAGACGTTCGAGCCGATAGGCGAGCCTAAGGGACTTTTCATGAATCGCTACGAGCAAAGCGGCTGGCAGAGAACTGAGCTTTACCGTGAACCGCCCAAGACCAAGATGGACGAGCTCAAAGAAAAGATTGTAGGCAATATTCCCTTTATCGAGGGTGCGTATATGACAAAGTACAACGGCAAGTACTACTTGCAGTTTGCCTGCCCTGCGACCGAGATGCTCGCATACGGCGACGGCGTATACGTTTCCGACTCTCCTTTGGGCGAGTTCAAATATCAGGCACATAACCCGTTCTCCTCAAAGCCTGCAGGATTTATAAGAGGCGCAGGACATGGCTCGACGATAGCGGATAAGTTCGGCAATTATTGGCATATTGCGTCGATGTGTATCGCTGAAAACGAGGCGTTCGAGAGAAGACTCGGACTTTTCCCGGTAGGCTTTGATAAAGATGGCACGATGTACGCAAATCAGTTCCTTTGTGACTTCCCGTTGGAGATTCCCAACGGAAAGTTCGATCCGCTCTCAGTTAAGCCCACCGAGATGCTCCTTTCCTATAACGCAAAGGCAACGGCGTCTTCTACTTACGGCGATAACACTCCCGATAAGGGCGTAAACGAGAACATCAAGAACTGGTGGTGCGCAAACAGCGCAAACGCAGGCGAGTGGTATCAGATAGACCTTGGCAAGGAAAGAGAGATCTCTTCCGTTCAGATAAACTTTGCCGATTGCGAAGTACCTCAGCTTAAAGGCATAAAGAAGCAAGGCTCTTTCTACGATAAGAGATATATCGACACAAAGAGCGACTTAAAGACACGCTGGCAGCTTTTGGGAAGCACGGACGGCGAGAACTGGACTGTGATAGTAGACAAAAAGAACGCCGACACAAACTTTGGAAACGACTTCATAACGTTTGACGAAAAACCGACCGCAAGATACTTGAAAGTAGTCGGCTACGAGTTCCCGTATAACTCCCGCATGGCTATTTCGGGACTCAGAGTATTCGGAATAGGGGACGAGCCCCTTTGCGCAAAGGCAGAAAACGTCATCGCAAAGAGAACTTCGGGCATGACCGCAGAAGTTACTTGGGATAAGGTAGACGGAAAAGTCGGCTATATAGTCGCTTACGGCTTGACTCCCGATACGCTCTACTCAACTTGGCAGGTATTCGAGGGCGAAAAGGTAAATATAACCCTCCTCGACACAGAGAATCCGACCTACTACTGCCGTGTAGACACCTTCAACGAGCACGGCATCACGACAGGCGACGTCGTAGAGATAAAATAACTCAAACGACGATCATCGCCGTCGAAATAAAACGATAACGCCATCGCCTGAACAAACCGATTAAAGCGACCGATTGCGTCATCGAAACCAAATAATCAAAGCGATAAACTCATCGTCAAAAAAACAAAATAATAATTCAACAAAAGACCTGGGAAAATCTCAGGTCTTTTAATAAATAACAATGCCTTTTAGCAAAATAAAAAAAGCCGTCTCAAACGAGACGGCTTAACGTTTTAACCGTGTTTTCTCTTATATTTTGAATACGCAACCTTGACTACGATAAGAAGTGCCACAACGACGATGAGAACGCCGATAAGAATAAGTGCGGTCGTAGTAGACTTCGTCTGTGCGTCGTATGTTATCTCTGACTTTTTAACGTAGCCCACAACGCCGTAGCCGTCGTCGGTGATCTCACGAACGAAGATAAAATCTCCTGCCGACTTATCGAGGATCTCGACCTTGGTCTTGTCCGCAAGATGGACACCGAGCTTAGTCTCGCCAAGGTCTGCGTAGACCTCCGCATAGCCGTGCAACAGCTCGGCGTTTATTTTGCCGTACTCGATCTCGGGCGTATAGATCTCTGCGTTTTCGACGGTATTGTACCTCGGAATATAGCCGTAGACCGTATTACCGCCCTCGTCAACGTAAGACACGTAGTACCAATAAAGCCCCGACGGGCAGAGGTAGTCTGCGGCTCTGTTGATGATGTTGAGCGGCGTATCCTTTTTAAGCTGCGTAATAGAATAAAGCGGCTTCAGATTATACGTCGTGATGAGCGGATACTTATAAAGATATACGTTCTCGTGGAGTGCCACGCCGTACGAATAGGGGACTTCGGTGTTCTGTTCGGAGCTGTCAACGCTTTGAACGTCCATAAAGCCTGCGGCGTTGTTGTAGATAACGTAAAGATACTTTCCGTCCGCCGTCTTTCCCGCAACGACTACTTGGTCGCCTGCATTCAGCTTTCTTGCTCTCGTAAAGGAGTAGTTGACGGGATAAAGCTCGTCCTCGGGGTTGAGGGGATAAATAAGCCTGTTGCCGCTCTCGACGATAGTGCCGACCGTCGCTTCCGTATCCTCCTTTCCGTCGAAAATGTCCTTGGGGATGGCAAGGTCGTAATAATACGCAATGTTGAGGTCTCTGAACTCATAGCGTTCGAGGACGTATGCCCTGTGCTGTCCCTCTGCGAGGAAATAGATGTGGTCGTTCTTAGCGTCGAACGTCATACGATTAAGCTTTGCCGTCTTGTCGGGCGTAAGCTTAATGCTTCCGCCGCTTATATACTGACCGTCTTTATATATGAATTTGAAGAGATAATTTTCACCGACGAACTCGCAAAGGACGTAAACACTGCCGTCGAAGTCGGAAACGACGTCTTTGACGATATAAGACGAGCTTCTGCCGACGTTAAGACTTGCGATCTTTTCGTACGTCTTGGAATCGACTACGCTGACGACGTTAGCGGAGATAAAGTAAAGCCTTTCGTACTTGTCGTCCGCAAAGAAAGCGTTTTTAGCGGTAATGCCGCTCTTAACGACCTTAAAGAGATTTTCCGTCGTATCGAGCTTAACGAGCCTGCTGCCGTCAACGACGTAAACGTCGTCCGACACGTCTGAAACGTAAATGCTCGTAACGTTTCTGAAATCCGAAGAGTCGTGCTTGGTGTACTCGTCGAGCAGCTCAAAGGTAGAGGAGTACTTCAACACCTTGGTAGCCGTCGCAACGAAGATATTTCCGTAATAGTCTGCGCCGACCGATACGGGGGATAGGGTGTTGTCCTTAGAGTCCTTTACGACGAATGAATAATTCTTGCCGCCGTCCGTTCTGATCGTTATCCTCATGTTGAGGGAGTCGGCAAAATAGGTCTTGCCGTCGGAGTAAGCAAGATCGAGGGGAGTGTTGAACGCACCCTCGTCCGCCGAGAACGAAGCGATAGCGAAGAAGTTGGACAAAAGCACGTTCTGTGAGAGGGAGAAGCCCTTGATAGCGAGCGCACCCGTGCCGTCAAATATATAGACCGTCTTTGCGTTAGACTTAGAATAAGCTATCGAGACGGGCTTTTTGATGTTGCCCGAATAAGACGGATCTGTCGATACCGAAAGAGCGAGAACGAAGTCAGGCGATGCGGAGAGATTTCCGACAAAGCAGCCCGACTGGTTGAGAATAAACAGCTTTTCGCCGTTGTAGCAAAAATCCGTTATGCCGCCCGAGGGAAGGCTCATGACCTCCGTCTTTCTTCCCGACGTCACGTTGAGAGCGGTTATCATAGAAATTCCCATGCTCGTCTGATACGCAAGAATCTGATCACCCGTTGCCGTTATCATCGTAGCGTTAGCGAATGTCGTACCCGTAGAGAACTCCTCGTCGAGCGTAACTGCGTCCCCCTCGATGCGATAGCGAACGACCTTTCTTGCGAACGAACCGATGAGGAAATAAAGGTTAGTTCCGTCTGATGCGAGGTCATAAACTATAACGTCCGAAAGAGCGATAGTTGCTTCCTGTGTTACGGTAGAAACGGAGTAGATATAAGTAAGCTCCTCGGCTTCGTTGTAGTCGAGGACGAAAATTTTGCTTCCGACTATTTCGAGATCTCTCGGGTCGTTAAAGGTCTTTTCGAACACGAAAGAGCCGCCCGTCGTAAAGACGAGAAGCTTTCCGGGCTGTGTATCCGTGCGGTTCTCAAGAACTGCGATATATTGACTGCTTGTAGCGATTTTATACGGGCGTTCGAATTCGTAATACTTAAGCTCCGAATAATTCTCCGCAAAGACGTCGAGCGAGCCCATTTTATTGACTATGGCGGCGGGATCTGCCTCCGTAGTAGTCTCTGCGGCGAGTGCCACGGGCATATTAACGCAAAACGCCTGCAATATTAAAATCACGGCAAGTATACGAACGATAGCTTTTTTCATAACCTCTTTTCTTCCTCCGAAAAGTGTGGGTAAGTAATCAAAGATTACTTTTTACCTTTATATTATAGTAAAGCATAAATACGGAAAAAAGTCAATGCAAGAGGCTCATTTATCACTTCTCTTTACCGAAAAGAGCAAAAAAGTGAGGATAACGACTGGTATAGCGATAAAGATAAAAAGCAGCGTCTGAATAGAGCTTGGCAAAAGCTCGTCGGAAAAAGTCTCCTCGACAGGCGGTTTTTCGTCGATCTTTGCGCTTTCCTGCCGCTTTGGAGTGTTAATTGGATGTGTAGGCGTACTATACTCCTCGAAAGCCGACAGGTCGATATAGCCCGATTCCTTGCCGAATGCGCAAAAGGCAACGAGTGGGTCTTCGGTCACGCCGTAAACGCAAACGCATTGAGAGGAAAGCACGGATAAAACAGGCGTTTTCAGGCTTTTGTCGGCGTATATAGCGGTGTTTTTGAGTGCCGCAAGCGAAATTATTGGGTATAGCGGCGCAACGGCTTTTCCCTTTGTAACGTTCTCCTTTTTGACGTACCCGATAATTTTTACGTAGCCGCTCGTCGAGCGTTGATATGCCACCTTAAAATAAGTGTCTTCCTCGGCTATCAGCTCAACGTAAAAGTCCTCGGGGAGAATAAAAAGCCTTGATTCCTCCTCAAATGTGTCGAGCGAGTAAAAAAACACGTCCTTTCCGATAAGCAGGTGCTCCGTTTGAACCGTCGAGGCAGAGCTTAGTGTAAAAACTGCGGCTAAGATTGCGATAATATTTTTCACCATAGCTATATGATAAGCAACCTCTTTGTCGAAGGTATAGCCTTTTAGTCGAGTATTTCAAAGAGCTGTCCAAAAAATCACTCAAATAAGTCTTGCAAAATGCGAGCAAATAATGTATACTAAAAACAGAATAGGGTAGTGTCGGGTTTCGCAATAAATACGAACTTAATTTAATTACTGCGACGCTGCCCGAAGGATAGGAATATGCGCTATTTTCAAGAAACAATCAAATATATGTGGAAAAACCTGATAAGGCTCATTCCGTATGCGATACTGCCTGCCGCCGCAATGGCGCTCTCGGGCGGTCTCGGCTCGGCGTACACCTTCTTTTTCCGCTATAGCGACGGCGTTTCTGCGTACACGGTGTGGGATATCTACAAGCACTTTTCTGTACTTTTTGCGGAGAATTGGCTGATAGGACTTTCCGCCGTCATAGTAGTGGGCTTTTTCATGTGCCTGCTTTTCGGTGCGATCGACCGTCATATGAAAGTCGGCAGATTTTCGTATAAAAATATGTTTTCAAGGCTTAACGAGACGGTGCTTGCCGTCTTCCCGGCGTACTTTGTGATGTTCGCAGTCCTCGAGGTGATAGGTCTGCTCAACTCTTCCTTGATATACATCTTCACGAAGAGCATGGGCTTTAACTCGATATATATTGCGATACCGATAACGATAGCGATGTATGCGTGCTTCTTCCTTGCGTTGACGCAGTTTATGCTGCTCATCCCCTCCGAGATAGTCGTAGGCTATCCCGTCAAGGATGCCGTAATAAACTCCATTCGCTTGGTCTCGGGGAGCGTCAAGACGATATTCTTGCAGATAGGCGGCGTAATGATGGGCTGTGCGCTCTTGTCGGGGCTTGCAGAGCTTCTTTGCCACGGAATAGTGCCGATACGCATCATCGTCGATACCGTTTTATATATGGCGATACTCATTTTCACGACATCCTATATGATGGTAGCGTACTTCATGCTTTCCAACGAGCCTCGCAGAGACGTCGAGGAAAAGAAAAAATATTTGACTTAAAAGGAGCGAGAACTTATGATGCTTCGTAACAGCGGAAAGGTCTTTGCGACAAACTTCCGTGTAGTATATAAGCTGCTTTTATATAAAGTAATAGTGGGAGTTTTGCTTGTAGCACTCGGCATAGCGATCTTTTTGCCAAACCTTGGCCCCGTGTGGGATGACTTAAAGGAGCTTGGCGTCGTCGATATGACAAAGGAGCTTTTCGAGGAGATAATCTCCCTTTCGACCTCCAATCAGGATGTAAAAGCAAAGCTTTCCGACGTAACACAGCTTACCAACACTGTCTTAGCGGTGCATTCGGATAACTTATTGAGGAGCTATATAGGCATCGGCGTAATAATATTCCTTGCGTACTTTATGTCAAGGATAGCAGACTACCCGACGGCGACCCTTCTTCACGGCTATATGCAATATCAGGCAAGATTTGCGTTTGCATCCGAGTTTATCGGAAAATTCGTGCTTTCGCTCAAATACGCACTTTTCTCCCTTTGCATATTGCTCCCCATCGACTTAGCGATAGTCGTACTTGCGATATTCATTCTTCTCGGCATCGGCGGAAGCTTTGCCTTCGTTGCGCCCTTTATTGCGTCGCTTACGTTCATGTTGCTTTTCGCATTGAGACTTACCTTCTCGTCCGTATGGCTTCCCTGCATGGTCGCAGAGGAGACAGGCCCCGTTGCGGCGTTCAAAGAAAGCCTTACCGTTCTTTCCGATAGGTTCGGAATGATATACTCCGACACCCTCGTAACGGTCATCATATGTATGACGCTTACTTTAGCTGTCGGCATAGCAACGCTCGGAGCGGCGCTACCGATACTTTTCGTAGCCTTCAACGTGTTTTACTCGTCCTTTGGCTTCGTAGCGTACTTCGGCGTCAAGGGCAAGAGGTATTACGTCGATTACGAAACGATAGTAACGCCCAAAAAGCTCAGAGACAAGGAGCTTAATTTCAAATACGATATGGGCGACTGATACCGAGATCTTTTGAGAGGTGTTTATTATACAGTAGTAGACGCCTCCTTATTCGATTTAGCTAAAATTATCAGGTCGATTATAGGAAGAAAAAACTATGGATGACGAAAGAGTATATAGCAAAGAGCAGGCTGAGGTCTCGCAGTTCAAATGTCCCTCGTGCGGAAGTGCGTTGGAGTTTTCTCCCGAATCGCAGAAGCTCAGATGCCCTTACTGCGGCACCGAGGTAGACATCGAAAATCCCGCCAAGGTAGAGGAGAACGCCTTTTTCGGCGAACTTCAGGATTCCGATTACAGCAACGACGTAGAGGTCTTCCGCTGTGCGAACTGCGGTGCGCTTTCAGAAAAAACGTCTGCGGACATCGCTACCGAGTGCCCTTACTGCCACAAGACGGTAGTAACGGAAGAAAAGGACGTCAAGGGCATAAAGCCCCACGGCGTAGTCTCGTTCAAGATAACAAAAAACGAGGCGGCAAAGAGGGCGAAAAAGTGGCTCAAATCACGTTTTTACGCAAACGGCAAGATGAAAAAGAGCGACTTCGATACGCTCTTGAAAGGCTATTATTACCCCTGCTGGACGTTCGATGCGGAGACCTACTCGACTTATAAAGGGAGAATAGGCAAGCACGTAACGAGAACTGTCGGCAGCGGAAAGAACAAGCGCACGGTAACGGAAACTCACTGGCGTTACATAAGCGGCGATCATCAGGACGTTTTCGACGACGTAGTCGTATATTCCGGCAAGGACTTCACCGACGGACAGATAGAGAAAGTGCGTGGATTTAACACCAACGCCGCCGAGAAATACGATAAGTCCTACTTAGCAGGCTACTCGGCGCTCCACTACGAAAAAGACTTCAACGAGTCTTGGGAAGAGGCAAAGCGCACGATAAAGGACAGGATAAAGAACTCCATACTTTCTGGCTATGTTTACGACGTTGTCGATTATTTAGACGTCAATACGTCGTACTCGGACAAAAAGTATAAATACGTTCTGCTTCCCTTCTACGTCGGCGGCTATACGTTCAAAAACAAGAGCTACAACGTCGTAGTCAACGGCGAAAGCGGCGTAACATACGGCAAATTCCCCGTTTCCGTACCCAAAGTAATAATGACGGTGATAATCGTTGCCGCCGTGATAGCGGGAATTGCGTATTTATTGGCAACGACGGGCGGTTAATTTGATGTAATGGCAAAAAATATATTGCAAAAGCCTTTCATTTGTGTTAAAATGTCAAATAAGACTAAAAGCGTTTTCGCTTTTGTCTTTGAAATAATTCAGAAATAATAATTCAAAAGGAGATAACAATGAAAAGATCTTTGAGAATTTTTGTCGCAAGCGTTCTCGTAGTCGTATTGGCTTTGGGATGCTTTGCAGGATGCAAGACTCAGACCTTCACGGAAAAGTACGGCATCACGATAAGCGACAAGACTGTTACTTATGACGGCAATTCTTACGGCATCGAGATCGACGTCGATAAAGAGGTACTTAAAGACAGAGAGTACACCGTAGAATATAAGTACACGAAAGACGGACAAGCGATAGAGGGTACTTCCTTCAAGGATGCAGGCGTTTACGAGTTAGTAGCGTCCGTACTCGTTGCAGGCGAAGACACTCCTACTGAGCTCAAAGCAAAGCTCACGATAAATAAAGCTAACGTCGAGGTAGAGCTCGGCAACTTCTTCTTGCGTCAGGGACAGGGCTTGTCCTCGATAGGAACTGCATCCCTTTCCGACAGCATCAAGCTTCAGGGAACGGATACCGTCAAGGACTTAGGCAAGGTCTCTTACGAAGTATATAACGGCTCCGAAAAGGTACAGGACCTCTCGGCATTGAAGCCCACCGCAAAGGAGTCGGAGGCGTTGACCGTAGTTATGAAGTTCGAAAACGACCCCGTCAACTACAACTTCACGTTCAAGAACGGCAAGCTTTACGTACTCTCGTCTGCTGATTACTCCTTGGCAAGCACGCTCAAGAAAGAGATCGCAAACGTACCTACGAGCGAGACGATCAACACCTTCACTTACGATCAGCTCCAGTCCTTCGTAGACACCGCCGATCACATCGTAACCTACTACCCCGGCACGTCCGCAATCCAGAGGCTCATGACGGGCACTGTCAACGTAGACTCCATCTCCGGTCTTTTGAAGACGGCAAAGGATCGCCTTTCGACGACCTACACCGTTGATTTCGACCTCGATACCTCCGTTGGTAAGGGTTATGTCATCGGCATCGAGCACACCGCAAATAACGGCAGAAATAAGGACGACGACGAATTCCTCTCCGAGCTCATGGGCACGAAGAAGTCCTCCCTTTCCGACGTAGAATACAAAGACACGATCTGCTTCGTTATTGTTATCAACAAGAGCTCTCAATATAAGCTCAATAACGTAACCGTAAGAGGCAAGAACTTCACTCCTTCGGCAACGTATACTAAGGCTAAATATAACAGCACGGATTGTTCTTACTACGATGTAATCAAAGCAAGAACGAATCTTGATACTCTCGAAGACGATCAGGTCATCTACCTCTTCGGCACTCCGAGAATCCAGAAAGATGTTTTGAATAACGATGCAACTGTAAAAGACAACCTCGACCAGGGCGATCCTACAAATACCGGCTCGCAGGTAAACAACTACAAGCGTTGGTACGGCTCGAAGAACTACGGCGCAGTAGCAGGTGCAGTAGTTAACTCTTCGTTGCTTGGAACTTTGGACGGCTCGACTTCCATCACGATCACTCCTAACTACGTAAATCTTTACAAAGTCAGCGTAGGCGGCGAGACCAGCAACGAGTACGTAGAGGGAACGACGGGTGCGAACATCAAAGACGTTATCCCCAATGTAAGCAAAGTAACGATCTCCTCCAAGGGAATCAACTACTTCAACGCAGGCAGCACGAGCGTTACGTCTCCCGTATATCACGGCATGATCCCCAACGGCTCAGTAGCAAAGATTGCTATTCAGCCTAAGAGCGGTTACGTCATCAAAGAAGTTGAAATAGGCGAGACCACCGTATCGGGCGACAAGTTCACCTACAACTCTTACGAATATTCTTACGAGTTCACCGTAACGGAAGATATGGTCAACTCTCGTGGAGAACTCAACATCTACGTCAAGCTCGTTGACAGCTACTCCTTAAAGGTAAGGATCAACGGTCTTGAAGTCAAGAACGCTTCCAAGAACGGAACGTATAACGACAGAAACAACACGGGCTCTATCAAGCTTACTGGCGACGCTATCGTATCGACCGATATACCTACCGTATTGAGCGAAAAGTCCTTGACGATCGAGGTAAATCCCGCTGCTAACTATGTTTTGACGTCCTTGACCCTCAAGGGTAAAGAAGAAGATACCTCGACATCTACTCCGACTACTAAAGATAAGACGTTTGACCTCTTGACGGATCCTCAATTCAGCTACTCCAACGGCAAGATAACTCTCGACCTTTCTTCCGAGACCACCCTTCTCAGCACGAACGAAGTAGTGATTGAAGCTAAGTTCGCAGAGGTATATCCCGTCAAGGTAACCTCTTCGAGAAACGGCGTAGGTGCAGAGACCGCAACGAAGACGGGCAACACCTTCACCACCAAGTACGGCAAGGTAACGGTATACAACGTAGAGGACGACGAGACCGATAACCTCTACAACGGTCAGAGATACTACATCCAGATCGAGAGCACGACGGGCTACGTTCCCTCCAAGATAACGATCGCGGGAACGACCTACAACCTCGCAACCGATACCAAGAACGAGTATAAGAGATATCAGGTCATCAACGGCTCCGATATGTTCGTTCTCTCTTCCAACGACGCAATGTCCGCTGTTGCGATAGAGAACTCCACTGCAGAACTTTTCGCAGGCACGCCCACGAGATACATGCTCTTCTGCTCGCCCGCAAAGCTTGCAGCAGGTGAGAACTTCACGATCGATATCGAGTACGACGCATACTACTTCATCGACCTCGGCGTAAGCTACGCAGGCTCTCAGCTCGAGGCTACACTCAACATCAAGGGTGTCGTAAAGTCTACCGATACTGGCATTGACACGACCAACCTTGGCGACGTCATTGGCGGCGTTCAGTTCGCTTACAACGACGCTTCCGCTATCTACAGAGCAGACAATACCTTGTACGCATACTTCAACGATACGTCCAAGAACAAAGTCGCTTTGACGATCAAGCCTAAGGATGTTACGTTGACAGCCGGCGGCACAGAGCCCTACACTCTCGAAGACCCGACCTGGCAGTACGGACAGAGCGTAAAGGAGACCAAGAGCAAGATGACGGGTGAGAAGACCTACACCGAAGCACTCGACGATACGATGCTCGGCGGCACGACCCCTGAAAAGGCAACGATCAAGCCCGGCGGATCTATCTCGATAACCTTCGACTGCAACCCCGTTGCCCCGAAGAACTCCTAAACCGTAACCTAAACGGTTAACTAAAACAAACCACAAAGGCAGAGTAGCTACTCTGCCTTTTCTAAATCGTTACCGCACCACTCGGGGAATATCGACAATAAAATA
>CAYOSU010000008.1:0-69979 GCA_964406735.1 uncultured Clostridia bacterium | reverse complement strand
AATGTTCTTGCCTTGTATTTCTTTTCTTTGCTCTATGCAGTTGTCAATGTGCGACGTTTCCAACACCTCAGTCTGAGAACCAAGGTTCCGTTGAAAAAAATAAGGACCAAAAGCGTCTTATTAGATGCTCCGCCCCTGATATACTATCTTGCGATAATATATGGTGGGCTCAAATGGACTTGAACCATCGACCTCGCGCTTATCAGGCGCGTGCTCTAACCAGCTGAGCTATGAGCCCGTATTAGTGGTGGAGATAATCGGGATCGAACCGATGACCCCCTGCTTGCAAGGCAGGTGCTCTCCCAGCTGAGCTATACCCCCAAATTAGATGATACGGTGCGCAAGCGCTTCGCCTTATTTGACTTTGTAAATGTGCCCGTTCTCGTCGAACGCTTATTTATATTAGCAAATCCAAAATATTTTGTCAACGCTTTTTCGCTTGTTTTTTCGCTTTTTTTCGCATTTTTTCTTAACTTTTTTCTTTCCTCTACATCTTGTTGTGTTTTTTATTTCACACCACAATTTGTATTGCCATATTTATCTCCGTCTCTCAATTGTCTGCAAAAATTCTTGCAATATTTCTTATTATATGAAAAAGGAACGACTTTATTTCGTTTCGCCGTTCCTTTTTTTGTCTATACTTTTACTTTCTCATTTTCCGCAGCTTGTCAAAAGAAGATATACTACCATCGGGTCGTCGTATCCCTCGATTTTCGCAAACTTATTGAACTCCGTTACCTTCAACGTCATCGTCATACCTTTTTTGAGCTCTCCCATATCTGCCTTTGCAGTCAGATACATAAGATAGCTTATCGCTACGGTGTCGCCCTCTACGACGCAATTATCGATAGCGCCCATATCCATAATGAAAGCATCTCTTTGGAATTTCATCGACGCACGGTAATCCTGATATATCTGCGGCGTGCTGCCGATAGCGTCGATAACGCAGGACTTCGCATAAAAGCCGTCGGCGCATTCGAGCCAGCCCTCGTAATCGGGCTTCCAATTTGCCCACCAGCGGAAAGTCCTCTCTTTTATCGCATTCTCAAAATCAGTTCTGCCCGTATTGCCGTTTTTGATCTCCTCCAAGACCTTTGCGTAGCCCTCTTGTCTTTGCTTGTAATAAACAGTTTCTTCCATTTTCTCTCTCCTTATATATAATATAGTATTGATCAAAGCCGAACCGCTTATTATTCCTCGTCCGTTTCCTATCCGTTTTGCAGTTGACTTTTTCATGGAACAAGTGTATCATAGTATATATTTATCGGAAACGCAACCGCTTATAACAGTAATTAAACAGTTGAGCGTTTTGTGTTTCTCAAAGCCGAACAAAAGGAGGCATTTTGTACCGTGGAAAATTCTATCGAAGAACGTTCTAAATCATATATCGTAGAGGCGTTGTTTATTCTTATGAAAGATACGGCTTTTGAAAAGATCAGCGTTTCTGACGTAATAAACAAAGCAGGCGTCGGGCGTGCAACTTTTTATCGGCACTTCAAGAAGAAGGAAGACGTCATTATTTATTATCTTGAACGCAACGCAAAGGCGTTCGTTTTCAACCAGCACTATTATCCAAGATGCAAGGATGACTATATTGAAACGGCAAAAGCAGTCTTTTCGATGCTGAAAGAAAATAAGCAGGCGTTCCAGATGATGAAAAAAGCACACTTAGAATATCTGTATCTTGACTATCTCAACAAAGCGTTCTCGACCTGCTTTGGAGAGAACTATCCCGATACAAATAATTATCTTCCTTATATATACGCAGGAATGCTGTTTAACATCTCTATGGCGTGGCTCGATAACGATTGCAAAGAGCCACCAACCGTACTTGCCGAAACTTTCGTCGACACTATTTTATTTGAATAAAGATATTATAAAAGCACCACTGCTTGTTTCAGTGGTGTTTTTTGTGCGGGGAGCATGATTTAAATAAAATCGTTTACCTATACTTTCTCTTTATCCTCTATTATATATAGCTCGATAGAATCTTCTGTCTGACAAGTAAAGCAGTTTTTATTTTTGTGCCACATAATATAACTATACTTCGGCGGAATGACTGTTTCTCCGTCGTGAGTTATAAGCCCGTCATAAGCATATTTCCCATCTGAAACCGTAACAGTTAAAAAGGGATTATCTAACCCCGATATATCACCATATTTTGGTTCTATCAAAACATTGCCATTAAAACTCTTCATGCCTTTTTTTCCGTTTTTATAAAAAACGATCCTACCGTCGCTCGTACACCTCTCAAACGGCAATTCACGCTCGGCAGAAGCAACCATCGGGCAAAGCATCTTGCCGTTCTTATCGACTACGCCATACGAACACTTATCTTTATCAATGATAGAAACTTCATAAAATCCATATCTATATGTGATGTCTGTATAATTAGAATTAAAGCGCTCTTTGCACGTGCGATCCATAATTTTTTTAACACTTCGGTTGAGATTTTTATCAAAAACTTCTACTATAATATCTCCGTTATCACAAAATTCAACATCATCAAACTGCGGCTCAAACAATACTTTGTTTTGTTTAATGTCATAAATTCCCATCTTTGGCTCACCTCCCCACATATTTTCTCTATAGAAAGTAAATAATCCATCGTGATATTCAAATCCGATATCTTCAAATTGAGGTTGAACTATCCATTTCCCCTTGCGGTCTATTATTCCCCAATACCCGTTTTCCCAACCTCCTACATGCGCTTTATAGATTTCACCTCTTTTAGAAATATCTTCCTTCTCATAAACCATATATGCAACTATTTCATCAAATATAAAAGGAATTACTTCATTGCCTCTTTTGTCTATTCCTCCCCATAATTCCTCTTCGCTCCAATAACGACATTGATCGTGTTCATCATCCCATTTAGGATAAATACTCCACTCTCCTTTTGCAACGATTGCAATTCCTCCTTGAAAATCATTCGCAAAAATATATTGAGGAGATATTACTTCTTCTCCTTTCTCATTAACGAATCCCCATACTCCAGGCTCGTAATCGCTGTGAGAAGCAAGTTGCATCCAATCTATATCACTCGTAGACACCATACACATGCCATCGGAAAAACCTTTAACTTTTTTATACCTTTCAGAGTTACCAGCACCGCCCAGTTCTGATTCATTACCGTATTTATCAATGATAAACCACTCTTCACCAAGGCGTGCTATTGCTTTCCCCTCAGCAAAATCGTCCACGTCATCATACTTCATAGGGGTTATAAAATGCATATCCTTATCGATAAGGCCACAACCGTAACCGCTTTTACCAGCAACAGAAATCCCATCTCCCGCATCGCTGGTAATATTAAAATCAAGGGTCGAAAGTCTTTTCCCTTCTTGCGAAACAAACGTCTGATTTCGATTTTCATCATAGGCTAATAGCGGTTCATTATAATGATTATATACAATTTTCCTATCCCATGACCACGACCTTTTAACTTGTATCTTGTCGTTGAAATATACTACTTCGTTTATAATAGTCGGTTCGGAATACGGAATACTTTTTAAGTAGCACTCTTTCCCTGTGACATAAGAATTATTCTCAAATATTATATAATCCTGCCACTCGTCATAGCCCTTTTCTTTTCCCTTAAAATTTGAAACAATGGTTGCCGACGCCCATATCTTATCCGACATTTCTACGCCGTTGATCAAAACAGTCTCTTTATCCGCATCTTTTTTATCGATATAAAATATATATTTCTTACATTCACAGTTATCAAACGTGATCTTAAGCGCAAACCGCTCGCTTGGCATCGGCGGGAAAGCCATAACTTCAGTCATTTTTGGTATTGGTTCAGAATTTTTGTTAAATGTTTTGTTTTTATTACTTAGCTTCCGCTTCATTTTATTTCTTATTTTCCAAAACATTTTTTTCTCCTTAAATCGTTCGTTTTCTATATTTTAGCACAACGTTTTGCATAATACAATATCGAGGTGTACGAGTTATTGGACAGTTCTATACAATTCTGAGTCTCAAAGCACTTTTTTGCGCTTTTGCGGCTTATTTAGGGTTAGTTCGGCGCATTTACTTTACAATTTCTGCCGTTCCGTTATATAATAAATCGTTAGAATAAACACGGACTAAAATTTTATATCTTTAAGGTGATATATATGAAAAGAGAAGACATCAGAAATATTGCGATCATCGCTCACGTCGATCACGGCAAAACGACGCTCGTAGACCAGATGCTCAAGCAGGGCGGTATTTTCCGCAACAACCAGCAGGTCGAAGACAGGGTCATGGACAACAATGACCTCGAAAGAGAAAGAGGTATTACTATCCTTGCAAAGAACACTTCGGCGTATTATAAAGACGTCAAAATCAACATAATCGATACCCCGGGACACGCAGATTTCTCGGGAGAGGTAGAGAGAGTTCTTAAAATGGTAAGCGGAGTTCTGCTCCTTGTTGACGCCGCCGAAGGTCCTATGCCGCAGACGAGATTCGTTCTCTCCAAAGCGTTGGCGTTGGGACTTAAGGTTATCGTCGTAGTCAACAAAATAGACAGACCGGACGCAAGAATAAGCGAGGTATGCGACGAGGTACTTGCACTTTTTATGGACCTCAACGCTTCGGACGAGCAGCTCGACAGCCCGTTCATATTCTGCTCGGGGCGCCAAGGTACGGCTACGGAAGACCCGACGCAAACGGGAGAAAACCTCGTACCCTTGTTTGAAAAGATACTTTCCTACATCGATCCCCCTG
This sequence comes from uncultured Clostridia bacterium, assembly GCA_964406735.1. Lineage (GTDB taxonomy): Bacteria > Bacillota > Clostridia > Christensenellales > CAMQZB01 > CAYOSU01. The sequence goes on along the minus strand of CAYOSU010000008.1, from coordinate 65,263 downwards.
AGGGCGAGCTCGAAGGTGGCTTGCAGCTTCTCGTTTCGGCGATCGATTACAGCGAATACGTCGGTCGTATAGGCATCGGCAAGATCGAGCGTGGAGAGATAAGACTCAACCAGGACATCACTATCGTAAACCACCACGACAAATCCATGCTTCATAAGGCAAGGATCGCTTCGCTCTTCCAGATCGAGGGATTGAAGCGTACGCCCATAGAAAAAGCAATGGTAGGCGACATCGTTTGTTTCTCGGGCTTTGACGATATATTTATCGGCGACACCATCACAGATCCCGCAAACCCCGAGCCTATTCCGTTCATAAAAATAGGCGAGCCTACCGTCGAGATGACGTTCTCAGTCAACGACTCACCATTTGCCGGCCGTGAGGGCAAGTTCGTTACGACAAGGCATCTGAGGGACAGGCTTTATAAGGAGCTTCTGAAGGACGTTTCGCTCCGTGTTTCCGATACCGAGAACACGGACTCGTTCAGAGTTTGCGGCCGTGGCGAGATGCACCTTTCCATTCTTATCGAGACGATGCGCCGTGAGGGCTACGAGTTCGCAGTTTCGACGCCGAGAGTCCTTTTGAAGGAGATCGACGGCGTTACGTGCGAGCCTTACGATACGCTCGTCGTTGACGTACCGCAGGAAAGCGTAGGCGCAGTTATGGAGAAGATGGGTACGCGTAAGGGCGAGCTCGTTACCATGACGCCTATGGACAGCCGCATCAGGCTTGAATTTATCATCCCCTCCCGTGGACTTTTCGGTTATCGAAGCGAGTTCTTGACCGACACCAAGGGCGAAGGCATTATGTCGTCGGTGTTCTGCAAGTACGGAGAGAAAAAGGGCGAGATCAAAAAGCGTACGGCAGGCTCTCTCGTAGCGTTTGAGACGGGTGAGGCCGTAACCTACGGACTTTACAACGCACAGGAGCGTGGAATACTCTTCATTACGCCCGGTACGCCAGTTTACGAGGGTATGGTCGTCGGTGTTTCTCCTAAGGCAGGAGACCTTAACGTCAACGTCTGCAAGAAAAAACACATCACCAACATGCGTGCAGCAGGTTCCGACGAGGCGTTGAGACTTATTCCGCCCAAGACCATGAGCCTTGAAGAGTGCTTGGAATTCCTGAACGAAGACGAGCTTTTGGAGGTTACCCCCAAGACGCTCCGCATCAGAAAGAGAATACTCGACGGCGGTCTGAGGATCAAGGAATTCAACAGACTTAACCCGAGAGAGAAAAAATAATAGCAAACACAACAAAACATCACGACTGACCGCCGTGATGTTTTTATTTTGCCGCTATTACAAATCTTTATATAGAAAAGCGTCGGATGAAGTTCATCCGACGCTATTTTACTATTTTAGCGCTGTTATTATAATACCACGTCCACACTCAATACGTCGTCGGAACTTCCGCCAACCATGAGAACGTATTTGCCGTCTTCAACGATAAATTCGTTGCCGTTGATGTAATATCCGAGCTTTTCAAAGGGAACGTCAAATACTACCGTCTTCGCCTCACCTTTTTCAAGCGTTATCTTCTTGTAATCTACGAGCTTCTTTGACGGACGGGTGCGAAGCGCAACGGGATCGGAATAGTAGCACTGAACCACCTCGTCGCCGCATCTATCGCCCGTGTTTTTGACGGTTACGCTTATTCTGAAAGCCTTATCGGTCTTTTCGGCTGCCGCATCGCTATATTCAAACGTCGTGTAGGAAAGTCCGTAGCCGAAGGAATATACCTTGGTTAGCGGCGTGTCGATGTACTTCGACGTAAACTTTGTCTGATCTCCGGGACGTCCCGTGGGCTTTTGTCCGTAATAGCACGGGCATTCACCTGTGGAGTTAGGGAATGACGCAGTGAGCTTACCCGACGGATTGACATCGCCGTAAAGTACGTCTGCTATAGCGTTGCCGCCCTCTACTCCGAGATTCCAAGCCTCGACGATGCCGTCGGCTTTTTCTTTGAGACGAGAAATAACGAGCGGTCTTCCGTTAAAGAGAACCACAACGACCTTTTTGCCCGTCGCAATAGCCTTTTCAAAGAGTGCTTTATCTTCGTCACAAAGCTCTATGCTTGCCTTGCTTGCCGCCTCGCCGTTTTCAAGGAAGCTTTCTCCGAGAGCGAGCAAAATTACGTTCTCGTCCTTGATGTCCTCGATATTTTCGTAGTAAGTCGCATTTGCATTTCTGTTTTTAAGTCCTGCCATAAGGCTTACGCAATCGTCCGAAAGGACGTTTATAGCCCACGTGCCTCTCATCTCGCCTGCTTCATCGGCAAATCTTCCTAAGACAGCGACCTTCTCGCCCGCATTAAACGGCAAGACGCTCTCGTTTTTCAAAAGTACGATGGACTTTTGCGCCATCTTCCTTGCGAACGCACGAGTTTCCGCATTCAAGAAGACGTCGTCCCTGTCCTCGCCGCCTTTATACGGGTTGTCGAAAAGTCCGAGTTCAAACTTGACTCTCAATATCTCTTCTACGGCAAGGTCAAGCGTTTCCATGGATATCTTTCCCTCGTCAACCAATCTTTCTACGTTCTCGATAAAGCTATCGGAAGACATATCGATGTTCATGCCTGCTTCGAGAGATTTCTTCGCCGCATCAGCCTTATCCTCGCATACACCGTGAGCGATACACTCCTGAACTGCGTTGGCGTCGCTTATCGCTAAGCCCTTGAATCCGAACTCTCCACGGAGAACGTCTCTGAGAAGCCATTTATTTACGGAGCTTGGTACGCCGTTTATGTCGTTAAATGAGGGCATTATTGACAAAAGTCCCTCGTCAACGCACGCTTTGAATGCGGGCAGTACCTCTTCACGAAGTCTCTCTTCGCTTATCTCTACTCTGTTATAGTCTCTTCCACCCTCGGAATAGCCGTATGCGCAAAAATGCTTTGCACATGCCGCAATAGCCGTTTCTGCCGTCGTATCGTCCGTCTGATAGCCTCTTACCTTTGCCGCACCGTAACGAGCGTTCATGAGCGTGTCCTCGCCTGCGCTTTCGGCAATTCTTCCCCAACGGGCGTCTTTTGAGACGTCTACCATGGGAGAATAAGTCATATTGATACCGTCGTAGGATGCCTCGATAGCAGCAAGTCTTGCTCCCTTTTCCCACATCTCGTCGTCAAATGCGCAAGCCTCTGCGAGCGGAATAGGGAATCCCGTGCGGTAGCCGTGAATGACGTCATGTCCGAAAATAAGGGGAATGCCAAGTCTCGACTCCTCGACGGCTAATTTTTGTATCTTGCGAGTCTGCTCTCTGCCGCAAAGAGCGTAAGAGCCTATTCTGCCAGCCTTTACATCCTCTTCACGATAGTCGCGCTTTGTTTGCGACATCTTTTTCATGAACTCATCACGAGTTATCTTCCCCGCCTGAAGCTGCATATATAGTTCGGGAATTGAGACGTCGAACGTTCCGACAAGCGACGGTCCGACGTGATTGAGCTGACCGACTTTTTCGGCAACGGTCATCTCGGAAAGCAATTCGTGCAATTTTTGTTCCTGCTGTTTCGTTAACATTGATTTTCTCCTTATATGATCATTTACAAGCTCTTAAATACGTAAAAGAACGGTTTGCTACATTTATTTTAGCATACCGTTCATAAAAATTATATAAACTTTTTTGCTATTTATAGTAATTTTCGATGATTTTTAGTCAACTTGTCAATACGGCTCATTTATTTTGAAACATATTCGCACAAAAGTATCTTTCAAGAAATAAAAAGGCGTTCCAAAAGTCGGAATGCTTGCCGTTTTTGCAAATATCTTTAGTCAAAACTTGCAATATTTTTCATTCGGTCTTCTATCAAGGTGGTCAAAAAGCCCACTATTGCACCTGAAAACACGCCTATCAGTACGAGGTAAGGCATATAGGAAAGAACGTATTGCGAGCCTGTTACGGCAAAATACACGAGGTCTTGCGTTATATTGTGGATCACTGCTCCGACTACGGATATAGCAAGAATTGACAGCTTGTTACTTACATATCTCCATAGCAATGACATGATAAGCGTTGCGACAAGTCCTGCGGTCAAGCTATATAAAAGGGACGACATCGAGCCTGCGATCAGGCTTGCAAGCGTCGTTCTCACTACGATAAGTATTATGCCGCTTTGAGGGGACAAAAGGCATATCGCAAGTAGGGTGAAGGCGTTGGATATTCCGAGCTTTGCGCCGGGGATCATAAGTGGAGGCAAAAGTCCTTCGAGAAGGTAGGATATAAGCGCAAGGGCAGTCAATATACCAAGTAACGCTATTTTTTTTGACGAGAGCTTTTTCATCCGATGATTATCTCCCCCTCGCCCGAGCCCATTCCTATTACTTCGAGCTTGTGCGGCAGGCAGATTATTGCGTCGCCAGAGCGTATTATCTTGTCACTATGCACGCAATCGGCATTGAAAGAACAGTCCGCCTCTTTCATATACGCAACGCCGTTTTTCTCTACTATAAGCAGATTATATCCGCCGCCTGCCGTGATTTCGACTTCCAAATATTCGCCATTATCTGTTACTTTTACTTTATTTCCGTCGAAAGAGCTCCTTTGCGAGGAAAAATCGTATGAAAATACCGTTTCGCCGCTATTAAGATCGTTGACGGTTATTTTCTCAACGCTTTTGCTGTCTTTGAAAACGAGTGGCATAAAAGACGCTATGAGAATAAGCAAAACAAGGGCGTATATCAGCATATCGCCCTTTTTGAAAAACTTATTTTCCGTTTTCTCCTTGTCGTTTTTCATGCCCTTATTTTCTCTAATCGAGAACGTAATTTTCGTCCTTTATCTCTACGTCCGCCTTTTGCAACGTGGTATATACCTTATATTCGCCGTCCTTGAAGTAAGAAAAAACTGCGTTTGTTCCGCTTTTTTTAAGAAAGCTCTTGGCATCCTTGACCGTCATCGTCATGACTGCCGTCGAAAGACCGTCTAATATCGCCGCATCATCGCCTATGAGCGTTACGGACATTATATACTCAGTCGTATTTTCAGTCGTATTTATCGGGTAGCCCGTCTTTGGATCTATGATATGGCAGTACCTTATGCCGTCAACATCATAATACTTCTCGTAGTCGCCGCTTGACGACACGCACGCATTCTTAACGTTTACCGATGCGTAAGCGTTTCCGCTTTCATCCGTCAAACGAGGTCTTCTTATCGAAAGCTCAAAGCATTTATCCTTTGCGCTCATAGCTCCGCTTTCCAGGAAAGCAATGCTACTCGTGCCACTGGAGAAATAGCCTTCTATATACCCGCTCTCTTTCAAAAGCGCAAGCGCCTTATCTGCCGCGTAGCCCTTTGCTATGCCGCCGAAATCCAGCATCGCTTCATATGAAACGCCGTCGACAACGACTGCTTCTATGTTTTTTACAAGGTAATACTCGCCGTTTTCTTTTATAAGCTCGACCTTATCAAATCCGACGAGCGACTTGAACGCTTCGACGTATTTTTCATCGGGAAGAGGCAAGCTATCGTCGAGAGCTCGCTTTCTGTCGTACGGCATCTTCGGCTCGTAATCGTCCGAAAAGCGAGGAGAAAATCCCCACAGGTCCACCAAGGGATATACCGTAGGGTCGTAGCTTCCGCCGCTTTTTTCGTACGCACCTTTCGCTTTCAAGAAAATATCGGCAGTTACAGCCGAAACGCTTACCCTTTCACCGCATTTTGCGTGATTCAGCCTATACACGTCGGAAGTTTCTACGTCTACGGCGACGGATGATTCTATCTCCGCCATCATCTTTTCTACTTCGCTCCACACGCTTTCAAAGCGCTCTACGCTCGAGAGCTTTGTGAAATCGTCGTAAATATAAAGAAGCGAAGACGTATTGAAGCTCTCGACGTCCCTTTTGTATCTGAAATTATCAGCCTTTCCGCATGAGCACAGTACCAACAAGGCTAAGAGTATAGATAAAACCGCACAAATTTTTTTCATATCGTAATTTTATCATATTGCGAGCAATTTTACAACGATTTGCTAAATCATTTTGCTTTTGCGATAAAAAAGGCGGCTTTCATAGCCGCCTTTGGTTTTTGTTTTATAAGCCCTCTTCCGTTTCGTAGGCTTTTATCAGCTCTATTACCTTTTCATCCGTGTAGAGCTTTTTTATATATCGTTCGGTTATTTCAGTCTTTACGCCCGCTTCGTCCTTTTCGGAGAGCTTCTTTTTAAGCTCCTTAGGGGAAAGACTGTATGCACCGTCGAAAGCCTTATATAGGTATCTCATATCAGAAAAGCCCGACTCGACGCTTATGTCGGAGACCGTCTTTTTCGCCGTCAAAAGAAGTTTTACGGCGTTATTCAGCCTTATCCTCGTTACATAGTCCTGGAAGGTCGAATTGAGCGCATCCTTGACAAAATGGGAAGCGTAAAAGAGCGATATGCCCTCGTTGTCGGCAAAATCCTGCAAGCGGAGTTTATCTGCGTAGCCGTTTTCTACGAACTCTATGAGGCGTTTCAGCCTTGCGTTACGATCCACTCTCGTACCGTCTTTGACAACGGTATGCTTTGCGCTTGTCAAAAGCAGGTACAAAAAGTCGCTGAAAAGAGCGTTCGTTTGGAATTTATAGTACTTTTCCCTTAAGATCGACGCTTTCATGAGGGAAAGCAGAAGATACCTAAGGTCATCGTAAAAATCGAATGCGTCGCTTATGACCGTCTTATTAAACGAAACGCTCTCGCCATCCTTTAAAACGCCGTTAAATACGCTCTTTGGAATCAAAACGCTTATCAGCGTTACCCCCTTGCCGAAGGTCTCTATCTCGTGAGGCATGTCGTGGTTGAATATGACGAAATCGCCCTTGCGAGCCGAAAATTCGCCTTTGCCCGTTCTTGCGGTCATATCACCGTCAAGGACGAAGTTGATCTCCAACTCCTCGTGAAAGTGAAATGCGTCGTATAAGACGGTGTTCAAACTAAGTTTTGCTTTATCAAAAGTACCGCTTGCGGTAACAAAAAAATCGTTTGCGTAGTTCATGAGTCGATTATAGCAAAAAACTACGCTAAAAACAAGCGTTACACCCTCAAAATCCCCTAAATTCCGCAATTGACAAGCAAATTGGTACATTTATCCATTTTTCTTTTTCCGCTTTATCTGCGCCGTATTTAAGGCTTGACGGTAAAAGAAAACGCCCTTAGGCGTGTCCTAAAGGCGTTTTAACAAACATCTGAATTATTGAGCTTTATTTTCCTGTAACAGCTCGACTATCTCCTGCAAAAGCTGTGTTTCCGTCTTGGGCGCGTTTGCCTTTGCTTCTTCTTCCTTGCGTTTTGCTTCCGCAATAAGCTCTGCACGCTTTTCTTCCTCGAGCTTCTTTATCTCCATATAAGTCTTGCCCTCTTTCTTGAACGCTTTGAGCTCGGCTTTCGTGAAGGGGGATTTCTCCGTCACCTTTTTAAGCTCGTCGTTAGCAAAGTTTATCGCCTTGATGATAACGAAAAGCACAAGTGCGATGAGTAAGAAGTCCATGACCGTCTGGATGAAGTTTCCGTAGTTCCAAAGGATCGCTTCTGGGTTTAATACCTGCGTATTCGTGGACGTATCGAGCACGTATTTTGGTACGCCGTTGAGGACGATACACATACCTGAAACTCCGCCTTTTACACCGAAAAGACCGAATATTGCCGTGATAAGAGGCATTATTATGTCGTTGACTAAGCTGGACGTTATTTTGCTGAATGCTCCGCCGATGATAACGCCGACTGCAAGGTCAACTACATTGCCACGTTGTACGAATTTTTTGAACTCCGATAAAAACTTTTTCATATTATTCTCCTTCTTTTTTATTCCGCCGACATTTTAGCACTTTTCACTCATTATTTCAACGATTTTACATTTATTTTCACACTCTATATTGAAAATGGCGGAGATTTTCTCTCCGCCACGCAGTTTTTGCTATATCACAAATACTTTTTCTATGGACAGCTTTTCAGAACAGTCCGTTGACCTCTCCGCTTTCGTCGTCTATCGTCATACCGACTGCCGCGGGCGTTTTACCAAGTCCGGGCATCAGCATCATATTGCCTGCAATTCCAACGACGAACTCTGCTCCGCTTCTCAATACTACTTCTGTTATCGTAACCTCGAAGTTCTCGGGACGACCGAGCTTCGTTTGGTCGTCGGAAAGAGAATATTGCGTCTTTGCGATTACGACGGGTAGCTTTCCGTAGCCCATTTCTTCGAGCTTTTTAAGCTCTTTTTCGGCACTCGACGAGAAAGTTACACTCTTTGCACCGTATATCTTCGTTGCAACGGCTATGAACTTATCTTTAAGCTTCATATCGTCGCCATACGAGAAGGTAAAGTCGTTCTCTTTTTCGCAAAGCTCAACTACCTTTTCGGCAAGTTCCGTAGTCCCAAGGCTGCCTTTTGCCCATTCTTCGGTAAGTATAGCCTCGACGCCGTAGCTCTCTACGCCCTTTTTAAGCGTCTCGATCTCGTTTTTGGTATCGGAAGTAAACCTATTTATCGCAACTACTACGGGTAATTTATAGACGTTTCTCACGTTCTCTATGTGCTTATAGAGGTTGCCTAAGCCCTTTTCAAGCGCCTCAACGTTCTCGACGCCTAAGTCGGCTTTTTTGACGCCACCGTGCATTTTGAGGGCTCGTATCGTCGCAACCAATACTACGAGATCGGGCTTTAAGCCTGCCTTTCTGCACTTAACGTCAAGGAATTTCTCCGCTCCGAGGTCCGCACCGAAGCCTGCCTCCGTAACGGTATAATCCGAAAGCCCCATCGCCATGCGAGTAGCGATAACGCTATTGCAGCCGTGCGCAATATTGGCAAACGGACCGCCGTGTACTATAGCAGGCGTCCCCTCAAGCGTCTGCACCAAATTTGGCTTTATCGCTTCTTTGAGAAGTATTGCCATTGCATTCTCTGCTTTTAAGTCCTTTGCGTAAACGGGCTGTTTGCTCCTGTTATAGCCGACCAATATGTTGCCCAAGCGGCGTTTCAAGTCCTTTAAGTCCTCGGAAAGGCAAAGTATCGCCATTATCTCGCTTGCCGCCGTTATCGTGAAGCCGTCCTCACGAGGAGAGCCGTTTGTAGCACCGCCAAGACCTGCGACAATATGTCTAAGGCTTCTGTCGTTGAGATCAACGCAACGCTTGAATATTACCCTCGTAGGGTCTATATCAAGCTCGTTTCCTTGATAAATGTGGTTATCGATCATCGCAGAAAGCAGGTTGTTTGCCGACGTTATCGCATGAAGGTCGCCCGTAAAGTGGAGATTTATCTCCTCCATCGGGACTATCTGAGCGTATCCGCCTCCCGTTGCACCGCCCTTTACGCCGAATACAGGTCCTAAGGAGGGTTCACGGAGCGCAAGGCAGACGTTCTTGCCGATGCGTTTTAATCCGTCTGCAAGACCGATAGATACCGTCGTTTTGCCCTCTCCTGCGGGAGTTGGGTTTATCGCAGTAACCAAAATGAGCTTTGACTTCGGTGCTTGGGGCTTGCCTTCTATCTTTGCCATAAATTTGCCGTAAGGCAAAAGGTCGCTTTCGTCTATTCCGAGTCTATTTGCTATTGAATAAATATTCTCCGCCTTGTACTCTCTTGCAATTTCGATGTCAGTCTTCATGGTCAACCTCCTATCTATAAAAACATTTTTTCTATTGTATCACAAATTTCCACGTTTGGAAACAGTTTTGAGAAAATATTTTATCGATAACCGCCGTTAAGTGTTTTTTTAACTCAATTTGTGCTTATTGAAGTTTTTTGACACGTCCCAACGGAGATCTCGTTGGTTTATGCGATCATTTTTGCTGTAATGCGTTTTGTTTCCCTACGGCTTGAAAAGCGACCGAGATCGCTTTTATTAAGCCAAAATCAAGCGATCCTTAGGATAGTTCTGCGCAACTTAACAAAGTTACGAACAATGCAATATTTCGGCTTAAAGTCAAAATTTCGCCATTATACTATCTATTATTTCGTGTCTTTCACTCCTTAAGTTCGAAGCATAGTTAGATGGCTTCAACGGTATAAATATATACCCACGGCATTTGCCGTGGGCTATTCAACGCATAAAAAAGAAGCAGCCAAATCAGCTGCTTCAAATCTTTTTGTTAATTAGATCAACTCAACGATAGCCTTCGTAGCGCCGTCGCCCTTTCTGTCGGAAAGCTTATATACTCTCGTATATCCGCCACCCTGACCGAGCTCTTCTTTTCTCTTAGCGTACTTGGGAGCTATCTCGCCGAACATCTTTTCGATCAAAGGATGGTTGATATCCTTAGTTCTTGCAGCGTATTCGGACTTGGACTCGCCTTCTTTCTTAGGCTCTTTAAGATCTACGAGCTTTGCCATAAGCGTTCTTCTTGCAGCAAGTCTCTTAACACCGTCATTGATCGTCTTGATCTCGATCTCTTTTCCGTCTTTGTCTTTAACCTTCTTGGTTACCTCGAGCTTGTCCTCGTAGGTATTCATAGCAAGGGTAATAAGCTTTTCAGCATATTTAGCGACCTCTTTTGCACGGAAATAGGTGGTTTCGATTCTGCCGTACCAAAGGAGTTCAGACGCTTGGTTCTTGATCATGCTCATGCGCTGTGTCGTTGTTTTTCCCAACTTTCTCACGGTTGTGTCCTCCTATTCTTCGTTATTCTTTAAATTTAAACCGTAACTTTCAAGCTTATGAATTACCTCATCGAGAGATTTTCTTCCGAGGTTTCTAACTTTGAGCATGTCGTCTTCGGTTTTCTTTGTTAAATCTTCTACGGTATGAATGCCTGCACGCTTCAAGCAGTTGAACGAACGAACGGAGAGATCCATCTCTTCGATGCTCATCTTCAATCTTTCGATCTGCTGGTCTGCTTCGGGAGCGATAAGGATCGTCGAATCTTTAAGCTCTTCCGAAAGATTGATGAACAACTTCAAGTGCTCTTCCATGATCTTTGCGGCAAGGCTGACGATATCCTTTGCTGCGAACGTACCGTTTGTCTTTACTTCAAGAGTAAGTTTGTCATAATCGATGCTGTTCTCGACTCTCGTATTCTCAACCTTATAGTTGACGTGCTTAACGGGAGTAAAGATGGAATCGATTGCGATAAAATCTATAGGATTCTTATCGCTCTTATTGAAGTTTGCATTGCAATAACCTCTGCCGCGTCCGATGACGATCTCCATGTTAAGAGCGCCGCCTTCGTCTATCGTGCAGATCAATGCGTCTTTATTAAGTATTTCAACTTCTGCGTCAGTCTCGATATCCTCTGCCCTTACTACGCAAGGACCTTTCTTGTGAATGAATACCGATTTTCTGAACGTAGGATTGGTCGACGTCGTTTTTACCGCAAGTCCCTTGAGGTTGAGGATTATATCCGCAACGTCTTCGGTAACTCCGGGAATGGTCGAGAATTCGTGCTTGACGTTCTCGATCATGATTCCGACAGGTGCGGAACCGGGAAGCGACGACAACAAAATTCTTCTTAAAGCATTGCCTAAGGTCGTGCCGAAGCCTCTTTCCAAAGGTTCGACTACGATCTTCGCCGAGGATTTATCTTGTGACTCATCAACCGTGATGTTTGGCATTTTAATTTCCATCATAATTTTAAGTTATCCTCCTGATTTGATTTTTTACCCTGTTACGGGTGGGGCTTACTTATTATTTAGAGTACAACTCGACGATCATGTGTTCAGCAATCGTTGCGTCAATGTCATCACGCTGCGGCAAAGCCAAGATCTTTCCCTCGAGCTTCTCGGGATCGAAATCCAACCACTTGGGGCAGGTAGGCTTTTTAGCCGTCTTCATATCCTTGAACACGCCGTTGTTGCGCTTGCTTTCCTTGATGGAAATTACGTCACCTACGCTAATAAGATAAGACGGGATGCTGACAGTCTTGCCGTTAACGGTGATATGTCCGTGCGTAACGAGCTGTCTAGCCTGAGAACGGGAAGTTCCGATAGCCATACGATAGCATACGTTGTCAAGACGTCTTTCGAGGAGAGACAACATGTTCTCACCGGTAACGCCTTTCATACGGTCTGCTTTCTCATAATAGCTTCTGAACTGACCTTCCTGAACGCCGTAAATTCTCTTTGTTTTCTGTTTTTCACGAAGCTGCAATGCGTAGCCGCTCTGTTTCTTTCTCGGAGCGTGAGGATCTTTTCCGGGAACGGAAGGATATCTCTCGAGAGCGCATTTCTTCGTATAGCATCTGTCTCCCTTAAGGAAGAGCTTGCAACCTTCACGTCTGCACTGACGGCAGTCCGCTTCTGTATATCTTGCCATATTTTCTTACCTCCGTTATACTCTTCTTCTCTTCGGCGGACGGCATCCGTTGTGAGGAATGGGCGAAACGTCCTGAATCATAGTAACTTCGATCTCGCATACCTGCAAAGCTCTGATTGCCGATTCACGTCCCTGTCCGGGTCCTTTTACGAATACTTCTACGCTGCGAAGTCCGTGCTCTTTTGCTGCCATAGCTGCCTTCTCGGAAGCCTGCTGAGCTGCGTACGGAGTGCTCTTTCTCGATCCGCGGAAGCCCAAAGAGCCTGCGCTGCACCAAGAAATCGTGTTACCTTGCATATCTGTAATGGTAACGATCGTATTGTTGAAAGAAGTCTGAATGTGAACCTGACCCTTGTCAATGTTCTTTAACTCACGTCTTCTTCTGATGACTTTCTTCTTATCTGCCATGTTACTGCCCCTCCTTAACCTTTCTTCTTAGCGACCGTGTGTCTGGGGCCCTTTCTTGTACGAGCATTCGTCTTGGAGCTCTGTCCTCTTACGGGCAAGCCCTTTCTGTGGCGAACGCCGCGATAGCATCCGATCTCGATCAGACGCTTGATGTCAAGTGATACCTGTGTTTTTCTCTCGCCTTCGACAACAAGATGATGCTCGATATACTCTCTGAGCTTCGTGATATCATCCTCCGTCAAATCCTTAACTCTCGTGTCGGGATTGACGCCTGTGTCAGCGAGGATCTTCTGAGACGTAGGAAGACCTATACCATAGATATAGGTTAAACCGATCTCAACGCGTTTTTCTCTCGGCAAATCTACGCCGGAAATACGTGCCATATTATGTTTACCTCCGCTTATTTTTCGGTAAGATAAGATCTTTACCCTCGTGATGCAAGTAAACGCTCGCGCGCGCGGTGGAAAAAGCACGCTACATTTCTACCTTGCAAAGTGAGTCAAATCTTTCTTCCGTTTTAGCCTGATTTTGTTTTGCCTTTCGGCAGTTGTGAATGACCTCGCTTTTAAACGAGGAAAACGGACTAATCTTTTCTAATTAGCCCTGACGCTGTTTGTGGCTCTTGTTCTTGGAACAAATAACCATAACCTTGCCGTTTCTTTTGATTACCTTGCACTTCTCGCACATAGGCTTTACAGACGGTCTGACTTTCATTTCAAATTCCTCCATTGCAGACTAAATGAAATTATAACACATTTGCTTTGATTTTGCAAACGTTTTTGCACTGTTATTCCTATTAGTTTTTAGAACGCCAAACGATCCTGCCTTTCGTAAGGTCATAAGGGCTCATTTCTACGGAAACGGTGTCTCCGGGAATAATCTTGATGTAGTTCATACGGAGCTTGCCCGATATATAAGCCGTTATCACAATTCCGTTTGAAAGCTTTACCTTGAAGTTCGCGTTCGGAAGCGCTTCGAGAACAACGCCTTGCGCTTCTATAACATCGTCTTTTGCCACTATCCGATCTCTCCTTCTTTTTTATCGAATACCTTAAGTCCTCTCGCTATCTCTGCATCGAAGACCTGTTCGTTTGCGTTGAGCTTGTCAGCTACTTTCTGCAATACGTAAGGCGTAAATTTTAAGTGTTTGATATTTTTTAGTTTAGGCTCTGCAACCTTTCTTGCCACTCCGTCAGCGATATAAACGTACGAGTCGTTCTTTATCTTGACGACGACGGCGTATTTGCCGCAGTCCCTTCCTTGTTTCGACAGGACTACTTGCCCCGCCAAAGCTTCGCTTTGTTTCAATTGTCCCTCCATGATCATAAGGTAAGAATATGAACCTCACCGTCAATAAGAACAGTCGTGTTTTCGTAGTGTGCTGCAGGACTTCTATCCTTCGTAACGTACGTCCAGCCGTCTGAGAGCTGTATTACGTCGTACGTTCCTGCCGATATCATCGGTTCGATCGCAAGAGCTAAGCCGTTCGAAAGTCTTATCCCTCGCCCTGCCTTACCGTAGTTAGGTACGTTCGGATCTTCGTGCATGTCCCTGCCGATACCGTGGCCTACCAATTCCCTTACTACGCCGTAGCCGAAGCTTTCTGCGTATTCCTGAATAGCGTTGCCGATATCGCCAAGTCTGTTGCCAAGCCTGAACTGCTCGACACCCTTGAAAAAGCACTCCTCCGTTACTCTTACGAGTTGTTTCTTCTCCTCCGAGACCTGACCGATCATCACCGTTCTCGCAGCATCGCCGTGGAAGCCGTCTATATACGCACCGACGTCGAAGCTCACTATCTGTCCCTCTTCAACGATCCTATGCTTTGACGGAATACCGTGTACGACCTCTTCGTCTATCGAGATGCATACCGATGCGGGATAATCGTAAAGTCCCAAAAACGACGGAACTGCGCCCTGACTTCTTATATACCTTTCTGCGATATTGTTAAGCTCAAGCGTGCTCATTCCGGGCTTAACCTTGTCTTGCAACAATTTAAGCGTATCGCCCGTGATCTTGCCCGCTTTTTTCATCTTTTCAATTTCGCTTGAAGCTTTAAGTATAATCATTTCAACAGTTCTTCGATGTCGGAGAATACTTCATCCATCGATCTTGCTCCGTTTACCGACCTCAAAACGCCCTTTCTATCATAATAATCTATGAGAGGTTGCGTTTGCTTTACGTATACGTCGAGCCTTGTCTTTACGGATTCTTCGTTGTCGTCAGCCCTCTGAATAAGAGCACCGCCGCAACGCTCGCAAGTCTCCTGACCTTCTTTCATGAAGTCAACGTGATAGCTTTCTCCGCAGCCCTTGCATACCCTTCTTCCGACTATTCTGTGAAGCAGAAGTTCCAAAGGAACGTCGATGTTGATAACGAGGTCGATGTCGCACATCTTATCGAGTGCCTCAGCCTGTTCCAACGTTCTCGGGAAGCCGTCGAGCATGAAGCCGTCCTTGCAATCTTCCTTGGAGATCCTGTCCTCGACGATCTTGATAGTAAGTTCATCTGGAACGAGCATTCCCTTGTCGATGTAAGACTTCGCTTCGATACCGAGAGGCGTGCCGCCCTTGATATTGCTTCTGAATATATCGCCGGTAGAGATGTGAGGAATAGCGAATTTGTCCGTAATTTTGAAAGCCTGTGTACCTTTTCCTGCGCCCGGAGCGCCGATCAATATAATTTTCATACTCTTTTTAAGACAAGTTAACAGCCCGAGCATCCGCAAGGATAAACTTGCGGATACCCGAAACTGCCAAGTGTTTTTTTATTTAAGGAAACCCTTATAGTGTCTCATCATAAGCTGAGATTCGAGCGTCGTATTGAACTCAAGTGCCGCAGAAACGACGATCATGAGTCCCGTTGCGCTGAACGCACCCATAAGTCCGTAGCTACTGTTGTTAACGATAGCGATAAGACGGAAGATATAGGTAGGAATCAAAGCTACGAGAGCGAGATAGATTGCGCCGAAAAGCGTGATCCTGTTGCTGATCTTTCTAAGATGATCTGCCGTAGGACGACCAGGTCTGATGCCCGGGATAAATCCGCCGTACTGCTGAATGTTCTTAGCGACGTCATCAGGATTGAACTGAACGGACGCATAGAAGTATGCGAAGAATACGATGAGTACCGCAAGGAACAACGGATAAAGGTATCCGTTAGCGGAGAACCAGTTCGTATATACGGGGAAGCTCTTGTTGGGCCAGAAAAGTCCCATAATGAGCTGCGGGAAAGACAAGATCGCATACGCGAAGATGAGCGGGAGAACGCCGGAACCGTTTACCTTGATAGGAATGAACGTGGACTGTCCGCCGTACATCTTTCTTCCCTTGACCTGCTTTGCATACTGAACAGGGATCTTTCTCTGCGCCATATCTACCGTTACGATGCATCCGAAGATGACGAGAACGGCTACGAGGAATACGAGAAGGGCTACCAATGCGCCGATATCGCCCGCAAAGATCTGGCTGAACTGAGCCAAGATGGACTGTCCTGCCGTAGCAAGAATACCAACGAAGATCAAAAGCGTGATACCATTGCCGATACCGAATTCGGTGATCCTTTCGCCGATCCACATCGTGAGTGCAGATCCTGCGCAGAAGATAATAACTATACAAGTATACGTCAACCATTTAAGGTTCTCGCCGAATATAGTCGAGTCAATGCCGCTTGATCCTACGGAAATAAGAATAGCGACGGACTGAATTACGGCTAGTCCAAGCGTTACGTATCTGGTAATCATGGCAATCTTCTTCCTTCCCTCTTCACCGCTCTTGGAAAGTCTCTCAAGAGCAGGAATACCGATGCAGAGAAGCTGGATGATGATGGATGCGTTGATGTAAGGTCCGATACCCATTGCGAACAACGTACCTTGGCTCAACGAACCACCCGATACAGCACTCATGATGCCGAGGAAGTCGTTACCCTCTATTGTGCTCTGGAAAGTTTCAGCAGCAATTCCCGGAACAGGAACGAAGCAGCCAACTCTGTAGAGCAGAATGAAGCCGATGGTTATAAAGATCTTTCTTCTGATCTCTTTAACCTTAAAGGCATTTTTTAATGTCTCAAACATTGTTACCTCCGATACGTCCGAGACTGTCGGACGCTTTAAGTCAGATTATTTCGCAAACGCCGCCGACTGCTTCGATCTTGGACTTTGCAGTCTCAGAGAACTTTGCAGCTTTGACCGTCATGGGCTTCGTAAGAGCGCCGTCTCCGAGAACCTTGAGGCCTGCGTTGCCTTTGACATCGCTGACAATGCCTTTTTCGAGCAAGAGCTCGAGTGTGATTTCCGTGTTAGCCTCAAATGCTTCGAGGCAGGAAATGTTTGCTACTACGTATTCTTTCCTGAAACGGTTGTTGAAGCCGCGCTTAGGAATACGTCTGTATAAGGGCATCTGACCGCCTTCAAAACCGGGACGAACTCCGCCACCGGATCTTGCCCACTGTCCTTTATGTCCTTTACCTGATGTTTTACCCTTGCCCGAACCGATTCCGCGACCGAGTCTCTTGGAGCTCTTCGTGGAGTTCGGAGCAGGTGCTAATTCATGAATTCTCATAATCTACGTTCCTCCTAAGTCTTAAAGTTCTTCAACCTTTACGAGGTGCTTAACTCTGAAGATCATTCCCTCGATGCTGGGATTGAGAGTATGAACCTTCTCGCTTCTGATCTTCTTGAGTCCCAAAGCCTCAACGGTTGCCTTCTGTACTTTCGTGCAGGAGTTCGTGGACTTTATAAGGGTAACCTTAACCTGTTTTTCGTTAGCCATTTTAAGTTACCTCCTTAACCGAGAATTTCAGACGGGGTCTTTCCGCGTTTAGCGGCAACCTCTTCGAGCGTAGACAAGGATTTCAAACCTTCGATCGTTGCCTTTACGCAGTTGATGGGATTGTTAGTTCCGTAAGATTTCGTTCTGATGTCCTTTACGCCTACAGCTTCGAGTACCGCACGAACGGGGCCGCCGGCGATAACACCGGTACCTTGCTCAGCAGGGAGCATCAATACGTTGCCTCTGCCAAATCTACC
Organism: uncultured Clostridia bacterium; assembly: GCA_964406735.1. Lineage (GTDB taxonomy): Bacteria > Bacillota > Clostridia > Christensenellales > CAMQZB01 > CAYOSU01. The sequence goes on along the minus strand of CAYOSU010000008.1, from coordinate 47,611 downwards.
GTTAACTTCGTGAGGGATCGTCGTGCCTACGAGGGAGATCTTGGACATATTCTTCTTAGCAGCAGCAGTAGCTTTGTCGATAGCGGCAGGAACTTCGATCGCCTTGCCCATTCCGACACCTACGTTGCCCTTTCCGTCGCCTACGACTACGCAAGCAGCAAATCTCATGTTACGACCGCCCTTAACAACCTTGGTTACACGGTTGATGCAGATGGTCTTTTTGATGAGATCGTCTTTTTCCTCTTGCTGTTGTCTCCTGGGACGGCTATCTCTCTTTCTTCTGGAATTGTCTTTTTCAGGTCTTAATGCATTTTCTTTGCGTTCCATAAAAGCTGTCCTCCTTATTAGAATTTAAGTCCGCCCTTACGAGCGCCTTCAGCAAGAGCTTCTACTCTGCCTGTGTAAAGGTAACCGCCTCTGTCGTAAACAGCTGCCGTTACGCCTTTTGCCAAAGCCTTCTTAGCGAGGTCTTCGCCTACCATAGTAGCCTGCTCGACCTTGGTCTTTCCGCTAAGTTCAGCTCTCAAATTCTTATCGAGCGTCGAAGAAGCGCAAATCGTTACGCCCTTAACGTCATCAATAAGCTGTGCATAAATGTTCTCTACGCTCCTGTAAACGCTGATCCTCGGTCTGTCAGCCGTTCCGCTTACGCGACCGCGAACTCTTTTTCTACGTTTGATTCTGGAAGCGTTTTTGTCGATCTTTCCAATCATGTTTATCTCTCCTTAAAATACTTTTACACGCTTATACAAAGCACAAACCGTTTCGAGATATACGCTCTGCACTTCTTAAGCGCATTCAAGCAAATTGAGGGGAAGAAGCAAGTTATGCTTACTTCTTGCCCGCAGCTTTTCCTTCCTTTCTTTCGATAACTTCGTCCTTGTACTGAACGCCGTAGCCGTGATAAGGCTCGGGCTTTCTCAAAGAACGGATCGATGCAGCGACCTGTCCGACGAGAACTTTGTCGATACCGCTAACGGCGATCTCCGTTGCAGCGGGTGTCGAGAAAGTGATTCCCTCGGGAGCTTCAACCTCGATAGGATGAGAATATCCGATGTTAAGGGTGAGCTTGGTAGGCGTTGCAGTTACCTTGTAACCGATACCGTTAATGAGAAGGTTCTTGGTGTAGCCTTCGGTTACGCCTTTAACCATATTAGCGATAAGGGCTCTGTAAAGTCCGTGCTTAGCTCTGACTTCCTTCTCGTCGTTATCACGCGTGAGATGAACCTCGTTAGCGTCGATATTGACGTGGATCTTTTCTTCTACGATATCCTGCGTCAAGGTTCCCTTGGGTCCCTTAACCGTAACGACTCCGTTCTCAAACGCAACCGTTACACCGGCAGGTATAGCAATTACTTTTTTGCCTATTCTTGACATCTTTCTATACCTCCTGCATTACCAGATATAAGCAAGAACTTCTCCGCCGTGTCCGAGTTCTCTCGCCTTCTTGTCGGTCATAATGCCCTTAGAAGTAGAAATGATTGCGATTCCGAGTCCTCCGAGAACTTTCGGCAAGTTTTCATACTTAGCGTATACTCTTAAGCCGGGCTTAGAGATCCTCTTGATACCAGTGATAACAGGCTCTCTCTTTGCGCCGTATTTGAGTGTAATTCTAATCGTACCGTTTATACCTTCATCAAGATACTCAACGTTTGCTACGTAGCCTTCTTCAAGCAAGATCTCCGCAATGCTCTTTTTAACCTTGGAGCAAGGGATATCTACCTGTTCGTGCTTTGCAGTCTGAGCGTTTCTGATTCTGGTAAGCATATCGGCAATAGGATCTGTTACTAACATAGTCTATTTCCTCCTTTTTACCAGCTCGCTTTCTTTACTCCGGGGATCTGACCCTTGTAAGCCAACTCTCTGAAGCAAATTCTGCAAATACCGTATTCTTTCAAAACCGCATGAGGTCTTCCGCAAATGGAGCATCTCGTGTAAGCACGAGTTGAAAACTTGGGAGCTTTCTGCTGTTTATTAATCATTGCTTTTTTAGCCATAAAATAATCCTCCGTTATGCGCGAACAAAGGGCATTCCGAGAAGCCTTATAAGCTCTCTTGCCTCATCGTCGGTCTTAGCTGTGGTTACGATGCAAATATCGAAACCTCTTACGACTTCTACCTGATCATACTGAATTTCAGGGAATATCAACTGTTCCTTAACTCCGAGAGAATAGTTTCCTCTGCCGTCGAAGGACTTGTCGGAAACGCCCTTGAAGTCTCTTACACGGGGAAGAGCGATGGATACGAGTTTGTCGAAGAACTCATACATTCTCTGTCCGCGAAGGTCTACCTTTGCGCCGATGACCATATCCTTTCTGACTTTGAAGTTAGCAACGGACTTTTTAGCCTTCGTGAGAACTGCCTTCTGTCCGGTGATAGCCTGCAATTCGTTGACCGCAGTCTGAACTGCCTTAGGATTATCTTTGACATCTCCAAGTCCCGTATTGACAACGATCTTTACGACCTTGGGGATCTCCATAACGTTCGTATATCCGAACTTTTTAACGAGTTGGTCTCTTACTTCTTCTTCGTATCTGACCTGAACTCTGTTCTTAGAAACAACTGCTTCAGAGGCAGCTGCCTTTACTTTCTTTTCAGCCATTGCAGTTTACCTCCTTAGTTATTCTCTGTTTCTGCCTTTGCAGCCTTCTTGGAAGTCTTCTTAGCAGCAGTCTTAGCTGTCTTCTTGGAATCCTTCTTCGTCTCTGCAAACGTAAGCTCTGCACCGCACTTCTTGCATACTCTGATCTTCTTGCCCTTTTCGTTCGTGCCGGCAGCTACTCTCGTAGCCTTTCCGCACTTGGGACAAAGGATCATAACGTTAGAGGCATCGATGGGACCTTCCATATCGACGATTCCGCCTGCCTGCTGAGCGTTCCTTGCTTTGAGGTGCTTCTTCTGCATGTTAACTTCTTTGACGATAACTCTGTTGCTCTTAGGATCGCATGCAAGGATTGGACCTGTTTTACCCTTGTCTTTTCCGGTAAGAACGACAACCTGGTCGCCTTTTTTGATTTTAAGCGTATTCATTTCGTTCCTCCTTAAATAACTTCAGGTGCCAAGGATATGATTCTCATATAATCCTTATCACGCAATTCTCTCGCGATAGGCCCAAAGATACGGGTTCCACGAGGCTGCTTCTGTGTATCGATGATTACTGCTGCGTTGTCGTCGAATCTGATGTAAGTACCATCCTTTCTCTGGATGCCCTTGCTCGTTCTGACGATGACAGCTCTTACAACGTCGCCCTTCTTGACTACTCCGCCGGGAGTTGCAGTCTTGACGCTTGCAATGATAACGTCTCCGATGTTTCCGGTCTTTCTGAAGGAGCCACCCAATACTTTGATACACTGTATCTCTTTCGCGCCGGTATTGTCGGCAACTTTCAATCTTGTTTGTGGTTGTATCATACTCTGTCTCCTTATTTAGCCTTCTCGACTATCCTGGAAACTCTCCAGTTCTTGTTTGCGGAAAGCTTTCTCGTCTCGAAGATCTCAACGGTATCGCCTACGCCGCATTCATTGTTTTCGTCGTGAGCTTTGAACTTCTTGGTCTTGATTACCGTCTTCTTGTAAAGAGGATGTTTGAATCTTTCCTGTACGGCAACGACGACCGTCTTATCCATCTTATCGGAAACAACGATTCCGACTCTGGACTTTCTTAAATTTCTCTCCATGTTAGCCTCCTATTCCTTCTGATGCGATCTCGCGCTGACGAAGGATCGTCTTTACTCTTGCGATATCTTTCTTGCACTCTGCAAGAGCCATGGGGTTCGTCAACTGGTTAGTTGCGTGACGGAAACGAAGGTTGAAAAGCTCCTCTTTGAGGTCTTTCAACTTGTTGTTCAATTCTTCCGTCGTCATTTCGTTTAACTTTTTAGCCTTCATTGCCTTCACCACCCTCTGTCGTATTTACTTCAACGGCATCTTCTTTCTTGATGAATTTGCACTTTACGGGAAGCTTATGCATTCCGAGTCTCAATGCCTCTCTTGCTTCAGCCTCGGGAACTCCGCCGACCTCGAAGAGAACTCTACCCGGTTTAACTACTGCTACCCAATACTCGGGAGAACCTTTACCGGAGCCCATGCGGGTCTCGGCAGGCTTTTTCGTAACGGGCTTGTGAGGGAATATATCGATCCAAACCTGTCCGCCACGCTTCAAATAACGCGTTATAGCAATTCTGGCAGCCTCTATCTGGTTAGATGTGATCCAGCAAGGCTCCAACGATACCAAACCGTACTCACCGTAAGCAATCTTGTTGCCCTTGGTGCATTTGTGCGCCATCGTTCCTCTGTGAACGCGACGTCTTTTTACTCTCTTAGGCATTAACATAGTTTACGCTTCGCCTCCTTTCTTTTCAGCTTTGGCGATGACCTCGCCCTTGTAGACCCAGCACTTAACACCGATAACGCCGAACGTCGTGTGTGCCTCAGCAAAGCCGTAGTCTATGTCTGCACGGAGAGTCTGAAGAGGAATAGAACCCTCGTGATACTGCTCGCAACGTGCGATCTCTGCGCCGTCCAATCTTCCGCTTACCATGAGCTTAACACCCTTGCAGCCGAGTCTCATTGCTCTGCCGATGCTCTGCTTCATAGCACGACGGAAACCAACTCTGTCTTCGAGCTGCTTAGCAACGTTTTCAGCGATGAGCTGAGCGTCTGCATCTACCTTAGCAACTTCGAGAACGTTGATGGAAACGTTGTATTTGTTCTTGAGAACCTTCTCGACGCCGGCTTTGATCTTTACGATGCCGTCGCCGCCCTTGCCGATAAGCATTCCGGGGCTGCCGGCGCTTATTGCAACGATAAGCTTGTTTGCAGCACGCTCGATAGCAATCTTGCTGATCTTGCAGTCTGCATAGTTCTTATTGATGTATTCTCTTACGTCGTAGTCCTCTTTGAGGAAAACTCCGAATTCTTTCTTGTCAGCGTACCACTGGGAATCCCAGCCCTTTATGACGCCTACTCTCAATCCGTGAGGATTAACTTTCTGACCCATAAATCGCCAACCTCCTTAGTTTTCTTTGACCGCATCAAGAACTACCGTGATGTGGCTCGTGCGCTTAAGAATTCTGAACGCTCTTCCCTGAGCTCTCGGCATAACTCTCTTGAGAACGGGGCCGCCGTCTGCATAGCACTCTGCTACGTAAAGGCTGTCTTTGTTCATTCCGAGGTTGTGCTCTGCGTTTGCAGCAGCAGAATTGAGAACTTTCTTAACGGGATCTGCGGAAGCTTTCTGCAAGTTGTTGAGAATTCCCAAAGCTTCTCTGTAGCTCTTACCTCTGATAAGGTCAAGCACCGCTCTTACCTTTGTCGGAGATATTCTAATATGTCTTGCTACCGCGTAAGGACGCTTATCGCTGTTTTCTCTTATTGCAGCAGCTTTTTCTCTTTGTCTTTTAGCCATAATTATTCTCCTTATTTACCGGAAGCTTTCTTATCGCCGGAGGTATGTCCGTGGAAAGTTCTCGTAGGAGCAAACTCACCGAGCTTGCAACCAACCATATCCTCCGTAACATATACGGGAACGTGCTTTCTTCCGTCATGAACAGCGATCGTATGTCCTACCATCTGGGGGAAGATCGTCGAGGATCTCGACCACGTCTTGATGACCTGCTTCTCGTTAGCAGCGTTCATTGCCTCTATTCTCTTGAGGAGCTGGGGCTGAACGTAAGGTCCTTTTTTAACACTTCTACTCATTTTTTACGACCTCCTCAATTAGTTAACACGCTTGATAATGAGCTTATCGGAGCGATTCTTCTTCTTTCTCGTCTTATATCCGAGAGCAGGTTTACCCCAAGGAGTAACAGGTCCCGGACGTCCGACAGGGCTCTTGCCCTCGCCGCCGCCGTGCGGGTGATCGCACGGGTTCATTACAGAACCTCTTACGGTCGGACGAACGTTCATATGACGCGTCTTACCAGCTTTACCAACTCTGATGATCTCGTGCTCGATGTTGCCGACCTGTCCGATCGTTGCTTTGCAAGCGATGGGGACTAATCTCATCTCACCCGAAGGCATACGGAGGTTTGCGTATTTCTCGTCCTTAGCCATGAGCTGTGCGGAAATACCTGCAGCTCTTGCTATCTGTCCGCCCTTACCGACTTTGAACTCGATGTTGTGAACGAACGTACCAACGGGAATATCGGAAAGCGGAAGTGCATTTCCGACCTTGATGTCTGCGCCCTTACCGGAAAGGAGCTTGTCTCCAACGGAAAGTCCCAAAGGAGCGAGAATGTATCTCTTTTCGCCGTCCGCGTAAGTCAAAAGCGCAATGTTTGCGGATCTGTTAGGATCGTACTCGATCGTGGAAACCGTAGCGGGGATACCGTCTTTGTTTCTCTTGAAGTCGATGATTCTGTATTTGATTCTTCCGCCGCCACCGATGTGTCTTACCGTGATCTTACCCTGCGAGTTACGGCCGCCCGTTCTGTTGATGGATTCAACCAAAGAACGCTCAGGCTTTTTTGCAGTGATCTCGGAGAAATCGGAGACCGTCATAAATCTTCTTGCGGGAGACGTCGGTTTATATCTCTTGATACCCATAGTGTTTCCCTCCTTAGTTCATGCTATCGAAGAACTCGATAGTCTTGCTGTCAGAAGTAAGCTGAACAATGGCTTTCTTGTAAGAAGGACGTCTGCCTTCGTTTCTGCCCATTCTCTTGAGCTTTCCTTCATAATTGACCGTATTGACCTTTTCTACCTTTACGCCGAAGATCTCTTCGACAGCAGCTTTGATCTGCGTCTTCGTAGCGTCCTTTGCTACTTCGAAGGTGTATTTCTTCGTTGCAATACCGTCATAGCTCTTCTCGGAGAGTAAGGGCTTTTTGATGATATCTCTTGATGTCATAACGAACATACCTCCTCGATTTTCTTAACGCCGTCAACAGTCGTAACGATGTTGATGTTCTTAACTACTTCCGTTACGTTCAAAAGTTCTGCGTACGTTACGGAAAGCTTTTCGATGTTCGAACCTGCTCTCAAGAACATTTCGTCTCTTTCAGGAAGAATTACGAGTACGCTCTTCTCCATGTTGAGATTCTTGAGCATTGCAGCAACGAGCTTGGTCTTTGCATTCTCGAGCTCGATCTTGTCAAGTACTACGAATTCGCCGTCAGCAACCTTCGCAGAAAGTGCGCTCTTCAAAGCGTTTCTTCTCATCTTGACGTTGATGTCCTTCGAGAAATCTCTCGGCTTCGGCGCAAATACGACGCCGCCGCCAGTCCACTGCGGGCTTCTGATAGAACCCTGACGAGCTCTGCCCGTGCCTTTCTGTCTCCAAGGCTTGATTCCGCCGCCGCGAACTTCAGAACGCGTAAGAGCGGATTTCGTCCCCTGTCTCTTGTTTGCCGCCTGAGCAACGACTACCTGATGAATGAGGGCTGCGTTAAGGGGCTGGCCGAATACTTCTTCGGAAAGCGTTAATGTGCTAACTTCCTTTCCTTCCATATTTAATACTTTAATGTCTGGCATTTTAGTTACTCCTTAAATTAGCCTTTTACGGAATTGATTACCGTTACGAGAGAACCCTTAGGTCCCGGTACAGCACCCTTTACCAAAAGGACGTTCTTGTCAAGGTCGACTTTTACTACCTGCAAGTTCTGGATCGTTACTCTTTCGTGTCCGTAACGACCGGGCATGTGTTTAAGCTTCAAAACTCTCGAGGGATCGGAGTTAGCGCCCATAGAACCGACTTCTCTGTGAACAGGGCCGGTACCGTGCGATGCTCTCAATTTGTGCTGATTCCATCTCTGGATAACGCCCGTGTATCCACGTCCGCGAGTCGTGCCGCAAACGTCTACCTTGTCGCCGCTAGCAAACTGCGTTACGTCAAGTACGGTTCCTACTTCGAGGGCTTCCGCGTTATCGAGCTTGAATTCTTTGAGCGTTCTCATCGGCTGCAAATTAGCCTTCTTGAACTGACCGAGCTGAGCCTTGTTAAGCTTCTTTTCCGATACTGTGTCAAATCCGAGAACTGCGCTGGAGTATCCGTCTTTTTCAACGGTCTTCTTGGAAACTACAGGGCACGGACCTGCCAAAATGACAGTTACCGGCAAGCAGTCGCCGTTCTCGAGGAATACCTGCGTCATTCCGACTTTCTTTCCGATTATAGCTTTCTTCATTTTCGTCTACCTCCTCGGAAATTAAAGCTTGATCTTGATGTCTACGCCTGCAGGAAGGTGAATGTCTTCCAAAACTTTTGCATTGGGGCTGTAGATGTCGATCAAACGCTTGTGAGTTCTTCTCTCGAATTGCTCACGGGAGTCTTTGTTGACGTGAGGCGAACGAAGGATCGTGATTATCTCCTTCTCCGTGGGGAGCGGCAAAGGTCCTGAAACCTTAGCGCCGGCTTTTTCCATCGCCTCTACGATACGGTTAGCCGCATCGTCAACCAGGTTGTGGTCGTACGCTCTCAATTTGATTCTGATTTTCTGTGTTGCCATATATCCTCCTTAACGACTCGTGCCTTTATCTCCTCCGACATGCGGTTTCCGTATTGGTCGTGGCGTTTTTCGCTTCACTTAATCTCATTAAGACACTCGCATTTACGCTTTCTCAAAGCTTTATTCTCTTCGCAGCAAACCTTTATCTATATATAGGTACGGTTTTTGCCCTCTCGGCACACCATATTGTGCCGTGCGACAGATATTGAAAACTTTGCCGTGCGTGTTGCGCTTATCCTCATAAAATTAAGGGTCGTTCAAAACCCCGCTTGGAATAAAGAGTTAGTCGTTATGACAAGCAAAATTGGTCTGTTTTATCCGCAGACCATTACAATATACATAAAAAAAGCTGCAAAGTCAACCGTTTAGAGGCCGTTTTTGCAACTTTTTATGTATATTTTCTAAGTTTTTTTGAGCCCGATTTTTTAGGTCGAATCAAGCAGTTTTCTACCGGCTTTTCGCCGTTTTATTATTCGCCTGCCTCGGCGAGGTCTACGCCCTTGGTCTCCTTGACCTTGATAGCAACGATGAGAACGCCTGCGATAATGAACGGCGTCGCAACGATAAGGCATGCAAGCGACAGCGGAAGTACGTTCATAAGTCCGAGAATGATGACCATACCTACGATTACGCAGAAGAACTGCAAAAGACCTATCGCACCCGTTACGGACGCTCTTATCTCGGTAGGAGCTTTTTCTGATACCATGACCTGCATGTAATCGCCCGCCTGCCAATAGCAACCAAGGTAAATGCCGTAAAGGAAGCCGATGAGATAAGGATTCCAGCCCTGTCCGCAGCCTAAGCAGAAGAGAATAAATCCTATTATCGAAACGCCGCCCATAATACCGATCGTCGTCTTTCTTCCCAAGTGATCTCCCAAAAGTCCGCAAAGGAGAACTATGCCTGCAAATACGAACGGGTAAACGTATAGCGCCTGCGTAACCTCGGCAGTTGACATTCCGCTCGTAGTCATTATCGACTCATAGTATGAAGAGAATCCCATCATACCTGCGTAATATACGAGCATCGCAATAACAAGGTTTCTAAGATCTTTCGTATCCTTGAATATGTACTTGATAGCCTGGAAGATGCCGGGCTTTTTAGCTGCTTCTGCCTTAGCCTCTGCCTTTTCCCTTTCTCTTTGCTCGATGGGCTTTTCAAGATACTCTATTCTCTGGTTCAGGAAGACCTTGGTCTCGTGTCCCATAATTATCGCCATAACGGAGACGCCGAATGCTATAAAGATAGGAATGAAGAATACCCATCTCCACTGTGTGCCGTCGTTGCCCATGAACATATCCCTGAAAAGCGGTACGAGAACGAGTCCAATAGTTCCGATGCACTTTGTCGTGCCGTAGAAGGTGGTACGCTTATCTGCGGGTGCAACCTCGAGAATATACGTAACCTGCATATCGTGAGCGGTGAAGAAGCTCATTATAGCCGTACCGACGAGGTATATCGGATAATTCGGAGCAAGGAAGCATACGAGCATTCCTACGCCGAAAAACGCCGTATTCATAACGAGGAAGGGTTTCCTTCCGAAACGATCGGCAAGCGTCTTGTAGAACGGTGCAAAGAATACGAGTACGGAGACTATCATACTGTACGCTGACATCTGCGACAATCCCTCGTTATATTCCAAGCCCTTTCCTATAACGAAAAATTCCGTTACTATCGAGGTCTGTAAATAACCGGGAAGGTTTGTTGCAAGCTCGTCTACTATGTGAATGCATACGACGAGGATAAATGCAATTATCATTGCATACTTACTCTCGTGACGAGCCGCCATTTTTCTGCGCTTCAAAAGCTCTTTTTGCTCTTTTGCGTAGACTTTTTGAGGATCTTTCATAATTTTTCTCCTTAACATATTTTCCTAAAAAATGGCAAGCATAAAAACACTTTCAATAGTCCTTATGCTTGCCAAATTCTTCAAAATAAAATATATATATTCTCGCTTTTTTAAGCTTGAATACACCTATATTATACTACTTAATAAACTCTATTTCAAGAGCGTTTGATAATTTTTATTGAGAAACTACAAAAATATTATTTAACTTCCACTTCGAACGTTACGGGAGCAACACCTTCGGCAGATACCGTTATCTTTGCAATACCTTTTTCGTATCCTGCTCTCAATACGGCGAGCGCCTGGCCGAAGTTCGTGGAGTGAGTATCGCTGTTGAATACCTCGTCCGTTCTCGTTCTCGAAGAACCGAAGCCCTGAAGCGTTACCGCATCGCCCTCGATCTTGACGTTGACGGATCTGTCTTCTGCCGGCTTATAAATTCCGTTCTTATCCTGCATCTCGATGAATACATAAGAAAGGTCCTGTCCGTTGGCATTCAATACTTTCTTATCTACCGATACGTTCATTACGGTATCGTTGCCCGAAGTCTCAAGCTTATCCTCGCCCCAAACGTTGCCTTTTGCATCGTATACCTTTGCGGTAAGCGTTCCCGGAGCGTATTTAACGGCAAACTTAGCAATGTTCTTCTGCATCTTCTTCACACCAAGCGACTTTCCGTTCAAGAAAAGCTCTGCCTTGACTCCCTTGCCGTATACCTCTACGGTAGTCTTAACACCTTCGCAGCCCTGCCAAGACCAAGAGTGAATGTAGTTGTTGAGTCTCCAACCGCCTCTCTGATACTTCTTTCCGACGTAATTTACTGGAGCAACTCCGATATACGCTCTATCGTACGTTCCGTTGCATATCTGCATGTAGTAGTTAACCACCGTTCTATTGCCGCAAATGTCGATCGTTCCTGCGCCGTCGAGCAAAGGATAGTTACCCCACTCCATGTAATCCCATGCGCCGCAAGAGCCAGCCTCGCCGATATAATCCCAGCCCGTCCATACGAAATCGCCGATGAGCTGATGATATTTCTCTACTCTGTTCCAGTTGTCGTAAATGGAAACGGCAAAGGTCTCGCTGCCGACATACATACGGTCAGGATCTCTCGCAAAGTCCATATCGTATCTCGCATCGCCGTAGTTAAGACCTACGATGTCGATAAATTCGTCAAGCTTATCTGCAAGGACTCCGCAGCCTTTCTTCTTGCTCGCATTGCCCATGATCTTCGGGAGCATACTCATAATAAGGTTAAAGCCAGCAGAACCTGTTTTTTCCATCTTCTTGGTAACACCGTTAGCTTCAGTTAAAGGCTCTCTCTTATACTCTCCGCCCTCGTCCTTATAAATATTATTCATAAGAGCAAGCATGAGGTTTGCGCCGATGGTAACTATCCTCGTGGAATCGATAGATCTAATGAGGTCTGCTTGTTCTTTTGCAAGCATCATGCCCTTTTCGTCATGGAATTCGGAGTTCTCGTTTCCGATAGAGTACATAACTACGGACGGATGGTTGCGATCTTTTAATACCATCGCCTTGATATCGTCCTTGTAATTCTCCCAGAAGTCTCTTGAATAGTCGTGGTGGGTCTTGGGAGTATACCACATGTCGAATGTCTCATCCATGACGTATATACCGTATTTATCGCATGCACGGAGTATCTCTCTCGAACAAGGGTTATGAGCAGACCTTATCGCATTGTATCCGCCCTCTTTGAGTATTCTGATACGTCTGTCGGAAGCATCTACGAAATCGCATGCGCCTAAAACGCCGTTATCGTGGTGTATGCACGCACCGCGGAACTTGACCTCTCTGCCGTTAATGAGAACGCCCGTCTTTGCGGAATAGGTTATAGTCCTTATACCGAAGGTCTCCTCTACCGTGTCGGTCGGAATCTTTATTACAGCCTTATAAAGGTTAGGCTCAAGGTCATCCCAAAGCTTTGCGTTGGGGATCTCGATGTCTCCCGTCTTGCCGCTTGCTACGAGCGTATCGCCGTCGTATATCTCAACGTCAGCTTCCTCGGAGGCGGTTACGTTTATTATCGCAGGGTTTATCTGCTTCGTCGTAATAACGACGTCCGTTAAGTGGTGTTTATCCTTGATTATAAGCGAAACAGGGCGATAAATTCCCGAGCCGCAATACCAACGGGAGTTTGGCTCTAAGTTATTCCAAACGTCCACCAAAACGGTGTTTTCGCCCTCTTTGACAAGCTCCGAAACGTCTACCTCAAACTCCGTATAGCCGTATGCGTGGAACGCAGCCTTCTCGCCGTTGACGTATACGGTAGCCAAGCGGTATACGCCCTCGAAGAGTATTCCGACGTACTTGCCGAGCATATCTGCAGTAACATCAAACGTCTTCTCGTAGGTATAATTGCCACCGGGGAAATATCCCGTATTGCCGCCGTTGACGCACTTGCCGCGCGGCTCAAGTATCATTGCATCGTGCGGAAGATTTACCGCCGTTGCAGTCTCGGGCATACCCTTTTTGCTGAATGTCCAGCCCCTGTTAAAATCAATAACCATGTTTTCCTCCTTAAAGCTCTGCCAAATAAAGCCTTTTAGCCTTTTACTTTAATTATACAACGACCTTCTTTCGCTGTATTGCAATTTTTTCTGTTTTTTTGTATTATTTGCACAAAAATTACAGACTTATCCATATTTGATTGTATCACGCTTTTTCGCATAAATATATAGTCTATCGTTCGCAAAAGCATTAAATTTGTTCGTTTTGCGACTATATTTGCTATTTCATATCATAAAAACTAAAATATCCGACAGTTATTTGCCGTCGGATATTTGTTTTATTGATTTTCTTTTACTTTAATCGAACCGATCGTTATACTCCCTTCGTTGCCTCATAAAGCTTTTTGAAGCGAGCGAATTTTTCGTCGTACCTTGCGTGCATCGCCATATCGGGCTCAAAGGTAGCCTCGTCTTTTATGAGTGCCTTGCAGCCCTCCTCAACGGAAGCAAATCTGCCGCTTGCCGTCATCGCAAGAATGATAGCACCGAGCGAGCCGCCGTCGGCGGTGTTTATCGTCGAAAGCCTTATACCCAAAATATCGGCAAGTATCTGCATCCAGAGTTTTGACTTCGTTCCGCCGCCTATTACTCTCGCCTTTTCGGGGTATATCCCCATCTCGTTAAGAGACTTTAGACAATCGTACAGTCCGAACGACGCTCCCTCTAACACCGCACGGGTAAGGTCCCCTCTTTCGGTCGAAAGACTCATTCCGAAGAACGCAGCCTTTGCGCCGGGATCGTTTATCGGGGAACGTTCGCCCGAGAAATAGGGCAAGAACACGACATCGGATATCGGACGCTTTTCTGCTTCTGCCGTCAATGCGTCGAAATCGCCCGACCTTTCAAGCACGTTAACGAAATGGTCAAGCGCACCTGCGCACGAGAGCATACAGCCCATCGAGTGATATTTGCCGTTTGCATGGCGGAAGGAGTGCATCGTGCCCTCCTTGCTCTCTACGAACCTGTCACTTGCCGCAAAGACCACTCCGCTCGTGCCGAGCGATATTGAGACGGCGTTGTTTTCGACCGTACCCGTTCCTATCGCCCCGACCGCCTGATCGCCGCCGCCTATTACTACAAGAGTGTTTGCGCTGATATTCAGCTCGTTTGCGACGTCTGCTCTTACCGTACCGACAGCCTCGTAAGACTCAAACACCTTGGGAAGCCACTCTTTTTTTATCGAGAGTATCTCGCACATCTCGCCAGAGAAGCGCCTGTTCTTTACGTCGAAGTACAGCGTTCCGGAATCGTCCGAAACATCGCTTGCAAATACGCCCGACAGCTTGTAAGCAACATAGTCTTTAGGGAGCATTATCTTTGCTATGCGAGCAAAATTTTCAGGCTCGTTGTTCTTTATCCACAAGACCTTTGGAGCAGTGAATCCCGTAAATGCAATATTTCCCGTAAGCTCAATAAGCTTGCTTTTCCCTATGACGTTATTGAGATAGTCACACTCTTTGACAGTCCTTTGGTCGTTCCATAAAAGCGCAGGACGGATGACGTTATCTTCTTCGTCAAGCACTACCAAGCCGTGCATCTGACCGCAAAAGGACATTGCGACAAGGGAATTTTTAAGATCATGGCGAGAGGAAAGCTCTTTAACGCATTCCTTAGTGCCATTCCACCAGTCCTCGGGGGCTTGCTCCGTCCAACCCTCTTTAGGAATGAGGAGCTTATATTTCCTCGAAGCGGAATCTATGATGCCGTTATCGTCGGCAAGAACAGCTTTTACACTGCTCGTGCCGAGGTCTATTCCAAGGTAAAACATATTAACCGAACATTATCTCGTTGAGAACGGACTCGAGATATTCCTGTCTTCCGGACGGAACCTCTATCTTTTCAAGTCCGAGCGCATAGTCGTGAAGCTCCTTCAAGGAAGTATTGCCCTCGACTATCTTCTTGCCGATGCCGTCGTTATAGGAAGCGTAACGCTCTTTGACGAACTCGTCGATCCTGCCGTCCTCTATCATCTTAGCCGCTACACGGAGTCCGAGTGCGAATCCGTCCATACCTGCAATATATGCAAGGAGGATATCCTCAAACGTGTTGGACTGGCGGCGGGTCTTTGCGTCGAAGTTAAGACCGCCCGTTACGAAGCCGCCCACTCTCAATACCTCGTACATACACATCGCCGTTTCGTAAACGTTCGTGGGGAACTGGTCGGTATCCCAACCGAGGAACATATCGCCCTGATTTGCGTCGATAGAACCGAATGCGCCGTTGATCGCTGCCGTTCTGAGCTCGTGCTGGAAGGTATGACCTGCGAGCGTTGCGTGGTTAGCCTCTATGTTGAGCTTGAAGTATTTCTCTAAGCCATAAGTCCTCAAAAAGTTCATGCAGGTTGCGGAGTCGAAATCGTACTGATGCTTGGTGGGCTCCTTCGGCTTGGGCTCGATGTAGAACTGACCCGTGAAGCCTATCTCCTTTGCGTAGTCTACGCACATGTGCATAAATCTTGCAAGGTTGTCAAGCTCCAATTCCATATCGGTATTGAGAAGGGTATCATAGCCCTCTCTGCCGCCCCAGAAAACGTATCCGCTTGCATCGAGCTTTTTAGCAGCGTCAAGACCCATTTTTACCTTTGCTGCCGCAGTTGCGAAAACGTCGGCTACGGGAGAGGTTGCAGCACCTGCCATAAACTTCTTGTCGCCGAAGTTGTTAGCCGTGTTCCAAAGCAATTTTTTATTATGCTCTTTCTGCTTCTTTGCAAGGTAATCTACCATCTCGAAGTAGTACTTCTCACTCTCTGCAAGAGTTTCTCCCTCGGGAGCGATGTCTACGTCGTGGAAGCAGTAGTAATCTATATCGAGCTTGTCTAAAAGCTCAAACGTGAAGTCTGCTTTTCTTCTCCACATATCCATACCCGAAAGGCCGAAGGACTTATCCATCGTATTGCCACCGAACATATCGGTTCCGCAATAATCGATGGTATGCCAATAGCTCAACGCAAAACGGAGATGTTCTCTCATCGTCTTGCCCATTATTACCTCTTCGGGATTATAATACTTGAACGTATAAGGATCTTTCGAGCCTTTTGCATAAACAACTTTTTCTACTTCATTATAATTCTTCATCAAAAAAGCCTCCTTTAAGACTATTTTTCTTCATTATACAGTAAAACTATTGCATTTTCAAGTCAAAAATACTATAATATAAGACAAAAGTTAAGGTGTTTTATGATCATATACGAAAAAGAACGTTCAAACAAAAGCGGTTACATCTACCACCAAGTGGATAAGAACCTGAACTTCGGTACTCACATACATTCGAGCGCCGAGTACATCTATATCTTAAGCGGCGAGATGATACTCTCCGTCGAGGGAAAGAGCTTCCTTATGAAAAAGGGAGATGCGGCAATGATCTTGCCAAATCAGGCACATTCGTATAAGACAACAAAGGAAAGTGAAAGCTACCTTTGCATCTATTCAACCGACTACACGCCCGACTTTTTCGAGAAATACAAGCTGTTTGAGGCCGATAATCCCGTTTTTAACTTCGGAGAGGTCTCAACCTACAACGATATTTTACGAAGCTCTGAGAGCGTTTTTCAGACCAAGGCAATGCTTTACGCAATATGCGCAGTCTTTGAACAGCGCACGACTTTCCACAAGAGAGACCAGAAGTTTTATGACACCATAGCCGAGATCGTGCAGTACATCGAGGACAATTACACATCTAACATCTCACTCGGGACTCTCGCAAAAAAACTTGGGTATAATTATAACTACACATCAAACCTATTCAATTCGACTTTCGGCACGAGCTTTTTGCAGCTCGTCAACGAATACCGCATATCAAAAGCGGAAAACCTCTTAAATTCCACCGACCTTTCGGTTACGGAGATCTCCATTCAATGCGGATACAACTCCCTGCGCTCCTTTAACAGAAATTACAGAGCCATAAAGGGCAAAAGCCCCAAAAAAAGAAAATCATAACAACTAAATACCGAACAGATAAAGGCGGCTTTCATGATAAGCCATTGACTTTCATACAAAACAGTTTTATTATATTTTTATGGGTACACATTCAAAAAACGAACAGAATACAGACGTCAGGATAAGGCAAGCACTTTATGACATATTGTGCGAAAAAAAAATCGAGGACACCTGCGTTTCGGAGATAGCCGATCGTGCGGGCATTTCAAGGCGATCTTTTTATGCGTATTACAAAGACAAATACGACGCAGTGGAAGCGATCTTCAAGGAGCTTTTCGCAAAATATATCGGCGAAACAAAGCCTATGACCTTCCAGTATTTTTATATACATATGGATCCACTCATGGCAGAAAACACAGCGTTTTTGAAAAACACCATTTATTTTAACGGTCAAAACAGCCTTGAAAACGCTTTTTCGGAGCTTATTCAAAACATTTTTTATCAGATACTCGACGACAACGGATGGAACAGAAACGCCGATCCGAACAATCTATGTTCTAACGCCTGCAATATTTTTTCACACAGCATCATAAGGCTGATGTACATCGATATTTCTAACTATAAATACGACACTGCGGTTTATAACGAAGCGGCCAAGAAAAATCTTATTTCCGGTGCAGAGGTATTGAAGTCGCTGACGCCCGTCATCTTGACAAAATATTTTTTCTGAGCTTTTTAAGACCGCACAAGCGGTCTTATTTTAGGAGAAACACCTCCGATCCCCGCCATCAATTCCAGCTTTTCATACGGGCGGCGGTAAAATTATATTTAAAATTGTGTACAACAACGAAAAAGACAACTTTGCTATAGCAAAAGGCAACCCCAAAAAGGAGTTGCCTCTTGCTTTGTATTGGCTATTATTCTGACTATCTACTAAGACTTACGCATATTTATTCATTACGTCGGAAAGTATCTTAGTTACCTTTTCATGTCCCATCTTGTTGATCGTCTTAATGAAGGTATTAAAGTCGGAATCCATATTATATTCGCCCTTAATGAACTTCGGGATCTCAACCGCCATTTTGTCGTTTAACATATTTGCCGTACGGTTGTAGGTCTTCGACTGATCCTCGTCGAAGAAGTCATCGTATACGTAAACGTCAGCCGTTGCTCGATAGAGCATCCATTCGGAGTACGCTTTCTCGGTCATCGAGTTATTGAAAGCTATCTTGCTGTTCATATTTCTTCCGACGGACATTCTGTCGTTACTTATCGCCATCTGCAAATATCCGCCGTATTCAACTACCTTTGCACGGTAATACTTTCCGTCCTTCTCGGTATAAGCTCCGTCAGTAAGATCATATCTTTGCATGATGTCAAGACCTTCGCCGTCCTTTTCCAAGCTGTCTTTTATTTCTTCGTATTGCTCTTTATTAAGTCCCATTGCAGACGTTCTTATTCCTTCTTCGGAATACAGATAATCTATGAAGGTAAGAAGTGTTGCCAAGTCCTTACCCTCAGCATTTGAGGTAATAATAATAGAACCTGTCTTTGCAGAGCCTTGATACAAGCAGTCGGGCTCAACTCCCTTCGTGCTTTCAGTTCCGTAAACGTCGTTGATAGGAAGCCTCATTGGATAAAGCATTATACCATCGGTTAGCGGATATTCACTTGTATCTTTATTGCTGCCGATGCTACCAGCACCAGAACACATTACAGGAACCTTTCCCTGCGTTTGCATCGGAACGTCTATCTTCCAGAACATATCGGACGAACGCTCGTCGAACTCTTCATCAAGCCATCCCTTATCGTACCAATTTCTTACGCACTCTAAATACGCTCTCGTCGAATCGGAATCTACGTTAAAAACCACCTCTCCGTTCTTTTTCGTCCAAGTCGGACCACCACCGCCGAAAGACGAGAACAGGTCGCCCATACCGTTATAACCGTTATACGGAATGGAAAGAATATAGCTGTCAGTTATACCGAGATCAGCAAACGCTTTTTCAAATATCTCGAACATCCACTCCCAGTCTGAAATGAACACCGGATCCGTTCCATCCCATTCGGGATGAGCCGCTTTATACGTTGTAACGTATTTGTTATCAGAATACCAGGAGGGGAAAACGATATCATCCACCCAAGAGTTGGCATCGTTCTTACCGCCCTCATCCTTTGCAGTATATCCACCCGTAAAAGGCTCACCGGTTTGAGGGTTAGTTCCGTACTTTAATAGCCAATCTCTTCTGTACATATACCCCTCAAAGGTATTTGCAACGTCGCCACCGGCAACTATCTGAAGCATCTTCTTCTCGCCGTCAATGATAGTATACGCACTCATCCTGACTTCGTCGTTTTCTGCAATAAACGCCTTATAGTTGGGCATATATTGCTCGATAAGCTCCGTGAGATCCATAGCGATACCCATATTGTAAAGCGTTTCTACGGAATATGCGGAATAAGCCACGTCCAAAACGTCGTAGTAATCGCCCGTCGAGATCATAGTCTGGAATTGGTCCTTTTCAGAGCCTGCTACCATCGTCTTGAAGTCGATATCCAATGTATTGCCGTTATATTCCTTTGATAAGAACCACTTGATGACGGGGTGTACGTTGTAGCTTGAAAGATACATCTCGTCAACGCCCTGCGACAAAAGCCAAGTGAACGTGTTTGAATCAGCCTTTGAGCAGGAAGCAAGTCCCAAGCAAGACGTCAAAAGGCAGGCGATCGCTAAAACTATCGATAAAACCTTCTTCATAATTTTTCTCCTTTTTCATTTATAGCGCATAAATCACGACTATATTTTTTATTATTACACCATTATCCGATTTTGTATTGTAAAATTTTTTAGTTCTTTGAGATATAGTCATATCCGTTTTTCTCACTTTTGAGCTTGTGTGAAGCGTTTCTACACATAGTATATCAATCAATAAAACATTTTGTTTTGTAAAAAGATATTATTTGAGCTTTTGTTCTGTTATCCTTTGCGTTGACATCGATAAAATAATACGCTACAATACCCGTATGGGAAATTATGGTTCAGAGCAAAAAATAAAGAACGCCGTCTACGACATTTTGAAAAAGAAACACGTCAAGGACACAAGCGTTGCGGAGATATGTAGGTGCGCAAAGGTTACGAGACCGACATTTTATTCATATTTCGAGGACAAGTATGATGCGGCAAGCAACGTGCAAAAGGATCTTATCGAGAAATACATCAACATGAAAGGAGTGGTTACCTTTCCGCTGTTTATTACCGACATGCACACACTAATACACGAGCACTCGGAGTTTTTGATTCACTCAATTTATATGTACAATGATTTCAGTCTTCTCGAAAACCCTTTTGCTAACAACCTGCAAGTCGTACTTTACAAAATACTATCCGACAACGGGTGGAAAAAGGAGCAAGACCCTCACTTCCTTTGCCATATGGCTTGCAACCAATTTGCACACATATTGACGAGGCTTACTTACATAACTCTTTCCGATTACAAATACTACGATAACTCCAATGCACAGAGCTCGACAACGACGAACAACACGACTCTTCTTAATATCGAGATGGTAAAATCGTTAGTTCCGACTGTGCTCACCAAATACTTCTTCTGACGAGCGATCAAGTGCAATAGTCCAACGAAAATTTTCCGTTTAACTTTATATTGAATAGAAAAAGACGACTTCAAGATCGAAGTCGCCTTTTTCGTATTGGCAATCAGTTACTTCTTAATTATACATATCAACGAGCTCTTTGAAAATAGCCGTTACTTTTTCGTAGCCCATCTTGTTTAATGTCTTTGTGAACGTATCAAAATCGGAATCTAAATTATATTCACCCTTGATGAACTTGGGTATCTCAACTGACATCTTGGTGTTTATCGAGCTTCTTACGCGGCTATAAGTCTTAGACTGATCTTCGGTGAAAAGATCCGAGTAGTTTCTTATATCGGCAGACGCACGATAAAAATCCCATTCGGAGTAAGCCTTTTCCGTATAGCTGTTTTTTAATTTATTTGCGTTGACAAGGGCTTTTCCTATAGATACTCGCTGAGGGGTTGCCGAATGCAAAAGAAAATTTACTTTCTCTAACGCTTCACGCATATAAAGGTCCTCTCCTTCGTAATAATATGCGCCGTTCGTGAGATCGTATCTCTCGTATATATCGAGCCCGTCTCTATTCTTCTCTAAGCTGTCCTTTATCTCATCGTACTGCTCTTTGTTAAGTCCGTACGAGAATGCCATCATCGCTTCGTCGGTATACAAGTAATCCATAAATGTCAGAAGCGTCGCTAAGTCCTTATTTTCGGCAGCAGATGTTATTATGACAGAACCGCGATAGTACGAGCCCTGATAAAGATCATCGGGTTCGACACCTTTCGTGCTTTCCGCTCCGTATACGTCGTTGATCGGAAGTCTTGCAGGCGCAAGCATAAGGTCCTTTGTAAGGGGATATTCTTTGCTCTCGCTGTAATTTCCGACCTTACCCAAGCCGCCTATCATCATTGGCACTTTGCCTTGCGACGTTGCCGCAGTGTCAATAGTCCAGAACATTCCGTCGGACGAACGCTCGCTGAATTCTTTATCAAGCCAGCCTTTTTCATACCAAGCGTTGAGGCACTCTAAGTAAGACTTCATCGAATCAGAAGTGGCATTGAACGCTACTTCGCCGTCTTTCAACGACCAAAGCGGAGAGCCGCCACCGAACGACGAGAAGAAGTCGCCCGTCTCGATGTAGCCCAAGTAATACATCGATACCATATAACCGTCCTTCACACCTAGATCGGCAAACGCTTTCTCGAATATTCCAAACATCCACTCCCAGTCAGAAATGAATACGGGATCCGTACCGTCCCATTCGGGGTGGTTAGCTTTATATTCCGTTACGTACTTGTTGTCGGAATACCAGGACGGGAATATTATATTATCTTCCCATGAATTGACGTCGTTAGTACCGTCCTCGTTCTTTGCCGTATATCCGCCGGTAAACGGTTCGCCGGTCTGCGGGTTCGTGCCGTATTTTACGACCCAATCTCTTCTATACATATACCCCTTGAACGGTACGGACGGTTGAGTGCTGCCGCCAACTATCTGCAGCATCTTCATTTCGCCGTCAACGTTTGTGTATGCATACCTTTTCAGCTCGTCGTTAGAGTTGACGAACTTCAAATAATTGGGCATATACTGCTCAATAAGCTCCGTTAAGTCCAAAGCAACGCCCATATTGTATAGCGTCTCTACCGAATACGCCGAATAGTTCGTATCGAGTACGTCGTAATACTCGCCCGTCGATATCATAGTCTGATATTGATCGCTTTCAGAGCCTGCGACCAATGTTTTGAAATCAAGGCTCAGCGTGTTTCCGTTGTATTCCTTTGAAAGATACCACTTTATTACAGGGTTCTCGTTGTAGCTTGAAATAAACGATTCGTCTGCGCCCGTTGCAAGCAGCCACGTAAACGTACCCTCGTCCTTTTTTGCACAGGACGCAAGTCCCATACAAGAGGTAGCAAGGCATACAATAGCCAAAACTACTCCTAATACTCTCTTCATTTCTTCACTCCTTTTTTTGCGATATATCGCAATATGTCAAGAGTATTATCCCACCAAACGCCGCATTTGTATTGCAAAATATTAATGTTTTTGACAATATTATTAATTATTTTTTAACACTTTTGCAAAAATGTCAAACAACGTTACAGTTTATGTCAAAATTCAGTTCACAACCCGTCATAAAAATATATCTATGAAACCGTAATCACGCTTTGCACATAAAAAAACGGCGTCGAACGCTTCGACGCCGAATTGATCTTTATTATTGGAGTTTACCGCAACTTTTTCTTGACGAAAAGCCAAACGCATATCGCTACTATCGCTGATAGGGGGTTCGCTATGACGGTAGAGTACCATACACCGTTCAAAGCAAAGCGGCTTGACAAAAGGACAGACAGAGGCAATACGAATACGAGTGTTGAAACGAACACCAAGGCGGCGGAATATTTCTTCCCCATAGCCTGAAAAGCAACGCCTAATACGTTCGAAACAGGTGAACGAATATGCTCAACGAAATTACAGTCAAGCACGAGGCAGACATCGCTATCGTTTCTTTACTCGTCGTGAACAGTCTCAACAAATTATTCGGGAATAATTCCAAAACAACAAAGGCTACCACCGCATAAACGAGCAAAAGCACAACCGCCGCACACACGGATTCCTTTACCCTTCTATAATTTTTTGCACCAAAGTTATAACCCGCTACGCTGCATTGAACATCCCCTCGCCGAGTGGCTCATAGTTTGCGACCGTTCCGAAATCCGCCGCAAGAAATGCTTTTTCAATCTCTTCTCGTGTTGCCTGATATTTACTTTTGCTTTCCATATTTCCCTCCGCATCATATCGTTAAAACAATTATACACCACAAATTTGCTATATTATACAATTAAAACAAGGCAAATATCATAAAATCATTGCTTATATCCACGTTTTATGCTATTATTCTATATGAATATCAATGGTCGTGCAACGGAAACCGATCGCACGGGAATATTTGACAAAGAGGATAAACGATGACGAACAACAAAGTAGGGCTTATCGTTGCGCCCGAAACCAATAAATTTGACCAGCGCGAAAGCAATGTTTCGCACACCTCTACCGCAGAGGAAAACGCTTTTTATAAGTTTGTAACGGACGGCAACGTCGAAAACGTTGCACGAGCTTTCGATTCATTGCTTGAAAAAGGCATTGTGGCAGGCAAGCTTTCAAAAGACCCGTTGAGACAGTCTAAGTATTGGGCAGTTGCCTCTATTACGCTCGGCACTCGTGCTGCAATAGCCGGCGGTCTTGACGAGATGGAAGCGTTCAATCTGTCGGACGAATATATCCGCACTATCGACGAAATGAACTCTACGGAAGAGATAATGCGCTTTATCGGCGAAAAGGTACTGATCTTGACGCAGGCAGTTCGCGATTCGAGAGGCAAAAACTGTCCAAAAAACATCAGAGTTACGATAAATTATATCGAAAAGCATTTGCACGAAAACATATCCGTCAAGGACTTGGCGGCACTCTCGGGTTATTCTGAAAACCACTTTACGAGGCTATTTTCAAAGTATTTAGGAAAAACGCCAAAGCAATACATCCTCGCAAGGAAGTTAGAAGAGAGCAAGCTGCTCCTTTTGTCGGGATACAGCGTCTCTAAAGTGGTATATACTCTCTCGTTCTGTTCGCAAAGTGCGTATATCGCACTGTTCAAAAAGGCGTACGGCGAAACGCCAAAAAAGTTCGTATCAAAGGAATGATTCTCCCAAAACCATTTTGATAAAGCAAAAAGAGTAGGCAATCGTTGCCTACTCTTTTTCTACGCTTTTATACTATCTTTTCAAAAGTACTTCTTTCTCGTATTTTTCTACCTCGGGGAAGTAATTTTCAACGACGTTTTCACGTCTCAATACCTCCTGCCATACAGCACCTATATCCGCCGTCTTAAGCTCTTCGGAAAGGACCATAAGCTCGGTGAGCCTGTTCTCGTCCTGCAGCTTCTTCATATAGTCGCTCGGCTGCAACAGAGCAAACAACAACGCTTTTTTAACGTTTCTGACACCCGTTACCCAAGCGGATATTCTGTTTATAGAGGCATCGAAGTAATCCGTTGCGATGAATACTCTGTCGAGTGCATCGTTTCTTACGATCTCCTTTGCGATCTCCTTGGTCTCATCGTCGAAAAGTACGACGTGATCGGAGTCCCAACGAACGCCACGGGTTACGTGAAGTGCGATATGGTCGTTGAAGAGAAGCAAGGACGATATCTTGTCAGAAACGACCTCGGTCGGGTGATAATGTCCGTTGTCCATAAGAGGCGTAATGCCCTTATAGTCGGAATATGAAAGGCAGAACTCGGCAGAGCCAACCGTATAGCTTTCAAGACCTATACCGAACACCTTGGATTCGAGCGTTACGTATACCTTACTCTTATCGTAAGGAACGGAAAGTATCTCGTCAAGGGACGCTTTGAAGCGTGCTCTCGGAGAAAGTCTGTCGGCAGGAACGTCCTTGTAGCCGTCCGGGATCCAGATGTTCATTACGCACGGAACACCCGTCTCGTTTGCGAAATACTCGGAGATCTCGACGCAACGCTTACCGTGCTCGATCCAGTACTTTCTCACCTCTTCGTCGGGGGATGAAAGGGTGAGATTGTCTTTTACCATCGGATGAGAGAAGAACGTCGGATTGAAATCGATTCCCATTCCGCGCTCTTTTGCGAACTCGACCCATTTTTTGAAGTGCTTGGGTTCTATTTTGTCTCTACCGACTTCTTCACCCTCATCAAAAATTGCATAGCTCGCGTGAAGGTTGAGCTTTTTCTTGCCGGGGATAAGAGACAACGCCTTGTCT
The DNA here is from genome assembly GCA_964406735.1 of uncultured Clostridia bacterium. GTDB lineage: Bacteria > Bacillota > Clostridia > Christensenellales > CAMQZB01 > CAYOSU01. The sequence continues at coordinate 22,528 of CAYOSU010000008.1, read as the reverse complement.
ATGTCAGCCATGAGCTGTTCGGGCGTAGTAGCCTTTCCCGGGTAATTACCCGTCGTCTGAATACCGCCCGAGAGAGCCGCTCTCGAATCGAATCCTACTACGTCGTCGCCCTGCCAGCAATGGACTGCTACGGGAACGGTTGCAAGCGTTTCTATCGCTTTTTCGACGTCAACTCCGATGTTTTCAAAATATTTCTTTGAATTTTCAAATCTCGTCATAATATAACTTTCTCCTGATTTTTTAGATTGCCGATCGCCGTAGCTTCTATAGGAAGCGCAACGACTTTTTTGCCTGTGTGTTTTTCCGTCAGCTCGTTAAGGTACTTGTTTTTTGCACCGCCGCCGACTATCGTTATACTCTCGACACGCTTTTCGGTAAGCTCTTCAAGCTCCTTTATTACCTCGTCGTACTTTATTGCAAGTGATTTGAAGATGACCTTCGCAAGGTCCTTAACTTCAAGCGTCCTGCCTACCGCATCTTCTATTTCTTTTATCATATCGGAAGGAGCGGTAAAGCGATCCTCGTTTACGTCGATAACGGCTTCCTCGGTAGAAGTTCTTGCCATATCGGCAAGCTCTGCGTAAGAGTATTTTTCGTCAAGCTCCCTATATACGTTCTGAATGAGCCAAAGTCCCGTTACGTTTTTGAGAAGCCTTATGTACCCTACTCCGCCTTCGTTTGCGAAATTATATTTATACGCCGTCTCGCTCGTTACGGCTTTTTCTGCCTTGACGCCTATAAGACTCCAAGTGCCGCTCGAAATATACGCAACGTCGCCGTCTATCGCCTCGACTGCGCTTGCAGTATCGTGCGATGGCGCAAGAACGACGGTTACGTCACCGCCGACCCTTTGCGTTATCTCGGGAAGCAACGTTCCGACTATCGTCGCAGGTTGCGATACTTCCTTGAAAAGCTCCGTCGAAAAGCCGAGAGCCTTTGCGATATCAAGGTCGTACTGTCCGGTCTTTGCGTTTATCATACCGGTCGTTGAAGCAATGGTATATTCACGCTTTTTAACTCCCGTCAATTTGAAGCTCAAATACTCGGGAGTCAACAAAAAGTCTGCCGCTTTTTCGAGCCGTCCTGCCATTTTATCTGCGTACAGCTGATAAATCGTATTGAACGGTTGAAACTGCGTGCCCGTTTTTTCGTAAAGCCTTTCAAACGGTATTATCTCGTGGACCCTTTTTGCCGCTTCTTCCGTCCTGCCGTCCCTATAAGCGTACATGGGCATTATCTCTTTGTCGTTCTCGTCAAGGAGAACGTAGTCAACACCCCAAGTGTCTATCGCAACGGTTTTGACTTGATATTTTTTCAACGCCTCGCCGATACCGTTAACGACTTCGTCAAATAGGTGCTCGATATCCCAAACGAGATGTCCGTTTCCCTCTTTTACGTTATTGGAAAAGCGGTATACCTCCTGCGTTTTAAGCTCACCGTTCTCACGCCAGCCGACTATATGCCGTCCACTAGACGCACCGATGTCTATTGCTAAATGAAAAGCTTCCATTACATTTCCTCGCTAAAAATATGCTTGCCGCTTGCTACATGCATGGTCTTTCCGGACGGCATTATTACGTTCGCTTCAGTTCCGCAAGGTACTTCTACCGAAAGCTCGAACTTACCGTCCTTTATCTCCCAACCTGCGGCTATCTTGCCGTAAGGACATTCCGTATGAGCCTTTGCAAAGGTAAGACCGCCGCCTACCTCGGGCTTTACTACAAAGCTCTTATAAGTAGGCTCGACCGCCTCTATGCCGACAACTCTTCTATACAAGAAGTCGCCGACTGCGCCGTATGCGTAATGGTTAAAGGAAAGCATTCCCTGCGTTCCGTCGCCGCCCTTGTTCTTTGGCTTTTTGTATCTGAACACCTGCAACGGTGCGTCGTTTATCGCTCCGTCGTCAAGTATCGCATCCCAACGCTCCCAGACCGTCGTGCCGCCTTTCTTTATCTCGTAAAGCCAGCTCGGGAAGGTGTCCTGCATGAGTACTCTGTACGCCAAGTCTTTATAACCGTTGTCGCAAAGCGCAAACAACAGATAGGGCGTTCCCAAAAAGCCCGTAGCCAAATGGTCGTTCTTTTCTTTGACGAGCCTTGCGAGATTATCGGCAAACGCCTTTCTCGTCGCCTCGTCGGGGTATATTCCGAACGTCAAAGCACAGGTGTAGCCCGACTGGAATTCCTTGGTCATCTTGCCCTTGCCGTTAGTAAGCTTTCTTATGAACGCTTCCCTTACGTTTTCCGCAAGCTCTGTATATTTTTTGACGTCGTCCTCTTTCCCTAATACCTTAGCAAAGAACGCTATGCTGTTCAGCGAGTTGAAAAGGTATATCGTATAAAGCCATTTGCGCTTGCCAAACCACTGCATCATCGCTTCTTCAGGAGCGCACCAATCGCCGTAATTCATTGGCTTTGCCCAAATATATCTGCCATAACCCTTTTTGGAGAGCATATTTTCCGCAAATACGCAGTCGATAAACTTTTTCATCGACTCGTATTGACGGGAAAGAAGCTCTTTATCTCCTCTTGCCAAGTATTCTGCGTAAGGCACCATGATACAGCACTCTCCCCAGCCGCAAAGTGCAGTGTCCATTCCGTGTCTTCTGGGGTCCGGCATTCCTATCCCTGCCTTGGGAATTACCGCAGCTATGCCGCCGTTTGCCGTCTGATCCAAGCGAACGTCGTTGAGCCACTTATCAAAGAAGCGACTCATATCGAAGTTGAACGCCGCAGTCCTCGAGAAGACAGCTATATCTCCCGTCCAGCCCAATCGCTCATCCCTTTGAGGACAGTCGGTCGGAATGTCTACGAAGTTTGACTTGCCGCCCCATTCGATGTTTTTCTGAAGTCTCGTCAACAAGAGATCGGAGCATTCGAATCCGCCGATAACGTCAAAATCAGAGTAAAGCGCAACGCTTTCAATCTCGATATCATCCTTATCGCAGCCCATGACCTCAACGTAGCGATAGCCCATATAGGTATGGTCGGCAATAAAGGTCTGCCTGCCCTCTTTGGCAGTGTATTCAACAGTCGCTTTTGCGCTACGAAGCGGTCCGTAGCAGATCTCACCAACGTCGCTCAATATCTCGCCGTGGCGGATCGTTATCTTCTGTCCCTTTTTCGCATTTACGGTAAATCTTACAAGACCTGCCAGGTTCTGTCCGAAGTCGTAGATATATCCCTTTGCGGACTTCTTGGTGCTTTGCGGCTTGAATACCTCGTGAAGCACTACCTTTTCGCCGTACGTAACCGCCAATTTTGCGTTGTTAGGGCAATCGACCTCGTCGGCGTTCTTGTAGCTAAGCTCACTAAGCTCGACGTTTGCATCGTATACGACACCGTCGTAAATATCCGCAAAGGCGTATCTTCCGCCTCTTGCCATCTGCCAGGTAGAGTCCGTACCTATGATCTCTCTTTCACCGTCTTCGTACGTCAAAACAAGGTCAGCAAGGAAGTATTGCTTGTCGGAGTAGTTTTTATTGGTGTTGTTAAGTCCGTATCTTCCGCAAGCCCAGCCGCCCGACACCTCGGCGTAAAGCTCGTTATTATTTTTAAGTTCACTCGTAACGTCATAGCCTTGATACTGCAATACGTTTTTCATCGACGTATAATACGGCGTTAGGCGTTCCTCGCCTACTCTCTTGCCGTTCAACGTCAAGACGTAGATTCCGTACGCCGTTGCGAATATCTCAGCTTTTTTGAGCGGCTTTTTAACGGCGAATGCCTTTTTGAATACAAACGGCACGGGTGAGCCTTTATCAAACGAATACTCTTTGTCCGTAAGCCATTTGCCATCAAAGTCGGCACCAAGCTTTGCCGTCAAAAAATCAACCGTTGCTTCGTCCTTTTCTCCGTCCGAAGTTACCGCTTCGACCTTGACGGAATAAGCCGAATAAGGCTGCAATTTGCCGCCTATTGAGGAAATATAACCTCTGTCCTCATTTATCTCGCCGCTTTCCCAAACGACGTTTCCCTTTTCGTCTGAAAGCGTTGCAGCAAACGATTTGAGTACTACGCCTGCGTTTTCGCTTTCGATATAAAATGACAGCGTTGGATTTTCGTCAACGTAAACGCCGCCGCGTTTTCCGTTTATTCTCAGATTGCAGATCTTCATATATTTCTCCTTACACTTTTCTATATTATCATTGTATCACAAAAAATAAGTTAAACAAGGTTGCAATTTGACATAATTAGTGTCTAATATTGACATTTTTGTTATTTTGCGCTATAATTTCCGATATGAGAGAAGAAATACTTGAAAAATTATCGCAAGTTACCAAGGAAGAGCAGTCCTTGCTATCCGGTAGAGACGTCGACAAAGCCATATATACGACGGGGCGGGATTTTATCGTCTTCGGCAATAAGATGAGCGACAAGCCCGTCGACATCAGGACTCATACACGCTTTGCAAAATTCCCGGAACACGGACACGATTTTACCGAAATGATGTACGTTTATTCGGGGAACATCACTCATATCATAGGCGGTGAGGAGATCGTATTGAACGAGGGTGATATTATCCTTATGAACAGGCACATACGCCACGCTATCAAGCGTGCAGAAACGAACGATATCGGCATAAATTTCATTTTATCAGACGCTTTTTTGAACCATATAAGAAGCAACCTCTTAGGGAACTCGCTTTTCGCCGACTTTTTCGCCGAAAACGTAAAGCCAGTCGGCGAGCCTGAGTTTATGCACTTTTCTATTGCGGACAAGTTTCCGATAAGAAATCTCCTCGACAATCTCATATATTCCCTTGCATTCGAGGAGGCAGATTACGGTATCATCTCGCAGTGCTTGCAGCTTCTCTTTTCATACCTTTCAAAATACTCCGATTGCTTAGTGAGCAAAGAAAACAAGTCCACAAAAAACAGTCGCATAAAAGCCGAAACGGAAAAATACATCGCTTCGCACTACAACGACTGCTCGCTGAAAAAGCTCGCCGAAACGCTCGGGCTTTCGGAAGAGTATACGAGCAGAAAAGTTAAAGAGCTTTTCGGTATACCGTTCAAGGAGCTGCTCGTAAACCGCAGGCTTGAAAAAGCTGAAAAGCTGCTCCTTTCAACCGACGCAGACGTTTCGGAAATAATAATCGCTATCGGCTACGAAAACAAAAGCTATTTCCACAGACGTTTCCGTGAAAAGCACGGCATGACGCCGAAAAAATTCAGAGATACCTATAAGGAACGCTGAGTACGACTATATAAAAAGAAAGCACCCACAATTAAGGAGTGCTTTCTTTTTGATTAGGGAAGAAATGAATTATATTTGGGCTTATTTTTCGCTTCCGAAATAACCGTTAGGGTCGACGTATTCGCCCTTGAGAGTCATCTCGAAGTGAACGTGTTCACCCGTCTTGAACTCGGAATAACCGCTCGTGGAGGTCTTTCCGATCACCTGACCTTTTTCTACAGTATCGCCCTCTTTGACCGCAATATCAGCCGCCAAAGACTTGTAATAACTCTTTAATTCGTTGCCATGGTCGATAACTACCGTGTTGCCATCCAAGATGTTATCCGTTATTACCTCAACGACCGTACCGTCGCCGCAAGCAAGAACGTCAGCCTGCCCGTCCGTTACGAAGTCGATTCCCGAGTGCGCCTGCCACTGGTTGAGGGTCTCGGAAAAGACGAAAGAGTCCATTGCGTAGTCGTTTGCAACCGTTCCCGACGCTACCGGTACGATAAATTCTATCGGCATATTGTCGACGGGTCTCGTCGTCTGAGTAGGTGTAACGGTCGTCGACGGCTTGGGCGAGACAGTTACAGAGGGTGAGGGTGTAGGCTTCCTCAACTCCTCGTATTTTGCGGAATAGCTGACCGCCATTGCGATCATAACGCCGATGCATATGACGCATATTCCCAGCATGATGTAATAACCGTTTTTCTTCAAAAATTTAAGCATTTTTCGTCTCCTGAATTTGTTTTGTGCTAAGATTATTGACAGATGCCTTGCGATTATACGTCATTTGAAAATATTTTTTATTTTTTTCACGACATAAAAAAAGGGACTTATCAAAAAGTCCCTTTAATTTTATTATTCTTTATAATCTCTCTAACCAGTCGGCGTACCTTAATACGGTATCACCCATACACTTGATAGTCTCGTCTTTTGCCATTCTACGGGTCCTTTCCAAAAGCTCCGTTACGTCTTTTTTAAGAAACAGCTTTTCGTAATAGCAAAGCGCAAGTAAAAGCATGCTGTCAGCTTTTTCTTTCTTTTCGACAAGCGTCGCGTAATAAGAACCTGCCTTATTTCCGTTGTCTTCGAATATAGCCGTCAAGAACGCAGAAGTCATCAGATCCACTTTATAAACGTCGGAAGCATACGGCAAAACGTCCTCTATCTTCTTGCCGTAATAAAATATCTTCTTCTCGTCGGCCCTATCAAGATAATAGTAGAACAGATTGGAATAAACCACTGCACTCATAGAATCGTCATCAGGCAGTACGGGCATATCAGCAATAAGCGCTTCGGGGATATCCTGAGGGGACGCTCCGCCCATGAGATAGCCCTGCAAGGACAGCGTTTTCATCGTAGCGACTGCGGACGGCGTTTCTTTTTTCATCATCTGTACCAGCATTCCGTCAGTAGGAGCGCCGTTTGCCGACACTGCGGCAGCGTTGGTGAAGAATATAAACGCATTTATCGGGAACGTGCCGCAGAAAAAGAAGAACCAATAGCCCCTCTTATCAAGGAAGAACAGCAACAAGAACAATGCAAGCGAAATAACGGTAAGCGCAAACGATGCGATAAGTCCGCCCATTATATGCGTTACGAAACTTTTTTTCGTTACGTCTTTTGGCGGAAGCATCTTGCAATAGCCTGCTATTCCTTTGTTTTTCTCTATGGACACCCTTAACTTGCCGCTTTCCTTTGAAAAACAAAGGCTGCCGATGCAAAACGAAACGAACGTATAGCCACCGATAAGTCCGCCTATCAAGTGCCCCGTTTCGTGAAGGATTATATGAGCAAAAAACGCAACGACAAAACCAAGCAGGAAGAGTACTATCTTCCATATATCGACGCCGTTATCGCCATATTTTGCCATCTCGGTGCCCACTCGCCAACCAATAAGCCCAAACGCCACTAAGGCAAGTATTCCGCCGATCATTCCTAATTTCTTTTTCATTTCTCAAATACCTTCGTATATCCGTATAGATTGTCCGATTCGGAGGTCGTAATCTCTTGCAAATCGAGTTTTCCCATCAAAACACGGAATATCATCGCTCCGCTTGCTATTATCTCCGCCCTTTTTTGCGTTATCATTGAAAGCTCACGTCTGCCCTCTAAGCCCATATCAAACAGATCGTTGCATAAGGCATCGAGCGCAGATCTTTTTATCGTAAAGCCGTGAGTAACGCTCTTATCGTACTTTTTCCCACCCGAAAGCACGGACGATAACGATGTTGCCGTACCGCCTATCGCAATAACCGCGTTAGCGTCAAGCTTTTTTAAGTCCTCGAACGCAGTCTCTACGTATCGTCTTGTGTCTTCCTTGCTCTCCAAACAGCCGCTATATGCCTTTACAGCCCCTATCGGGTAACTTTTTGAAAAATAAAGTCTTTCTTCATCGCCGACTGCTATCTCCGTGCTTGCACCGCCTACGTCTATTACGGCGCACGGAAAGCTATTTGCAAGAACGCAACCGCCGAAAAATGCGATCTTTGCCTCGTCCTCTCCCGAAAGCACACTTATATCGACACCGCAGTCATTGCGAACCCTTTTCAAAAGCTCGCTTGCGTTTTCGGCTTGTCTGCACGCCGCAGTACCGAAAGCCTCGGGCGTAACGTTATAGCTTTCGCATATTTTAACAAAACGGGATATCGCCAAAACGGTATTAGCAATATCCTCTTCGTTCATCTTATTGGTTTTGATAAGTCCGCTCCCGAGCCTCGTTGTTATGGTCTCGGAGTATACCTCACAATCGCAGTCAAACACTCCGAGTCGAACGGAATTAGAGCCGACGTCGATTATCCCTCGCATCAGCTCTCGGGGATAAATACCACATCGTCAGCGCCGTAAAGCCCAAGCTGCTCACGAGCGTATTTTTCGATATACATAAGCGAGTTCTTATATTCGATCTCGTCGTCGAGTGAGCTTATCTCTTTCGTTAAAAACGCAACCTTTTCTTCAAGTTCTTTGGTCTTGCCGTTGGCAACGCTTAACGTTATTACCTGAACGACGAGGGTTATCACCAATATTACCGCAAGGCATGACGCCAATATCGTTACGTTGCGGTACAATTTTCTTTTGTTCATGACACTTAGCCATCTCCTTGTTTTGATCTCACAGTCTACGCTTCATGCTTGCAAGCGGAACGCATTTCAGCGCCAATTCCGCTCTTTTCCCATATTTCCTTTTTTATTATAGCAGAGATTTCCGAAAAGTGCAACAATCGTATCGATAATATATTCGCCCATCAGCATTCCGACGCAAAAAACAAGCGGATAAAACAACGCTTTTTTTGCATACGGAAAGGAAAGAACGACTACTATGAACAAAGTTCCTGCCGTGCATCCGCCAAAAAGCGAGCATATCAGCCTGAAAACGCTCTCTTTTGAAAGCAATTCTATCGCTTTTTTTATTATACCGAATGTTACCCCGACAAGACTTCCGAAAATAAGCAGTCTTGCAAAGCACGCAAACTGATTTGCGGTGGACGATATCATTTGAACAGCTTTTTTATTGACGGCGCACCACTTTTATACGTTATCGACGAGACCTCGCCCTCCGCATCAAACCGCTTCTCCTCACCGTCAAAGTTCTTTATCGAAAGCCCGATACCCTTTATAAATATCTTCTCTCCATCGCTTTTCAGCACTATTTCCTTATCGTCAAAGGAAAGCACCTCGTCTATTCCCGTTAAAGACAACTCTTTTTTATCGATAAGCGTCAATACCCGTTCCATATTATCTCCAAATTATTTTTTTGCACTAAAATTATATGCACAAGGCTTTCTCATAATGAAAGCCCGTTCCAAACTTATTGGAACGGGCGTACTTTCACTTATTATTCGTATAATTATTCAGATCTTGCAACGGTGTGAACGAAGTACAGTATCTGTTCTCTTTGTCCCTCGGGGATCATTGCTTTGATAGCAGCAACTATATCCTCTTTTTCGACAAGCATTGCACCTTTGCTCTTTACTATCCCCGAGACAACGCTTTCCGCCGCCGTGCGAGCTTCATTCGGCATCATCTTGGAAAAGCTTCTCCACACGTTGCGAGCCTCTTTGCTCCAGGTTGCTCCTTCGATGAATGCAGGCGTGTCAAACGCTATCTCCTCTTCGCGCATTGCCAAAATATCGCTTGCAGTCATACCGCTCTCTTTTTTAAGTCCCAGCCTTACGTACTGTTCGTCGGGCGCTTGAGCGTTTTTCAGTTCCTCCACCAAGACGTTAGCAAGTTTTGCTTCAAGCTCAGGGTCGTCTATAAGCTCTTTCTGATGCGGATCAGACTCTACGTCAAACAGCTTTGTCCCGAAGTTGACGGGGCTTATATAGCTTCCTGACGCAGGAGTCTTCAAGACCTTACAGCCCTTTGTGAACGGCAAAGGTCCAACGAATTCCGCCTTTTGTAGGGTCTCTACGCTAAATCTCGCTCTCATTCTCGTCGGCATAAGAGTATATTCGTAGCAGTTTTTCTCCTCGCTTGCAAGCGGAGCACGGAAATAAACGTATTTCCCGTCCGTTACGGCTACGTGTGCGCAATTAAAGCCGAATATAGCGTAGTCTCGTATCTTTTTATTCTCGCGAATCAGCGGAAGAACGCTTCTTCCCTGCATGTCGGGTGTTTTGTCTATACCGAAAAAGTCAAGTACGGTTGCAGGAATATCTATCGTCGAAACAAGGCCCTCTCGCCTTTCGCCTTTAATTTTGCTCACGGGGTCGTATATGAAAAGCGGTGTGTGGCTTATTTCCTCGTACGCAGGCATAATACTCTTTGCCCACCAGCCGTGTTCGCCCATTAAAAAGCCGTGATCCGTATTTACGATGAGCATAGTGTCCTTCCAAAGGTCGTATTTATCAAAAAGATCAAGCACTTTGCCTAACGAATCGTCGCACATCGACACCAACGCCGAATACAAAGCCTTAACGTGAGCTATGTCGTCCTCCGTTTCGTCAGGACGTACCGCTTCATACATCGGCCAATCGCCCTTTTTGCCCGTATATGCGGCGATCTCGGGGTACAACTCTTTCCAGTTATCATGCGTAAAGAACGGCTCGTGCGGATCGAAAGTCTCTATCTGCAAAAACCAATCGTCGGCATCGTGATTGTCGTTAATGAACTTTAAGCCGTCTGCAAAGGTCAGCGACTGCGGCATAAGCTCGTCCGTCGGCATATTCTCGCGATTGACCTCGTCGTACAGGTGCGACATCTGCGGCCACATCTCGGGTCTCGTAATGTTTTTCCCAAGCTTTTGCGACATATCGACTACCCTGCGGTCAAAGTTGCACTGGTCGCCCTCTTGTCCTCTATGCCCTATCCAAGCAGAGTATCTCGTATGATAAGTCGCACCGCCATCCTCCCAATAGTGTGCGTGGTCGGAAACGAGTGCAGAGAATATTCCGTTGTTTTTCAACATCTCGGGCACGGAGTCGTCAAACGGCTCTAACGGCCCCCAATCGCGTTGCAAAAAGTTCGCACGGGCGTTATGAAGATCCCTTCTTGCAGGCATACAAGGCAGTGAACAAACGTAGCTGTTGTCAAAAGTAACTGCATTTTGTGCCAACCTGTCAAAATTAGGCGTTTTGACATTCTTATTGCCGTACGGCGACAAAAAATGTCGGCACAGCGTATCGTACATTACGTTTACTACTTTCATAATCTTCTCCGTTGTCGTTTTTGTGCATTATATCAAACGATATTCTCTCTGTATTGCAGAAAAACTCGTTTTATTGCAAATTATTTCACTATTTTCGGGTTTTAGTAAAAACGCTCCGCTTATTTCTAAGCGGAGCGTCCTGTTTTTTTTATTTCTCTTCTTTGTCTTCAATGCCAAAGAGCTGTGCTTTTAGCATCTTTTTGATCGTCTTTGCGTTTATCTGATTGCCGTTGAAGAACGTCGGGTTGACGTCGTCCTTTGAAAACTCTGCAATAGAGATCACTTCTTCGATCGCAAGCTTCAAATCCTTTGGAAGTTTTGACTTTTTCAAAAGTGCAGTCGCTTCATCCCTGTTGTTTGCAGTCATAAGATCTGCGCACGCCATGTTCTTCTTACCGTTTTTGCCGTTTGCTCTCGAAATAAGCTCGATGATGCCGTTGTAATAGTTGACCTGCTTGACGTTAACAACATCTTTTATCTCAACGGAAAGAGTCTTATCGGAAGGAAGGTCGGAAACTACTATTTCAACCAAGCTCGGAATTATCTCCTTTCTCTCGTCGATGAGGTTAAGCTCACTCTCGTTGCCGACGAAATATATCTTGCCGTCTCTTTCATATCTTTCAAGGCGTTTTTCTTCGCCGCCTATCTTTACTACTACTTCTCTCGCATCGTCAATATCGACGGGCTTTACTACGAACATTCTGTTCTGCGGTATGAGCGCAAGGTTGCCATCTGCATTGACGTTTATCTCTACGCCGTTTGCTTTTTCCGCAACGGTCATACAAGTTTTGACAGTCTTTCCGTTCTTGTAATCATAGCTCTCTCCGTCGTCCTCGTAAAGCTCGTATTCGCCATTTCCGCGCGTTAATACAAGTTCCAAGGTTTTTGGATTATCCGTGCCGAAATAGTCGTAATTCAAGGGCAAGATCGAGCCTTTTTTCATGAGAACGGGCATCTTGGAAAGCGATCTTGCAAAGATCGTCTCGCCGCCTGAGTAGTACCTTCTCTCGAAAAGATCAAACCACTCACCATCGGGGAGCCAACATCTTTCTACTGCGAGTTTTACGTTCTCGTCTGCTTTATGCGTCATCGGCATAACGAAAAGCGTTCTGCCGAACATATAAGAGTTCCTATACTTAAATGCGTTCTCGCCGTCGTAATAATAGTATAGCGGAGCACATACGGGATAGCCCTCGTCGATGCTGTTGACATGCTCGGAATAAATATACGGCACCATCTTGTGGCGAAGTCTCAAATACCTCTTAGCGACGATATTAGCGTACTCGTTCGCCATCCAAGGCTCTTTGCCCGTCGTGAAGTTGTTTGTCGAGTGCAGTCTGTTGATAGGAAGGAACGCACCAAGCTCTATCCAACGGGTGTATAGCTCATCGTCCTTGATTCCTCCCATATGACCGCCGATATCGTGGCTCCAAAGCGGATATGCGGCGTTCGCAGCGTTCGCCGTGAAGTACGGAATGAAGTCGAGTATCTCGTAGTTTATGTAGGTATCGCCCGAAAAACCTATCGGATATCTTTGGCTACCGAGCTTCGAGTAACGGGAGAACAAAAGTCCGCGTTTCTCTGCGCTGTTTTCAAGGAAATGATAGTGATTGAGCGCAAACAAAGGATCAAGCCCTGCTAAGGCCGTCTTCGTTCCCTGTTGCCAGTCCATCCACCAAAAATCCACGCCCATTCTCTCTAACGGCTTGTGTAGATCGTCGAAGTATGAATTTATGAAGTCCGTGCTCGCAAAATTAAACTCGATGTTTCCAAGTTCTCCGGTCGGGAGCTTTTTACTCATCACAGGGAATGCGTCCTCGTGAGGGAATATACCCTGTGCCGGGTGGAGATTCAACGTCGTTTTGAGTCCCATTTCATGAAGGTCGGAGAGGAATTTCTCGGGTTCGGGAATAAGGTCTCTGTTGAAAGTATAGCCCGTCCAGCCCGTGAGGCTTCTTTGATAGAAGAAAGGTATCTTTTTGCCTTTATATAGCTCGGGGAAACGATGCTTGAAGTCGTAGGTATAATGCCAGTCCATATCTATTACCGAAACGGACAAAGGCACGTTCTCATTGCGGAACTTTTTCATAAGCTCGATGTACTCTTTCTGCGTATACGCATAGTACCTCGACCACCAGTTGCCGAAAACGTATCTCGGGAGCATGGGTTGCTTGCCCGAAATGAGATAAAAGTCGTGTAACAGGTCGTTATATTCGGTCGTTACGAAAACGTAAACGTCTTTTTCCTTGTTGATCCTTTGAATTATCTCGCCCGTATCGGCAAAAAGCAAGCTTTCAGAGTCGTCTATCGTCGTAACGCCGTTTTTGCTCATAAGGCCTTTGTCGAGCTTGCATTCGCCTCTGCACTGGTCGAGCGTTCTCCTCGTGCCTTTGAGGTTCTGTTTCTCGTCCTCGGCAATAAAAGTCTTGCCGCCGTCGAACGAGGCACCGACGAACGCACCGTTCTTTATCTTGAAAACAGCCTTATTTGTCGTTATAAAAAGCTCGTCGCCGAACTGCTTGGACTCAAAGCTTACCTTTGGCGTGTTTCTGTTTACGATCATCTGCGAGGGAGCATCCTCGAAAATTCCGTTCTCGGAATGCTCCACTCGAATAACTCTTTCGGTAAGAACGGTAACTCTCACCTTGTCGCCGATTAACACTACGTTTTCTTCGTTAGATCTACCGTCGTAATGCGCTTGTAGATAGGAATTCAGCATATTTCTTTCTCCTTATATATCTTGAGTTTATTTTAGCACAAATTAATACGCTTGAAAATAGTTTTAGAAAAAAAATATTGTCCTAAATAGCAGATTTTTGACAAAATCGATCGGGAATACACGCGAATTTTAATGATATAAGATATTCGATTGCTCTTCAATGGATAAAAAAAAAGACCAACTTAAAAAGTTGGTCTTTTTCTGGCTGGGGTAGAGAGATTTGAACTCCCGAATGACGGAGTCAGAGTCCGTTGCCTTACCGCTTGGCGACACCCCATTAAATTTAGCTTTTGTATTATGGAATAAATTGCGCAAAATGTCAAGCAAAATCACGGGGGTTGACAAAATTTGTCCTATTGTTTTTCTTTTCTATTGCTCGTTTGGCTCATTCGCCCATCATAGCGGCATTTTTCTTCTACTAAGCACTGCAATTTAATACGATACGCCTTAAAAACAACTTTCAAGGCGTATCACAATCATTCGATCATATATTCTTTACTTCTACGTTTACAAAGAAGCGAACTTCCTCGTTTGGATACAGCTTTTTATATTCAAACCGCTCGTCAAGCATTGTAGTTGACGGTTCGATCCCAAGTGCGTAATCGTACGATGCATTGGAGTTCCACTGCACGAAATGCGGTAAAGTATCACCCGAGTACGTGAGAGTCAACTCTTTTGAAAGTTGCTCGCTTTTTACCGTTACTCTTGGTTCTTCTAAGCTTAAAAAGTAGCATCTTTCCTCTTCGTTGTCCTTGGGTGGCAAGAAAACGCTACGCTCTTCCAAGCACTTTTCTGCGTACTCCGTCCTTGGCACTATCTTTTTCGCAGGCGCATTTATCGTAGTCTCTTCCGAAAGCATCGGATAACCGACGTTGACGTGATACAAAAGGCAGTAGTTTTCATCTTTCGTTCCGACGTTTTCAAGCGTATCCTCAATGCGTACGCTCTCGCCGAGAACATCGCACGATACACATCTTTTTAATTTCAGATCTTTGCCGAACAGTTCCGTATCGCAAATTTCCGCCTCTACTACTATTTTTTCGCCGTCGCATTCCGCTCTTTTCACTAATGCCGGGATATTGTGCAAGCTTCCGTGTGTTTCGAAGCCCTCTCTTCCGCCAACGCTATCAAGTCCGCAAGTATAAAGCATGCCTCCCTCAAAGCGTTTTGAAAAAGGAATTTCCCTCTTAGTAAGTCCGTTCTTTGAGAGAAAGCCTATATTTTTTCCGTCGTGCCAAAGACGAGCTACGTCAAGAGCCTTGCTTTCATTCAGCCAGAAGCGTATGCGCCCCGTATCGACCTCTATTATTCTCAATCCGTCCTCTTTTCCGCCGCAAAGCGTCAGCCTTTTGACATACGCTATCTGTTCGGGATTTGATATTCTTTTATCCATACCGACCTCACTTTATATTCGCAAAGACCTTTAACGTCTCCTCAACGTTTTTCTCCATGGCGTTTTTTGCTTCTAACGCCAAGTCGTGATAGAAAGTAGACCGTATCTTTGCCGTCATATTTTTTGCCGCATCATACCCCTCGTACGCCATATAGGTATAGTAATTTATCTTTGTTATACCTCGACGTATTACCTCTCTATACTCCTCGTGAGAGATGCCGCTTCCACCATGCATTACTAATGGCACGTTCGTTTTTTTCCTAACTTCGGATATTATATCAAAATTGAGCTGCGGCTTTTCTTTGTATATTCCGTGCGCCGTGCCGAACGCTATCGCAAGTGCGTCTACTCCCGTTTTTGAGACAAATTCCTCGACTAATTCGGGGCGTGTGTACAGATCCTCTTTTTTCACCAACGACTCGCCGCCGCCCTCTCTTTGAGGCAATGCACCAAGCTCTGCTTCTACGTCAACGCCATTTGCGTGTGCATATTCTACGACCTCTTTCGTGCCTTTAAGATTCTCCTCGTATGACTGAGTAGAATAGTCTATCATGACCGACGTAAAGCCGTGCGCTATCGCTCGCTTGACATAATCGAAATCCTCACCGTGGTCAAGGTGAACGCATACCTTGGCACTACTTTGCTTTGCAAGCGCTACCATGCAAGGACCTATCCTATCAAGCGGTGCAACGGATTCATGGCACTGTGCGTGTGCTATTATTATCGGAAGATCGAGCTTTTCCGCCGCCTCCAATACCGCAATAAGGCTTTCCGTGTTGGGCGTATTGAACGACCCGACGGCTATACCTCTTTTTCTCGCGTCTTCGCAAACCTCTTTTAAGCCTACTATCATAATTATTCTCCTATTTCAACCACTTCGTAGTTAAGGTAAGTCTTAAACGCTTCTTCCAAAACGCTCTTCATATGCCCCACGCCAACCGTCGTATGGTGCTTGAAGCCGCCTTTAGCAAGCCTTATGAGCTTGTTCTGAAGGTCGGGGATCTCTGCTACGCCGCCGCATCCGAAAAATCCATCCTCGATTGGTTCTCCAGTAAAGCGTGCCTCGCTGACGTACACTTTGAACTTACCGTCTTCGGTAAAGCCGTTTGAGAACGTCATGTCGAACGCCTTTATCCTGCCCTCGTTCGTACCCCAGCCGCTGCCCGGGTCTCCCTTTGCGAACATTTTATGTTCGGTAACAGTGCCATTGCCGTCCATTAAAGTCTGAGCAACAGGTCCGCAATGGAATAGTATTACTTTGTTCGGATCGTCGCCGTAATTGTTATTCCAATCAAGGCATGCCGTCGGCTTTTGGCTCGCAAGCGACATCGCCCTCATGGTGATAGCAGACGTTAAGTCTATCTCGCAGGACGCAACTATGCCTCTGTCGTTAAGCTCTGAAAGCAGTACGCACGGGCATACCCTTAATATCGTCTCCATCTCGTTCCAACAACGGAGCGTTATCGCATCGAGGTGATATTCTTCGATATACTCATCTATTACGACGGAAATTTTTGCTAACGTGATCTTATTCGCCATTGGGACACGACTGAAATCAGTATAGCGTTCAAGCGCCGCCATCTTCTCTACAACGGCAACGTCGTCGTCCGATTTCCGGCCCACCTTATATACCAACTCCGAAAGATCGAAGCTCTCAACGTTTATTCCGTATCTTTGGAGTGTTACCTCGTCAAAACGCACGGTCTTGAACGCCGTCGTCCTTGCTCCGATACAGCCTAAATTGAACCTCTTCATTCCCTTAACGACACGGCATATTGCAGCGAACTCATCAAGGTTTTCAGCAAACTCTTTGCTTAACGGATGTACGACGTGCGGTTTTAATACGGTGAACGGTATCTTGTATTGATAAAATACGTCCGTTACCGAGAACTTGCCGCAATATGCGTCTCTCCTGTACCTGAAGTCCATCTTGCCTATCTCGTCGGGATACGCCTGCATCAAAATGGGTACGCCAGCGTCCTGCAATGCCGTTACAGCACCGTTTTCATCGATAAATATCGGCATGCAGAGTATTACGCCGTCATATTCACCCTCGTGGCTCTTCAACCAATCGTGGTACATTCTGCCCTCATCTCTCGTCTCTATCGCACCGTAACGAGTTAGCTCCTCGTCCATTGCGATATACTCGTGCCCGGCTCTCGTTACCGCCTCGATCATATCCTTTCTTGCGCCCGTTATTAGTTCTCCGGGCATAAAGCCACGGTTGCCGAAAAATAATGCAAATTTCATATCAATTTATCTCCTTTAATATATCATATAATCTCTTGTATTTCGCGTACTTTTTATCGTACGTTTCCTTATACTCATCGCTCGGCGTAACTGTATCCCCAAAGCGGACGAATATTTTTATAGCCTCGTCAATGTCATTTGCTATCGAGAGCGCAACTGCGGATAATATAGCAAGGCCGCAAAGTCCTCCCTCCGACGAGCGAAGCGTTTTTACGGGAAGTCCGAGAATATCGGACTTTATTTGAAGCCAAAGCCTCGAATTTGCACCGCCGCCCGTTGCAGTCAATACTTTTGCGTTTATGCCATATATACTACCCGTTTCAAGATTGACTTTCATTTCAAAAGAAGTCCCCTCGAGTATCGCCCTATAAATATCTACGTCTCTCGTCTTGTCTGTGAGGTTAAGAATTGCACCCTTTGCATTCATGTCCTGCTTTGGCGTAGCAGAGCCTGCAAAATACGGAAGAAGTAGTACGTCGGATGGGGCGCTACTTCCCTCAAGGTATTCAAATTGACTTTCATATTCACCCTTATAGCCATGCAAAACGTCCTTTCTAAACCAATTCACGACTACGTTAGACGTGTAGTTGAACATATAAGTGCAATATAAGTCATCAAGAAATGGCACGACGCAATAGCCCATATTTCCAAAGGCTATATCGAGCTTTGGCTTATCAAATATTGCCGTGATGCACTCCACAGTACCCATGCCGTCGGCGCATTCGCCAGCCTTGGTAACGCCCGAGCCTATGCAAGCAAGTACCTGATCGTGTCCGCCAAGCACCAATACGCATTCAGACTTTAAGCTAAGCTCCTTAACAGCTTTTTCAGATACCGCGCCGACTACAGTCCCTATCGGCATAGGAGTCGAAAAAAGCTCTATCGGAAGATCAATCTCTTTCAGCATATCTTTGTCAAAGCATTTGCTCGTTACGTTAAAAACGCCCGTTCTCGCCGCAAGAGAGTAGTCTATAACTCTTTTACCTGTAAGAAGATAGCCGAAATAATCTCCGATGAGGAATACCTTGTCCGCAGTATCAAACCTCGGTTCGTTATTTTTGAGCCACATAAGCTTTGAAACGGTATACATTGAATGCGGAACGGTTCCCGTCCTTTCAAATACACTCTTTCGCCCGAAAAGCTGCTCTATATCCTTTGCTTCGGACTCTCCCCGAGTGTCCGTATACAGCATTGGGTACGCTATCACCTCGTCATTTTCGTCTAAGACAACGCACGACTCGCCAAATGAAGAGAACGCCACAGAGTCTATCTCAACAGACGTTGCCGCCTCTTTGATAAGCTCCTTTACGGCAGCCGTTATCGCAACGATATCGACGTACCTTTCGCCGTTTTGCGTGATAAGAGGACACTCCACAGAACGATAGAACAATATTTCGCCCTCTTCGTCGAATACTTGTGCCTTCGAGGCAGTCGTTCCGACATCTATACAAAGCATATTCACAAGACTTCCCTCCTTGAAAATACTTTTATACTCTCATTTTATTTGAATATTATTAAAAATTATAGTATAATATATAAAAATTTATGGTAAATTCGTATTTATGATTACTAATTTCAACAACAATGGCTCGCTGGACGGGTTGCTTAGAGACTTTTTTAACCTTACCTCGATGAAGATATGCGTATACGACCACGACGGCAACGAGCTTTGCTATTATCCTGAAAGGCTATCGCCTTTTTGCCAAAGCTTGCGCAAAAACGAACGGCTTGACGCAAAATGCATCGACTGCGACAAACGTGCAACGGAAAAATGCCGTAAAAGCGGCGAGGCTATGATCTACATTTGCCACGCAGGGCTTTTTGAAGGCTTAGCGCCTATCGTCATAAACGGTGAGACGGTAGGTTTTATCGCAATCGGGCAAATAAAGGGCGATAACTCCGTCCCATCGGAGTATATCGGCGCAGACCAAGAGCTACAACAGAAATACGACGAGCTTCCGACTATTCCGCAAGACAAAATATACTCTGCACTCAGAATACTCGAAGCGTGTGCAGGGTATGAAAAGCTTAAAGAATATCTGAAGGACGGTACGGGAAGCCTTGAAATAAGGCTTGAAGAGTTCATTGAACGCAACATTGCGAGCGAGCTTGAAGTAGCAAGCCTCATGAATGCCACTTCGCTTTCTCGATCGGAGATATACGAGTTTTGCCGCCATCGCTACGCAATGACACCTGCGGATCTTATCAAAACTCGCAGGCTGACAAAAGCTGCCGAGCTTTTAGTCTCGACAGACGCAAAAATAGCCGACGTTGCCGCAAAATGCGGGATCCCAGATTACAATTATTTCTCAAAGGTGTTCAAAAAGCACTTCGACACGTCGCCGAGAGAATATCGCAAAAACGCAAAATAAAAAACAGCCTGAAAGTTGACCTTTCGGGCTGTTGATTTTTTCGTTTATATTTTACAGATTATAAAGCTTTTTCGTGGGATACTCGGGGTCGCAAGTGAACTGTACCTTCAGATTTCTGAACATTCTCTCGTCCTGCGGCGTCAAAATAACGGTCGAATGCGCTTGGCAGTCCTTCAAAACAGAGAGCTTTTTGAGAGAGAACTCCGCCATTGCGTTGGTTGCTCCGCAAATGGAAAGCGCTAAAAGTGCCTCCTCTAAGCTAAGTCTTGCAGGCTGTCCTATCTTGGTCTTGAAGTCTACGATAGGCTGTATTACGGAGGGAGAAAGCAGCATGATACCGTCGTTTATGTCGGAAAGCACCTTTATGCAGTTAAGAACGCATGCTGCCGATGCAGACAAAATATCGCTCTCCTTGCCCGTTATTATCTCGCCGTGAGGAAGCTCTATCGCAACGACAGGCTTACCGTTTTCAAGCTCGGACTTCTCCTTTGCCTTCGATACGACCTTTCTGTCTGCGGGAGTAAGTCTCATCTCTTTCATCAAAAGACCCATTCTTTCGACGGTCTCACCGTCTGCAATACCTTGCTTGTAATCGCAAAGCGCACGGTAATAGCGGCGGATTATCTCCTGACGGGATGCTTCCTTGCAGACGTCATCGTCCGTGATGCAGAAGCCGAGCATATTGACACCCATATCTGTAGGAGATTTATACGGGCAGTCTTCTCCCATTATTTTTTCCAAAATATTCTTGACAACGGGGAATACCTCAATGTCTCTGTTGTAATTTACCGTCGTTTCGCCGTAAGCCTCCAAATGGAAGTGATCGATGAGGTTTACATCTTTAAGGTCTGCTGTCGCCGCCTCGTAAGCCATATTTACGGGATGACGAAGAGGCAGATTCCATACGGGGAAGGTCTCGAACTTCGCATAACCCGCCTTATTTCCACGTTTAAACTCGTGATAAAGCTGTGAAAGACAGGTCGCAAGCTTTCCGCTACCGGGACCCGGTGCAGTTACTACTACGAGAGGTCTCGTTGTCTCGATAAACGGATTCTTGCCGTAGCCTTCTTCGGAAACGATGGTATCGACGTCAACGGGATAACCCTTGGTCTTCTTGTGGATATATACCTTCTCGCCACGGTTCTCGAGCTTTTGCTTGAAGAGTTTTGCAGACGACTGATGTTCATATTGCGTTATGACGATGCTACCCACCTTTATTCCATACGAGCGGAGCGAATCGATTATTCTGAGCACTTCTACGTCATAAGTAATGCCGTAATCCGCACGGATCTTCTTGTCCTCGATCGATGGAGCGGAGATACAGATTATTACCTCTATATCATCCTTCATCGTCTTTAATAAGCTTACTTTCGCATCGGGTTCAAATCCCGGCAAGACTCTCGATGCGTGAAGGTCGTCGAACAGCTTGCCGCCGAATTCAACGTATAACTTACCGCCAAAGTCGTTTATTCTTTGGAGTATCCTTTCACTCTGGATCTTAACGTACTTTTCATTATCAAAACCGATCTTTTTCATTTGTCTTCCTCCATAAATTTCCTATCCAATAAAAAAGGTCGCTCAAAGAGAGATTTCGAGCGACTTCGTTTGTCCTTTGTTTGCGGGGGTCGAAAAGTAAGCAATCTTATCATTGCCCTTGCATACGATCGTATTCACTTCTTTTCGCCTGTGTTTGTTCATCAGAAATTATAATCCACCGCAACTGCTTTTTCGACTACGCTATGAACGTATTTTTTTACTACGTTGACGTGATATTCGCTATCCTGATAAGCATAGTAATCATCAAGGTCGTCAAACGTTGTCACCAAAACGACGTCATAGCTTCTGTCTGTTCCGAGTATATCCGAGCCGGCTTCTACGCCACGCAGCTCGTCGATATTGCCTCGCATCGACTTAAACATATCTACAAGCGCTTTCTTGTTCGCCTCGGTAGGCTCTTTGAGCTTGTACATAACGATGTGTCTTACCATTGTTCTTTCAAATACCTCCATTCGCCTCAAGGCAAATAGCCACGCCTTAAAGGCACAGGGCTCAAAAATACAGAGCCTTATCAAAAACAATATTGCTTTTATTTTAGACCAAATAAACCTCTAAGTCAAGGGGTATTGATAAAATTTTTTCACTATTTTTTGAGATTTTTTATTCAAAAATCACTACTTCTACTTAACGAGAACAGAAAAATATAGGTTTTACGTTGATTTTAACAACAGTCTTCCTATATCGATACATAATTTTATTTCTTTTCGTCAATACTATGTTCAATCAACGATCCGGAGGATAGTTAAAATGAAAAAAGTATTGATAATTGCGCTCTGCGTTATATTGTGCTTGGCGTTTGCCGCCTGCAACAAGGATAACGCAAAAAAGATCAAGGCAGACTACAACGCTTTCGATTGGGAAAAGGCAACGCCGACAGCCGCTAAGGCGAAGGCGGACGCATTGCTTGCAAGGATAAAAAAGCTCTCCGCAACCGAACAGCAGGAGCTTAAAGACATCAAGCTTAAGCTTGAAAAGTACGCAGAGATAGCCACCTCGCCTACGCCGTCCGCTACGGTAACGCCGTCTGCAACGCCTACCGTTACACCGTCAAGGTCTCCTGCAACTGGAGCGTAATATAAGAATAATAAAAAACAAGCGCTTTTTGCAGCGTTCGTAAACAGCATCGTTTAATTTTGTGGAACAGGAATGATTTAGCTCATTCCTGTTCATTTTTTATAAGGTTATAAACAGAAATGAGCTCCTTTATTGGGGCTAGCAAGCAGGGCATGGCGGTACCCACTCGTGCGAAGATAGGTGCTGAGATCGTCCGTTCAAAACTCCGTCATTCGCTGCTTGATGACAGCAAGCTCGTTTTCGTCTACAAAGAATTTGACCTGTATCGGTCGCTTGCGGTTTGCGGTAAATGGCATAATGCTCCCTCCTGTGTAATGCTGATTTTTTCTGC
>CAYOSU010000007.1:0-84434 GCA_964406735.1 uncultured Clostridia bacterium | reverse complement strand
ACCAAAGCACAAGCGGACAGTTTGAAAGTATTACAGAATAACAAGACACTCAAACGAGCTTGGTAACGACTATGCTACCTATTTGGTTTGAAAGTATTACAGAATAACAAGACACTCAAACAGGTCAAGGAACAAATGAAAGTGTTTGAGGGTTTGAAAGTATTACAGAATAACAAGACACTCAAACTTTGCAACGGGCGACACCGTAACTATCAAGGTTTGAAAGTATTACAGAATAACAAGACACTCAAACTTCGTCTGATAGAGGAGATCTATCTGTTCTTGTTTGAAAGTATTACAGAATAACAAGACACTCAAACGGAGCTCCCGAATATGACGGTTAAGGCTCTGTTTGAAAGTATTACAGAATAACAAGACACTCAAACAATCGGGCAAGACGGTTGCCGAGGTGGCAAGTTTGAAAGTATTACAGAATAACAAGACACTCAAACTTAGAGCGTATCCGAGCTTAAAAGCGAGGAGTTTGAAAGTATTACAGAATAACAAGACACTCAAACCGCACTTGACGATGCTCGCACGGTAGCTCTGTTTGAAAGTATTACAGAATAACAAGACACTCAAACACCGAGAGCTTCACGAAAGCGACCTGCTCGTGTTTGAAAGTATTACAGAATAACAAGACACTCAAACCCGCAACGCCGACCAAAGCACAAGCGGACAGTTTGAAAGTATTACAGAATAACAAGACACTCAAACTTATTTTGCTCTTCCATTTTACATCACCTCGTTTGAAAGTATTACAGAATAACAAGACACTCAAACATGTAAGGGAACAAATGAAAGTGATTGAGGGTTTGAAAGTATTACAGAATAACAAGACACTCAAACCCAAAGAGTAAAAGAATTGCAAAAAGAGTGGTTTGAAAGTATTACAGAATAACAAGACACTCAAACTACAAGGACAATTCAAGGCACAACAGTGGGGTTTGAAAGTATTACAGAATAACAAGACACTCAAACAGGTAAAGGAACAAATGAAAGTGATTGAGGGTTTGAAAGTATTACAGAATAACAAGACACTCAAACCTACGATAGGCTATATGGCATATTTTGAGTGTTTGAAAGTATTACAGAATAACAAGACACTCAAACTTGATGTTTTCCGCCATTTTTGCACCTCCTGTTTGAAAGTATTACAGAATAACAAGACACTCAAACGCGTACTGGCATGCAAAATCTTTTGCGGTCGTTTGAAAGTATTACAGAATAACAAGACACTCAAACCAAGCAGGTATTGCATATGCTGATAGTCGTGTTTGAAAGTATTACAGAATAACAAGACACTCAAACTAAGTCAATGCCTAAAAAAGTAAAGTCGAAGTTTGAAAGTATTACAGAATAACAAGACACTCAAACATATCCTGCCTCGTAATCAAGTCCTGAACCGTTTGAAAGTATTACAGAATAACAAGACACTCAAACAGTTCCGAAGAGTGTTTGGAAACATTACGAGTTTGAAAGTATTACAGAATAACAAGACACTCAAACTTGGTCACGAAACTCACGGCGGAGCGTTGTGTTTGAAAGTATTACAGAATAACAAGACACTCAAACCTTATCTAACGGAACTCATAGAACTTCTTGGTTTGAAAGTATTACAGAATAACAAGACACTCAAACTCTTTATCGTCGATGTCGTCTTGCGAGGGTGTTTGAAAGTATTACAGAATAACAAGACACTCAAACTAAGTCAATGCCTAAAAAAGTAAAGTCGAAGTTTGAAAGTATTACAGAATAACAAGACACTCAAACCTCAAATCAAGGTCCGGTAGTCGCATATTGACGATATGGTCATTCTGCAATACCTTGTATCAAACAGGTCTTTTATAATATTTTAACACAAATCCTCGTAGTTTTCAAGTATCTCACAAAGATCTTCGGTTATAATTACCGCTTTTTCGCAAGGGAGCGTAGCTCTTTGCTTGCAACTTTCGACCAAAAGCAGACCTACCTGTTCGGATCTGCAATGATCATAAACTCTTTGAAGTCTTTCGTCGGATAAAACGCTCTTTAAGTTGACAAAAACGAAAAATTCGCAATTTTTAAGTTCTATCAACGCATTTATATAGCAAATTATCTTTTCTTCTATGCTGTCGTAATTCTCTTCGAATTTAAGACCAGTTATCTTGAAAAAATCGGACGGCGCAGGTTCGCCGTATTCAAGGGCAAAGGGCACGCAATAGGAAAGCTCTTCCATAAAACCGACGGTCTTTGAAACGAGATCGTAATAGTAATCGGGTTTTTCGTTGTAAGAGATATTTTCGAGCTTTTTATATAATAAATTTACTATCTTTTTATCCGTTACTCCGAAATGGAAAACGTCCGCTATCATCGTTCCGAATTTCGACGGTGCTATCAATTCTCCGTTGCGGGAAAAGGCAAATACTCCCTCTTCTCCGTCAAGCTGCTTATCTAAGTCCGACACCATTGCAAAAAATTCATCGGGGCTTTCCACTATCAAAAGCTGAACGAACTCGTCGGATATTATTAAAGGCGTTTCTAAATGAACGCTTGCTACCTTTATTTCAGACTTCATAGCTCTATCAATCTATCCATCGAATCTATAGTCGAGCTTTGATGTTCGCCCAAAAGGTACTCTATCCTCGAAAATTGATTCTCCGTTATTTCGAGAAGCTCTACTATTCCGTCGGGCGGAAGATTTTCGCTCACTTTTCTCCGCACCGCCGCACTCGTTACGTTGTTTATCACGAGCTTCGTATATACCGATTTTTGCATCATTATAAAGCCGTTTTTGAGCAAAAACTTGTGAAAATGATTATAATCACGCCTATTCTTGTCGGTAAGCATAGGCAGATCGAAAAATACCATCAATCGCATAAACTTATAATTCATCGTAAGTTATCTCTTCGGGGAATGTTATTAACGTCTCGTCCCCGCTTTCAAGCGCATGGAAAACGCTCCTTGCATACACCCTTATCGCAATATCAAGCGTCGTATTCTTTCCGTCGATGAGCGTTTTGAAGTTCAATACCGAAACCATCTTCTTTTTGAACTCTTTATCGCCCTCTTCGATCGAAAGCGCAGTCTTGTCTACGATAATTCTGAACGGCTCCATCAGATCGCAAGCCAAATTGAATTGATTGAACTCGTTGTCGTGCCATATGCCAAGCTGGGTCAAATATCCGCTCGCAACTATCTCTCTGTTGAAAGCAGACAATATCACGGCGTAGCCGTAATTCAAGCAACCGTTCAAATAACTTTCGTCCTTTCGTGAATTGCCTCGTCCCAACACGCAGTTGAAATATACTTTGGCGGCGTGCCCCTCCCGATTAGTTACGTCGTTTGGCTGTACTTCATCGATGTACGTTTCAACAAGCCCTGCTTGTTCCTCAAAACCGAAGTATCTGAGAAGTGTCGATTGGCTTGCTATTTTTCGCCTGATTATCGCTCTCCACACCTTTGCTTTTGCCTCGTCCGTCCACTCCATTTGCTCTTTGTAGCGTTTTGAAGTGTTATGTGCTCCGTAGTAAGGCAAAAGCTCGGATTGTGGATTGTGCTTTTCATCGCAAAAGATCACCTTGACGTTGTTTTTTATAAGCTCGTTAAGAAGCGATGAGGTAAGCGAGACGGCAGTGCTTTGTATTATTAACGTGTTTATCTCATCGATAAGCACTTTCCGCTCGCTTTCTCCCCTCACGATAAGGCAATTCATTCTATACTCGAGCTTTGCCCGGTTTTTTATTATTACAGTACGAAAACCCATCGTTATACTTTTTGTACACGCTCCTTTAAGCCGCATGGCGACTGGTGAATAATTGCAAAGTCTACGTCGGTGATGTCTTTATTGATTCTTATCAAACCACAATTTGCACCATCTTTAAGTAATGATAAATCAGATAAGGACGCATTGCATTTCATAAATTGAACTACTTGAAGTATTACTTTCAATTGGTCAAAGGTTGACAAAGATGTAAATAACGTCTTTTTGCTTTGCAATTTTTCCCCAAAACTCTTTACTGCGGACAGCCCTTGATATGAAGACTTTTTGAGTCTTTCAATGACTCTATCATATATCTCTATGTTTTTCTCTTTGGTTGCGTAAAGAGTAACCCCTTTCCTGTTTTTCATTAAAGGAATATTCTCTTCGTATACTTTTACAACAACCTCTTTATCCTTTTTATTTTTATTGGAAGCCTCTTTTGTTATTTCACTACTTACAAACTTTGTCGCCTGCTTTATATATTGATCCGTTATAGCATCTGTAAACCACTGATTTGCATTGTGAAGAATAATACGTCCTTCTGTTGCTCCTGCAACCCAGGCTTTGAAACCGTTGACGGAAACGAGCGATTTTATTTTAAGCTTTGGAATTATTATTTTGGGCTCTTTCAGACCTTTTTGTAAGAGGTATTTGTTCACCGCATCGGGGTCATTCTTCGCTTTGTAGTCAACAAGTACCGGGATAGCTTCGATCGTCTTTTGGATCTTATTCTTTTTGCCGATAGACTCTACGATTGCGAAATACGCCGTATTTAACGACTTAAATCCGCCGTATTTTTCCGTTTGGTTATACGGGAAACATTCCTTTCGAGGAACGGCTATACCGCCGTCGTTTTTGTCATACACGGTTTCATTATACAGTGCGCCGTGGTTCGTATACGAGTAGCGGGTTACGGACATGCTGGTCTTTGCAGTTATTGACTTTATGCGAGGAACGTCCTCTATTCCGTTCCAAGCGTTTGCAATCGGCTTATTGTACAGGTATTTTAAGTTGTATTCACGCCATGAGTCGTCTTGCTTTTTGCTATAAAAGTCGTTTGCCGAAGTAAACTTGGTGTCGTATATATTGCCGACTACCACGTTAAAGTACGCATCCCTTGCGTGATGCAAGTCGTTCGTTTCACGGCATTTAATTATATCGAACTTCTGTTTGAAGTCGCTAACATTGGCAGCCTTGCTAAGCACTATTTTCGTACCATTCTTTTCGTACTTTTTACTCAACAGTTCTTTGACCGCAATAGCAGTCTGGTCGGTTACTACGAGCTGTCTTGCTACGAACGCCTTGAAGTCGTTGCCGTCCAACGGTTTTGTACGAGTGAGAAGGCTGTACTTTTTCTCGCTCATAAGACCTTTCTCTTTCAACAATTTCCAGAATGATTGCTGAGCAGAAAATCCCTTGGAAAGCGGATATGTATCCCCTTTCTCGGCGTTCTTTGTACGCTTTACAAGCACTTTGTTGTCTAAGCTGTCGTCTTTCGTCTTGGACTGCGGCATTATATGATCAACGTCATAAAGATCAGTGCCGAGCTGCTCAATGTCTATCAGTTCGCCCGAATATACGCATTTGCCAAGCTGCAAGAAGTATAAGTACAGTCTCTCGCTACGAAGCCTCATATCGGTCGTTTCTTCTTTATTGAGTTCTGCAACAAGGCTATTGATACGGCCTGTCGTGTCGGTTATCTCTTTATACTTTTTGAGAAGGTTATCTTTCCTCGACTCGGTGCGCTTCTTTTCTTCGTCACGACGAGTTACCTCGATAAATATCTTATCGGGCACTCTGCCGACCGCCTCAACATATTCGTCGGTCATCTTCATCGCCTGCTTTACACCTCTCTTTACCATAGGAGAAACATACAATGCGTCGATGTCGTCGTCCGTTATTTCATCGCTCTCGCCACGGTTTGCGCTCTCTATCTCGGTGTTGAAAGTGTATGTGTCTAAGAACAGCAGCTGATTAAAGTTGTAGTTGGTGTTATATAACTCGCCTAAGAAGGTACATACTTCGCCAGTCTCTTTGTTTACCGCATGAATTTCCGTCAGAAGCTCTTTTGAAAGGCGTCCAAAATCTTTGAAGCCGCTTAATGACTTCAAGCTACGTATATTATCCCTTATAGCAGGAATATCACCGTAGTTTTTGAGTATTGCGTCCTCGACAATGCTCTTGTCTGTGTTAAGCGTATGCCACAAAATGATATTTTCAACTATGTCGGGGCGTTCGTCGACAAGATCTTCTAATATCTTCTTTATCGTGACATAAGAGCTCAGGCTTGGCTTTAAGCCCGTTTCTTTATCAAAACCGCCCAAAGGACTCTCTTTCAGCTCGTCTTTCGTATATCTACCGCTCATAACAAGGTAGTTCTCTATGTTTTTTGCGGTGACTTTTTTGTGAACACGGTACAAGTCGTTGAATATCGCTTGCTTTTCCTCTACAGTCAAAGGCACTACGCCGATAGTAAGTTTGTTTATCGTATTGAGTACGTCAAACGCCTGATAATACATCGAATACTTTGGTAAGACGTCTTTCGTGTGAAGGTAGCTGCACTTATTCGTCATACGGCGAATAAAGCCTTCGCTGCTCTGTGCTTTGTCGACTATGTCGTCAAAGTTCCACGGAGTTATCTTCTCTGCGCTGTTTTTTACCACCCAATTCGTCCTCGTTCCGTCTCCTTTATCGACGCCGTTGAGCGGTCCGACATAATACGGGATCTTGAAAAGGAATATCTTGTTTATCTTATCGCAGGGAGCATAGCCATCTTCGCCTACAACGGCAAACTCGGGATAATCACGGCAAAGGTTTTTTAGTATCGCATGAAGCTCCATGCCGTT
The DNA here is from genome assembly GCA_964406735.1 of uncultured Clostridia bacterium. Lineage (GTDB taxonomy): Bacteria > Bacillota > Clostridia > Christensenellales > CAMQZB01 > CAYOSU01. The sequence goes on along the minus strand of CAYOSU010000007.1, from coordinate 77,846 downwards.
TATCTGGTGCGGGAACAAGCCGTTATCGGCGTTGAGTATCTTTGCAAGGAACTTACCGTCAGTTAACTCTTCGACTATTTTTTGCGCTTCGGCGTTGTTTTTCAGCTCATCGGAAGTGAGTATCTTTTTGAGGTACTTGGAAAAATCGTCGTAAGAACACTTGCTGTCGACGTATGTTTTTTGTGCACCGTTCTTGGTATAGCCGATATAGTTGCAATAATTAAACTTTTCGGTCGTACTTCTGAACAGTTTGAAGTAAACGTCTTTCGAGCAGGTGGCTTTGATCAGCTTTTTAAGGCGGATAAGATCGCTATGATGCTTGTCGTATATTGCGATCATTGCATCGGAAATATAGTTCGAGCCGTCGAGTATTTTCTCGAAAACAACATAGTTATATATCGCCCTCGCTTTTGCAAGAAGGTCGAATTGATCGTCGTCGTATACTTCTTGAAGAGCTTCGAAAGATTCGTCGTTAAGTTTTTTGAACGAAATTGAGGATTCTTCTTTAAATCTCTCTGCATTCTCTTCGCCGAAAAGTACGGACGGCTTGACACTTGAACCGATAAGTAATGCTGCAAGCTCTTTATGCTCGGGAGAAGTTGCGGCAAATAACTCTATTGCAGCTTTCTTTTTATCGTTAATGCCCTTATTTCCCATAGCGAGAGCTCTAAACTCATTTGCTTTGTCTACCCAATGCAAATTTTCAAGCTCGCTTTCATAACCAAAGCAACGATTAACGGCTTCGTCTAACTCTATAAAAAGATTCTTGACGTTACGTATTGCGTTTACATCCTCGCCCTCGAACAGGAAGTGTCCGCGGTACTTTATTATATGATGGAGAGCTAAGTAGTAATGGCGAAGGTCTACTTTTGCTGCCGTTCCGTCTATAAGCGCTTTGCGCAGGTGGAAGATCGTCGGGTATTCACGGTAAAACTCGACGTCGGTATAATCGGCATCGGCAAAAAGTGAGAACTTCGTTTGAAGCTTTTCGTCCTTGTCCTCTTCGTAAAAACCGCTGTTGTTGAGCCTTATGAAAAATCTATCGTCATCCATGAAGGGCGCAAATACGCCTTGAAGGAAGTCTATGCGCTGTTTGCGGCGGGCAAGTCTGCGCCTTGCAGTGCGCTTTATACGGCGATCTTTGGCAGGATTAGCTTCGTCAAAAAGGCGTACAGCCCAAAGATCCTTGCCCTTTGCACGAAGAAGATCATATTTTTCGTCAGTACACGCCATGCCGACCGAATCCGTTCCGATATCCATACCTAAATAAAATTTTTTCATTTTTTTCCTCCTTGGTATTGACAAATAACTTTTTATGTGATATTATCTTGTTACAGAATAACAAGACGAGTTCAAATAAAGATTTATTCTAATCACTTGTTGCATTGGCAACGACGGCTCTCCTTTGCGGAGAGTTTTTGTTTTATATGGTTGTTTCCGACACTTTGCGGTATTTTTGGGCGGTACGGGGTTCTCCGTGCCGTCTTTTTTTGTGCAAAAAGCGATATTTTTTGACGAGCCGCTGCACAAAAAGGGTTTTTGTGTGTATTATATCACAGTTTATTTAGTTTTTCAATATCTGATAGTCCAATAAAACCGACTATGTGCCGAAAATCGGTTAATTTGAAAATGTATTTTGGGAAAATCCGAGAATTGGTGGGGAGAATGGGTGAGAAATGATGGAAAATGCAGTTGACGACGTTCCCTATATAAAACGATGAAGCTTAAAAAGAACAATTAGGGGTTGTACCCCCCCCTTTACTATATATAAGAAACAACTACATGAATGAAGCAAAGGTACACACCTTTTACCTTTTATATGAGGAGCAAGTGTACAGCACTCGGAAAAAGCGAGGGGTTGCCACCTTTTACCTATTATATAGGAAACAACTACAACACTTTGCGACAGTTTAAGTGAACGGTTAAGTGTACACCTTGTATTATTTTTATGTAGGAAACAACTACGCAAACAAAGCAGAGGCTCACCCCTTACCTATTATATGAGGAGCAAGTGTTCAGCACTTGGAAAAAGCAAGGGGTTGCCACCCTTTAACGTTTATGTAAAGAACTACTACACGAACAAATCAAGGGGTCGCACCTTTTACCTATTATACGAGGAGCAAGTGTTCAGCACTCGGAAAAAGCGAGGGGTTGCCACCCTTTACCTATTATATAGAAAACAACTACGCAAACGAAGCAAGATGTTGTACCCCCCCACAGTAAACGTGTTGCACTTGTTGCACTTTACGTGTGAAAAGTCAGTTGATTTGAAAGGCGGAGAAGCTCCGCCTTTTTGTTTTGCGTTTTTTGCTAAAACCCGTCAGCGGTTTTAAATATATTTTTCAAGGAGATCTTCCCTATGTATTTTAACGAAGAAGACAGACTTAACAGACTCAAAGGCTTTTTTGAAGACGACACCGACGACTTCGAAGAATCCGATACGGAATTTGAGGAATACGACGACGAACTTGACGAACCGGATCCGTTCGAGGAAGACGAAACTCTTAAGGCATTGCTTGAATATATTAAAAAGCACTTACCTAAGACGGTTTACCTTACAAAAAACAAAGGGCGTTACGAAGAAATTTTACATGACATCGACGAACTGATAAGTTTCGTTACAAAGGAAGACAAAGAGGTTACTTACAAAGTTTACACGGACGAACTTTTAGGCTGTTGTTTGAATCTGGAGTTCGAGTGTACGATTTTTAGCGTAAGTGACATGAAGAAATTCGGCGAGCTTATCAAAAAGGCAAACACCTTTGAGGTTTGTGCGAAAACCAACGGAGAATTATATTTAGCTTTTACGTTCGAAGACGCATTCGTACCATATGACCCCGACAAATAAGGAGATGAAAAATGAATTACTTTACCTCGAAACACAGTATTGAAAGAATGAAAAGCAGGCTTAATATTAACGAGCGCAAGGCGGAAAAGAGACTTTTCGACGCAATCACACGTGGAGAATGCGCAGACGCTTTCTCCTCTCGTGAAAGGGCGTTCCTGGCAAACGAAGGGCGTAACGGTTGCGTTGCAGTTGCGTACGACGGATACTGTTACATCTTAAACACCGATAATATCTGCGTTACCCTCTACCCTTTGCCTGCTTGGTTTGGCAAGAAAAAACGCTTTGACGGAAAAACCAAGATCAGAAAAGTTAAACGGTATTACAGAAATCATCCCGAAAAAGACGGTAACATTGAAGTCGCCGTCTTTTAATATACGCCCACATTGCACCGGGGTGTTTTCTTATATAGATCAGGATCTTTGATATCTTTTCTTGATAAGGAGTGTTTAGAAAATCATTAATTTCTTCTCTGTAATTATGCGGTTCAATATCATCTGAATCATAGGTAAAATGATTGATTATTCAGGGGCTTGTGAGGTTAATGATTTTAATGCCGTTTCAACTAATGCTGCGCCGAAGATCTCTTTTGCTAACGCATATCGTTGATCTGATGACAGCTAAAAAAAGAATCAATCGCTTTTAATATATCAAGTTTGGCTTCTATTTTCAGAGGTTTTACGGGCGCATTTTTTGCCTTTTGTGGGTTTTTACGGGCGCAAGTTCATGTGTTGAGGCTAGTATTTCGGGGAAATTTTTTGTGTGGCGGAAAAAGGCGAGAAATTTTGGGAAAAATGCGGGTTTTGGCGTTTAATTGCTTGACTTATCTTTGGATATTTCTTATAATAGACAGGCTGTAAAGTATGCGATTTGGCACGCGAATTAGCCCTCGCGGGAGAAAAGAGTCTTGCAGTCGGAACTATGCAACTCACTTTTAAGCCGAAAAGTATTATGAAAAGTAACAAACAATTTTAGTAATATTTTGGAGGAATAGGAATGAAAACCTATATGGCAAATGCGAATACCGTTGAATCTAAATGGTACGTCGTTGACGCAGAAGGTAAGACCCTCGGAAGACTCGCTTCCCAGGTTGCGGCTATTTTGCGCGGTAAAAACAAACCGACCTTTACACCTAACGTCGATTGCGGCGACCACGTTATCGTTATCAACTGCGATAAGGTAGTTTTGACCGGTAAAAAGCTCGAAAAGAAAGAGTATATGTATCACACCGGATACGTTGGCGGTCTCAAGAGAACGCAGTATAAGAAGATGATGGAAACTAAATCCGACGTCGTTGTTTATCAGGCAGTTAAGGGTATGCTTCCCAAGACCCCTCTCGGAAACAAGATGCTCAAAAAGCTCCGCGTTTATAAAGGCGCAGAACATCATCACGAGGCTCAGAAGCCCGAAGTTATCAACCTGTAAGGAGGAAGCATCATGGCAGCTAAATCTACTAAGAAGAAAGTTCAGTATTTCGGAACAGGAAGAAGAAAAGAAGCTATTGCAAGAGTTCGCCTTATTCCTAACGGAAACGGCAACATCGTTATCAATAACAAGACCATCGATGAGTACTACGGCGGCAACGAGGTAGTTAAAATGGTCGTAAGACAGCCCCTTGAGCTTACCGCTACGACCGATAAGTTCGACGTTTTGGTAAACGTTTGCGGCGGTGGTTACACCGGTCAGGCAGGCGCTATCAGACACGGTATCGCAAGAGCGCTCTGCGAGGCAGACGAGAATTTGCGTCCTGAGCTTAAGAAAGCAGGCTTCTTGACGAGAGACCCGAGAATGAAAGAAAGAAAGAAATACGGTCTCAAAGCAGCACGTCGTGCTCCTCAGTTCTCGAAGAGATAATTACGACAAAGAAATTCAAAACCTTCCGTTTTTCGGAAGGTTTTTTCTTTTTGTCCTCTACCCTGTTTTGCGGTGGGCGATTTTTTAGGAGACAGTTATTTTTTATTAAGGGCACTTTCTTTAATTTGGAAAGTGTCCCCTTTTGTCATTCAAACGCTTTTTAGGAAATGAAGTTTTGGATTCTATCATTTGTTTGAGGTAATAGTTACGGTAGTTAACAATCCCTCAGTCTCGGCGTTTTAGCACCGAGACAGCTCCCTTTACACAAAGGAGCCTTTCATATGGTTTGCATTATTGTTAAATTGGCACAGGGTAAGATGAAAAATAAAAGATAAGAGAGAAAAGATAATAGATAAGCGATATGAGAGAAGAGATATAATATGATATTGTCAGAGCTTTTTGTATGGTTTGCATTATTATTAAATTGGCACTGTTAGAGATAATAGATAATAGAGAAGAGATAAGAGAGAATAGAGAAAAGATAAGAGATGAGATAAAAGAAAAATATATGAGATAAAAGATAAGAGAGAATAGATAAAAAATAAAAAATGATATTATTAGGGCTTTTTATATCTATTCTGTTGCTATTGGATCTCAAATGATATTTTTCGGGGGTTTCGGGGGTTTAGGGAAAAGAAAAACGGCGAAGTGGAGTGCTTCGTCGTTTTTATATAACGCTATATATCAGGGAGACAAAAGCGTTGTCGCTTCCGCAAGTCCCTTGCGTTCTAACCTCGGTTCGGTCCGTATTTACCTTGCCAAGGCTCGTATTAAGTTCGAAAGAGATACGGAAGCGTATCGTTTTGCCGTGGCGATGCGAACAGCGAAGACAGTCCTCTCGCCCTCGGCATCACTTGCTCTTTTTTCTGCAACACATTCCCAAATCTTTGAGGAAATTCTCTTCTTTGAGCTATAGCCGTCCTTTGCGGTCGAGCGTTAAGCTCTACCAAAAGCGTAGTTTTGAAGTTATTCAAACAATGCTTATAAAAGCTTGCCGTACTTCAACAAGATCAAAATTTAATCTATGCCGGAAGTTGGTTTTTACAATATTTGAACGTCCTCTATCCTATTTTCAATACGATCGAACGATTTTTTCGTTTTACCGTAGTTGACAGTTGGTTTTGACGGTATTTGAAGAATTGTTTATTAAGCCATTCAATGCGGTCGGGCTTTTTCGCTCCGACCGCAGTTGAAAAACTAATTTTTAATTAGTTGCAGTGTATTTTCAGATCGCTAGTAAGCAGCCCGAATTAGTCAAGATCAACGACTATCGTTGCCGTACCGGTATTACCAGTCGTGATATCACCGGAATCGGTTTCTTTTCTACCGATGACAGAATCGATATTATAATCATCAGCGGAAGTATAGTTCTTATAGTTGTTGGTGTTGTTTACCGTTACAGTAACATTTTCACCGACAGTACAATTTGTAACTATTGCATTTGTATTAGCAATACCTACGATTCCGCCTAAATCACGATATGCCGTAACGGAAGTAGTTGCAACAGAGCAGTTGTTTACAGTGCTCTTTTCAACATAACCAGCAATTCCGCCTGCTTTATCGCCGCCGTCAGTCAATGTGCCTATCGTCTTTGTTTCAGACGTTATCGAAGAATCGATTACTTTGCAGTTCTCGATCTTGGTGTTTCCGTAAGCATAGCCGACGATTCCGCCTGCGTAGTGAGTACTAATAATAGTAGCGTTCTTTACGATAAGATTCTTGATCGTTGCGCCGTCAGCCTGCGTGAAGAGTCCCGCACAAGCATCCCAAGTGTCTTTATCATCTAATTTACAGCCATCGAAGCAGCCGTTTAAGTATTTGTTATCTGCATCTATATCAGGGCATCTATTGGTAACGGCAAAGTTCTTTATCGTGTAACCCTGTCCGTCGAACGTACCTCTAAATACGTGAGCAGTCGTATGCTTTCCACCGATACCGTTGAATGCTTTACCGGTCAAATCGATATCTGCGGTCAATTTGATATATTGATCTTCAAAGTCATTACCATTATTTACCTGCTCGGCAAACCAAATAAGATCTTCTGCGGTAGCTATTGAATAAGCTCCGGTAGGCGTTGTCGGGGTCTTATTGCCGCCGTCGTCAACGTTGCTTGCGTTGATCTTGCTTTCCGTAGTATTTCCACGAGACTCGGTTACCTTTGCACCCTCTTTCAATTCTACGGTAATCTTCTTTTCCGTTGCTGTTACGGCAGAGGTATCTACCTCGATGTCCTTTATGGACTCGATAACAACTTCTTCGTTCGTTTCTACGATGACTTTAACGCCCGTTACGGTAGCCTGAATGGTGATACCTACGTTGGTCGTGATCTCGGTATCGTCAGATGCGATAACTACGGGAACATTAGCAGGGGTCTCCTCTGCGTTCTGTACGGGTGCGTTGATCTCTACGTTTCCGCCGCTTATCGTGAGCGTTGCGCCTGCGACCTTGATCGTGAGTGTACCGTTAAGAATGAACGTGTGAGGACCGGAGGTTACGTTGAGCTTGCCAACGGTTGCAGGTCTATCGAAGACTACTGTTGCCTTGGGCATGTTGATAGTAAGTTCACCCTCAACGTCGATCGTGCCAAATACTACCTTACCTTCGAAGTTCGTGTTTTTAATAGTAAGATCGCCCGAAGCAGTAAGGTCTTTTACCTGATACTCTTCAGTACCGGTTAAGTTCTCTATCTCGGTGTAGTCGATCTTGCTATTCTCGGAAGTTCCGCTGTACCAGTTCCAGAAGCTCTCGTCGGTAAGTCCGCCGGAGGGCTTTGTAGACTCGGAAGGTTCGGGAGTTTCCGTAGGCTCGGTGGTCTCGGAAGGCTTCGTCGTCTCAGAGGGAGTCGTGGTCTCACTGGGCTTCGTTGTCTCGGAAGGCTTTACAGTCTCTGTTGGTGCCGGCGTAGGCTCGGGGTCTTTTTGCTGACATGCCATCAGAGAAACGGTTAAAACGCATACGAGAACTATCGAAACCAAAAGCTTCAATAATTTTCCTTTTTGCATATGTTTCTCCCATACCTTTTGAGGTGATTTTCGGAATTGCAAATCACGCTTGCAATTCTGTATTCAAAAGGGCTTAAGAAGTACCCCCCCCCGAGGATTTTACTCGATTATTTGTCGTGAGTTGAACCAAGGATCGCTCAAGAGGTACAGGAGGTATCTTAAATTTTGTATATAACTATTTTATCACTTATTTTGTAAATGTCAAGAGTTTTTGAGAATTATTTTACGAATTGAGGTTATTTTTTTGGACAGTGGACGGTTTTTGGGGAGTTTGGGGTGGGTTGAGAGGGAGTAGTCAGTGTGTTGGCGATCCTACCGGCTCGGCATTTTAGTGCCGAGCCACCTCCCTTTTGCATGAGGAGGCTTTCTTTAAGGATTCTTTTATTATTAGAATTTTAGGGGTATGAGATTTTGGATTCTATCATTAGTTTGAGGGAATAGTTAGTTCCGTTAATCTCCTTCCACCGCTAACGCGGTCCCCCTCCCTCTCGGAGGGAGGCTTAAATATGGTCAGGTTTTCCTATTAGAACAATCCCTCAGTCTGCTCCGCAGACAGCTCCCTTTACACAAAGGAGCCTTTCATATGGTTTGCTTATTATTAGACTGGCACAGGATAAGATAAAATATAAGAGATAAGACATAAGAGAGAAAAAATGATATTGTCAGGGCTTTTTGTATGGTTTGCTCGTTATTAGACTGCGGCGGGAGCAAGCTAACATTCTACGGGTATGCGGAAAGCGTTTCCGTTATTAAAAAAGACCCGAGGTTCGGGTCTTTTTTGGTATATGAAAATTGTTTGGGGTATTACGCTTTTTGTTCGTTCACCAGAGCGGTAACGAATATTTATTAAAGCCGTTTAGCAACTTTATACCTCTTTATCGTTCACACCGACCGGTCGTGAAGATATTTACGGCGGTTAAGTTATTTTATACGCCTTTGCCCATTTCGTAGGCTTGGTGCATGGCAGGGGTATTCAATATCTCGCCTTTTTTGTATGCGCCCATGCCGTATATTACGCCCATTTCTTTTGCGCCCTCGACGCAGTCGGCGTAGCCTCTGAAGCACGCAAGGGTGGTTTCGGCGGACGCTTTTTCTTCGTCGGCGGCAGTTACTATGTAGTAAAACTCCTTATCCTTTACTTCAAGCCATCTTGCGACCGTTCGGTCTATGACGGCTTTGAGCTGGGCGTCTATCGAGTAGAAATATACGGGGCTTGCAAGCACCAACACGTCAGCGTCTATCATCTTCTGCAAAAGGTCTGCCATATCGTCCTTTATGACGCATTTGCCGTCCTTTTTGCAGGCGTAGCACGCACGGCAGTAGTTGATGTCAAGCTCGCTTACTCTTACCTTTTCAACGGCGTTACCTGCTTCCTCTGCGCCCCTTTTGAACTCGTCGCAAAGTATATCGGAATTGCCGTTCTTTCTCGGGCTTCCCGAGAGTATCAATACTTTTTTCATATGAGCTTTCCTCCGTCAGAAAAGGCAGTGCCTACTCTCTCGCCTAAGACGTAATACGCACGGTTCATTCCGTCGAACGTTATCGGGCGGAGCTTATCGGGGTCGATATTGCCGTTCGTCAACACTTTCTCGTCGGCGCATACGTTCTTTACTTTGCCTATCATCCGACAGGTGTCGGGATCGTAGCTTATCAGCTCGCACTCTACGCACATCGGAAGCTCCTCGAACATCGGGGCATCGACGAACTCACTTTTTATTGCGTGAAATCCTGCTTTTTCTATCTTATTATTCACCTTATTGCCCGATTCAAGACCAAAGTAATCGCACGCAACGACCGTATCAATTGTCGCCATGCTTACCGTGAAAGCACGGCGTTTTAAGATGTTTTTGACCGTCTTATGACCTGCGCTTAAGCACATCGTTATCTCCTCAGCCTCGCTTATGCCGCCCCACGCCGCATTCATAGCATCGGGCGTGCCGTTTTCGTCGTACGAGCCGATGATGAATACCGGCTGGGGATATAATATTGGTTTTGCTCCGAAGTTTTTTCTCATTTTATCTCTCCTTTACCAAGATTTCTTTTCCTTGGTGCAATCGTTGTTCTGTTTTCTTACCTCGACCATCTTTACGAACCACTCGACCATCTGCGGATCTGTATGCGAGAAAAACAGGCTCTGCTTTTTGTCAAGCGACGCTATCTTTTTCATCTCGTCGTCCGAAAGCTCGAAGTCGAATACGTTGAAGTTCTCTTCCATGCGCTCGATATGCGTGCTCTTCGGGATGACTACTATGCCACGCTGCAAGTGCCAACGGAGAATTATCTGCGCAACGCTCTTGCTGTGAGCTTTCGCTATATCTTTCAGCTCTTCAAGCTCGAACATTCCTCCTCTGCCCTCGCCGAAGGGTGCCCAAGCCTCTAACGCAACGCCGTATTTATCGTGCCACGCCTTGCTCTCTGTCTGCTGGTGGTGGGGATGTATCTCTATCTGATTGACCATTGGCTTTATGCGAGCAAATGACGCAATGTCTATCATCCTGTCGGGGTAGAAGTTGGAAATGCCTATCGCCCTTATCTTGCCCTCGTCGTATAAGTCCTCTAACGCTCTATACGCACCGTATACGTCGTTGAAGGGTTGGTGAAGCAAGCAAAGGTCGACGTAATCGGTCTTTAGCTTTCTGAGCGAATCGAGGACGGATTTTTTGCACTCGTCGTAGCCGTAATGCTCTATCCATACCTTGGTCGTTAAGAATATCTCCTCACGGGGAACGCCGCTTTTTTGTATAGCACTTCCGACTTCTTCTTCGTTGAAATAGCTTTGAGCGGTGTCTATCAGCCTGTATCCTACTTTGAGTGCGTCGAGAACGCATCTTTCACACTCGTCTTTCGTTACCTGATACACGCCGTAGCCAAGCTGTGGCATCTTTACGCCGTTTGAAAGAGTTATCGTATACATTTTAGTCCTCCTCTTTTTAGTTGGTTGTTAATTTTTCGCAGATGTGATATAGTAATTTTAACAGTTAAAGTTAACTTTAAGTCAATAGTTTTTTTGAAAATTCTGTGCTTTGGAGGAAAATTTTATGACGTATACGATAGGCGAAATGGCAAAGAGGCTTGGCGTTCCTGCATCGACGCTTCGGTATTACGACAAGGAAGGGTTGCTTCCTTTCGTCGGGCGTTCGAGCGGCGGCGTGAGGATCTTTAAGGAAAGCGATTACGAGTGGCTGCAGGTGATCGAGTGCTTGAAGCGTACGGGAATGCCATTGAAGGACATCAGGGCGTTCGTTTGTATGGCTATGCAGGGGGACGAGACCATCGACGAGAGGCTGGCACTTATCGTTAAGCAGCTTGACGACGTTAAGGCGCAGATCGCAATTCTGAACGAAACGCTCGATGCTCTCGAATTCAAGAAGTGGTATTACGAGACCGCAAAAGCCGCAGGGACGACAAGCGTGCCGAGGAATATGAGCCTTGACGAGCTTCCTGAAAAATTCAGGGACGTGAGAATTAAATTACGTGGCGAGTGAGCGGTTTTTTGGGGCCATTAAGCGGAATTTTAGGGGATTTTATTTATTAGGGGCGGTTACGCCGCCCGAGATTCCGAAATAGCACCGCCTTGCGCTTTTGCGTTTTTAACGCGAAAGTTCGACTACGCTTTAGATACAACGGGGCAGCGTGCGGGTTTTAGTGTGGAAAGCGAAGTTTGAGTGGGAGTAGTCAGTGTGTTGGCGATCCTACCGCCTCGCCGTTTGAGCGGCGAGCCACCTCCCTTTTGCATGAGGAGGCTTTCTTTAAGGATTCTGTTATTATTCAGAACAATCCCTCAGTCTCGGCGTTTTAGCGCCGAGACAGCTCCCTTTACACAAAGGAGCCGTCATATTGTTTGCTCTTATTAGAAAAGACGCTTTTGAAGGCGTCTTTTAGTGTTTTGGACGATAATTTTATTTATTCCTTATTATATATGGGCTTTATTCCGCATATATATGCGCTTTATTCATTATATGAGGTTGTTTATTCGTAATATTAAAGGTACTTGTCTTGCTGAAGATCATTACTTTTAGGGTCAATTGCATAAACATGCAAGTATGTTTTGAAAATTTTGCCGTTCGAAACGCAAAAGTCCCGAGTGTTCGGGGCTTTTTTATCATAATATTTACTTATTTTATTCAAATCAATATTCGACACATTCGAGAAGAAGCCCTTCGGGTGGGACGGTCTTGCCCAAAGCGGTGCGTTGTTTGGTCTCGAAGGCTATATCTATCGAGGTGTCGTCCAGAAAGCCAAGACCTATGAATATCAGCGTGCCGACCATGATGCGTACCATATTATACAAAAAGCCGCTGCCAGTGAAAACGAAGTCGAAGCCGTCCGAGGTCTTCTCTACCCGTGCCTCGTAAAGCGTTCTTACGCTCGTCGAGGTATCTGCGTTTGCAGAACAAAACGCCGCAAAATCGTGCTCGCCGACCAATTTTTCCGCCGCCTTAGCCATTTTTTCATAGTCGGGCGCTTTTTCAAGCCGCAATCTGTATTTTTCATACGGGACGGGCGTTCTTGAAACGTAAGTCCTATATCTATACGTCTTTTTCTTGACATCGTACCTTGCGTTGAAATCGTCCGATATCCTCTCGCTCGTCTGCGCCTGTACGGTCGGCGGCAGCTTGTAATTGAGCGCTATACATATCTTTTCGGGCGGTATCGTCGTTTCGCAATCGAAATGCACGACCTGAAAGCGCGCGGAGACTCCCTCGTCCGTTCTGCCCGAAACGAAGGTCTTTGTCTCAACGCCGAGAAGCTCCTTTAAGCCGTTCTCGACTGTCTCCTGCACCGTCTCCACACCCGGCTGTCTTTGCCAGCCGTGAAAGCAGGTGCCGTCGTACGCTAAGGTCATTTTTATTCTCATTTTTTGAGTTCCTTATTGGTCGTTTGTTTTGCGTTTTTTGAATAGCTGGGGTTCCCGTATACCGCAATGGTTTTCGTTAGCTAAAACCGTTCTTCTTTCAGGTTGCAAAAAAGTTTTTTGCAGTCGCAACGAGTATCTATGATGTTAAGCCTTTCAGAATGCGATAACGCCGTTTGCAATGAGGTTATTCAGCACAACTATTGCGGCGATAAGAGCTGCCGTCAAGAAAAGGGCTACTATATCGGCAAAGCGTATTTTGAATACCTTATATTTGGTGCGTTTGGCACTTCCGCCATAGCATCTTGCGTCCATTGCGTCGGCAAGCTCGTCAGCACGCCTAAAAGACGACACGAGAAGGGGTATCAGTATCGGTATAAGCGATTTGGCTTTTGCGAATATATTGCCGCTTTCAAAGTCTGCGCCTCTTGCCTTTTGTGCACGGATTATCCTATCGGCTTCCTCTGTGAGGGTCGGGATAAACCTTAATGCGATGCTCATGATAAGAGCAAGCTCGTGAACGGGGAATTTGACTATTTTGAGCGGAGACATCAGGCTTTCGATGCCGTCCGAAAGCTCTACGGGCTGAGTCGTCAGCGTCATAACGGACGAGCCCATGACTAAAAGTATAAGCCTCAATGCCATAAAGCCGCAAAATACGAGCGCCTCGTCCCTTATTTTTATGAAGTAAAACTCCCAGATTATCTCGCCGCTCGTATAGAACAGTAGGTTCAGTATCGCCGTGAAGACGACGAGGAGTACTATGGGCTTGAGCGTCTTCAAAACATATTTGAAGGGCACTTTTGAAAGGGCTATCTCGACAGCTAAGAAGGCTATCGGGAGCAAAAATCCTATGAAGTCCTCGACCAAGAATATCGCTACCATGAACGCTATCGTCATGACTATCTTGACCCTTGCGTCGAGGCGGTGGATTATTGAATTTTCGGGGTAGTACTGACCGAAGGTGAACTCTCTCATCGCTCGTCCCTCCCCTTTAACGCTTTCGCTACGTCCCTCGCAAAGTCGTGAAAGTTGTTGGAATAGGGTACGTCTATGCCCTTTTCTCTCTTCAGTGCGTTCCTGACCTTTGCGATTATCGGTATGTCAAGTCCGAGCGAAATGAGTTTTTCGTCGTTCTCAAACAGCTTTTCGGGTGTATCGCACATCGACACCTCGCCGTTCTCAATTACGGCTACCCTATTGCAGTTTTCGGCTATCTCGTCCATATCGTGGGAGATCATCACTATCGTGTCGCAGGTGGTGTGCTTTAATTCTCTCAAAAGGGTGAGTATCTCCTGCTTGCCCTTGGGGTCTAAGCCGCTGGACGGCTCGTCAAGCACCAATATCTCGGGCTTGGTGATTATTATGCCCGCTATCGCAACACGCCTTTTCTGTCCGCCCGAAAGCTGGAACGGAGACCTGTTTGCGAACTCCTTGAAGGGAAGCCCTACACGCTCCATTGCGTCCTTGACGCTTGCGTTCACCTCGTCGCTCGTTACGCCGTTTGGGTTTTTCTCGCTCTTTCTGCCTCTGAAATTTATCAAGCCGAACGCTATATCGTCGGCAACGGTCTCGCCGAACAGCTGGTACTCGGGGTACTGGAAGACCATACCGCATTTAGCCCGAAGCATCTTCAAGTCCTTGGACTTGGGCTCGACATTTATTCCCGCCGTCTCAACGGTGCCGCTTTGGGGCATTATAAGCCCGTTGAAGTGCTGTATGAGCGTTGACTTGCCGCTGCCCGTATGACCGATAATTCCGAAGAAATCGCCTTTATTTATGGCAAGAGTAACGTCTTTCAGGGCATGCTTTTCCATCTTACTGCCCTTGTTATAGTAAAAATCGAGATGTGAAATATTTATCGACATAATTCGTCCAAAAGCTCCTTTGTCGTCAATATTTCCCCTAAGTCGATGCCGTTTTCTTTTAAGTGCAACGCAAGCTTGGTCGGGCGAGGAAGCTTTAAGCCGACGCTCTCTATGAGCTTGGCGTTTTTGTATACCTCACGGGGAGTGCCGCTTGCGACTAATTTTCCGTCGGACATGACTACTACCTTGTCAAACAGGGCAGCCTCGTCCATGTAGTGCGTGATGAGTATTACCGTCATGCCCTCGTTTTTGTTGAGGGACTTGATGACGTCGAAGATCTCTCTTCTGCCCTTTGGGTCGAGCATTGCGGTGGACTCGTCTAATACTAAGACCTTGGGCTTTATCGCAAGTACACCTGCTATCGCTATCCTTTGCTTCTGTCCGCCCGAGAGCTTGAACGGCGTTGCCTTTCTGTACTCCTCCATGCCGACAGCTTTGAGAGCAAAGTCTATGCGCTCACCTATCTCTTTACGCTCGATGCCTAAATTTTCAGGTCCGAACGCTATATCGTCCTCGACGATGGTCGCTATCATCTGGTTGTCGGGGTTCTGGAATACCATGCCGACGTTGCTCCTTATCTCAAAGAGCTTGTCTTTGTCCTTGGTGTTTATCCCGAAGACCTCTACATCGCCCTCGCTCGGCGTCAAAAGGGCGTTCATCAGCCTTGCAGCCGTCGATTTACCGCTGCCGTTATGACCTACGAGCGCAACGAAATCGCCCTCCTCTATTTTGAGTGAGAGCCCGTCTATCGCTTTGGTCTTTCTGTTGCTATCCTCCGATTCGTACGAAAAGGAGACGTTTTTAAATTCTATTGCAGTCAATTTGCTATTCCTTCAAGATAACCGCTCGTAATGCGAGAAAAATTCCTCAAAAAGTCGATTTCTTACGGGCATTATATCATATATCCGCAAAAATCGGAAACGATTTTGCTCCGTTTTGGGGAAAAGTGAACTACTTACAGTCTCTCTTTCGGTGGACATTAAATTATTCCCGTTTCAGTATAATTTTTTACGGGGCGGAAAGATGCTTTAATTCGGATAAAACCTTGACAAATCTTGCAATAAAACTTATACTGTTAGATGGTAGAGTTTTCTGCCTTTATCCGCATATTTTGATGGCGGATAAATCGCTTAATTTCAAAAATATTGTTATGGAGGACTTATATGAGTACTAAAAAAACCGTTGACGGTAACTATGCTGCGGCGCACGTTGCGTATGCGTTCTCAGACGTAGCGGCTATTTACCCGATCACTCCCTCTTCCCCTATGGCTGAAGACGCAGACGAATTTGCTGCCAACGAAGGAAGAGAAAATATCTTCGGACACAAGCTTCACATCGCAGAAATGCAATCCGAGGCAGGCGCTGCAGGCGCAGTTCACGGATCTTTGACAGCAGGCGCTTTGACCACCACGTTCACTGCTTCGCAGGGTCTTTTGCTTATGATCCCGAATATGTACAAGATCTCCGGTGAGCTTCTTCCCTGCGTATTCCACGTTTCTGCAAGAGCACTCGCTGCTCACGCTCTTAACATCTTCGGTGACCACTCCGACGTTATGGCTTGCCGTCAGACGGGCTTTGCGCTCCTTTCTTCTAACTCCGTTCAGGAAGTTATGGACTTGGCGCTCGTTGCTCATCTTTCTACGCTTAAGTCTAAAGTTCCTTTCCTTCACTTCTTCGACGGCTTCAGAACCAGCCACGAGGTAAGCAAGATCGACATGATCGACTACGAGGATATGAAGAAGCTCGTAGATATGAAGGACGTTGACGATTTCAGAGCTCGTGCACTTAACCCCGAGCATCCCGTTCAGAGAGGTACCGCTCAGAACAGCGATATCTACTTCCAGAACAGAGAGACCGCTAACAAGTATTATGAGAACACTCCTGCTATCGTTCAGGAAGTTATGGATCAGGTCTCCGCTTTGACGGGAAGATCTTATCACCTCTTCGATTACGTTGGTGCTCCCGACGCTGAAAACATCATCGTTATGATGGGCTCCGGTGCTGACGCCGTTGAAGAGACACTCAACAAGATGAATTCCGAAGGACACAAGGTAGGTCTTTTGAAAGTACGTCTTTACAGACCTTTCGCTATCGACTCCTTCATCAACGCTATTCCTAAGACCGTTAAGAAGATCGCTGTTCTCGACAGAACTAAAGAGCCCGGCTCTTTGGGCGAGCCTTTGTACCTCGACGTTTGCACCGCACTTCTCGAGAAGGGCATCAACAACATCAAGGTAGTTGGCGGCAGATACGGTCTCGGCTCTAAGGAATTCAACCCCTCTATGATCTACTCCGTATACAAGAACCTCGAAAAGGACGAGCCTAAGAACCACTTCACTGTTGGTATCTATGAGGACGTTACAAACTCCTCGCTCGACTTCTCCGAGAAGTACGACGCAGCTCCCGAGGGAACTATCTCCTGCAAGTTCTGGGGTCTTGGCTCCGACGGTACTGTCGGCGCAAACAAGAACTCCATCAAGATCATCGGAGACCACACCGACAAATATGTTCAGGGCTACTTCTTCTACGATTCTAAGAAGTCCGGCGGTATCACCGTTTCGCACCTCAGATTCGGAGATCACAAGATCCAGTCTGCATACCTCATCGACGCAGCTGACTTCGTACAGTGCTCTAACCCCTCCTATATCACTCGTTACAATATGACGGGAGACATCAAGGAAGGCGGCTCTTTCCTCTTCAACACCGACGCTAAGACGGCTGAAGAGCTCGAATCCGTTCTCCCCGCTTCAGTTAAGAACGACATCGCTAAAAAGCATATCAACCTTTACGTTATCGACGCTATCAAGATCGCTGCTGAGCTTGGACTTCGTGGCAAGACCAACACCATCATGCAGTCCGCATTCTTCAAGGTAGCTAACATCATTCCTTACGACCAGGCAGTTGAATACATGAAGAAGATGGCTTATAAGTCCTTCTCCAAGAAGGGCGACGCTATCGTTCAGATGAACTACAACGCAATCGACTCTGCGGCTGCTAACCTCATCAAGATCGACGTTCCTGAGTCTTGGGCTACGACGACCGAGGGTGCTCCTATGGCAGAAGTTAAGGGTACGGAATACTTCAAGAACATCGTTCATCCCGTTGCTACGCTCGAAGGCGACAAGCTCCCCTCCTCTGCGTTCAACCCCGACGGAACTGTTCCTACCGGTACGACCCAGTTCGAGAAGCGCGGTGTTGCCGTCAACGTTCCTAAGTGGGACGCTCAAAAGTGCATCCAGTGCAACCAGTGCGCATTCGTTTGCCCGCACGCTTGCATCAGACCTGCTGTCGTTAAGGACGGCGCAGATATGCCCGCTACGTTCGAGACCAAGGCTATGACGGGTAACCCCGGATATCAGTTCAGAATCCAGGTTTCTCCTCTCGACTGCATGGGCTGCGGCGTTTGCGCAGACATCTGCCCCTCTAAGGAAAAGGCTCTTACCATGGTTCCCTTCCACGAGCTCATTGAAGAAGAAACCGTTAACTACGAATACAGCGAGACGCTCGAAAAAGTTGACGTATCCGCTTGCCCCGGCTGCAAGAAGACTTCCGTTAAGGGTTCTCAGTTCGAGAAGCCGCTCTTCGAGTTCTCCGGCGCATGCGCAGGCTGCGGCGAGACGCCTTACGTTAAGGTTATCACTCAGCTTTTCGGCGACAGAATGATCGTTGCTAACGCTACTGGCTGCTCCTCCATCTACGGCGGTTCTGCTCCTACGTGCCCCTACACCACGAACAAAGAAGGAAAGGGTCCTGCTTGGGCTAACTCCTTGTTCGAGGACAACGCTGAGTTCGGTTACGGTATCAACCTCTCTTACGCAGCAAGAAGACACGCTCTCGTAGACGACATGCAGAAGGCTATCGAGCTCGGCGTTGACGCTGAGACGGCTGAGGCTTATAAGTTCTGGATCGAGAACAAGCAGGATGCTAAGCTTTCCGAGGAAGGCGCTGAGAAGGTACGTGCTACCTACGGCAAGACCTACGACGGTGAGCTCGGCAGACTCGTTGAGACCATCAAGAAGGCTGACGACTGCCTCATCAAGAAGTCCATCTGGATCTTCGGCGGCGACGGTTGGGCTTATGATATCGGTTACGGCGGACTCGACCACGTTCTCGCTAGCGGCGAAGACGTTAACGTCCTCGTACTCGACACCGAAGTTTACTCCAACACCGGCGGACAGTCCAGTAAGGCTACGCCGACGGGCTCCGTTGCTAAGTTCGCAGCTGCAGGTAAGAGAGTCAAGAAGAAAGACCTCGGTATGATGGCTATGAGCTACGGCTACGTTTACGTCGCACAGTGCGCTATGGGCTCTAACAAACAGCAGCTCCTCAACGCTTTGGTAGAGGCTGAAAGCTACGACGGTCCTTCCCTCGTCATCTGCTACGCTCCGTGCATCAACCACGGTATCAACATGATGAAGTCCCAGGCTGAAGAGAAGAAGGCTGTTGACGCAGGTTATTGGAACCTTTACAGATTCAATCCTGCAGCTCCCGAGGGAACTAACCCCTTCACGCTCGACTCCAAGGATCCTACGGGAAGCTACAGAGAATTCTTGCTCGGCGAGACCAGATATACCGCACTCGTTAAATCTAAGCCCGAGATCGCTGAACAGCTCTTCGAGAGAGCTGAAAAGGAAGCTCAGCAGAGACTTAACTCTTATAAGATCAAAGCAGGCAAATAATTTCGCCTGAAAATTTAAGGACGACCAAAAGGTCGTCCTTTTTTTATCCTCATACAAGAAAAAACATCCCGTGAAAGGGATGTTTTTCGCTATTTTTTAACCTGCTTTGTGAATTTGCATTTCGGATAGTTTGAACAGCCGTAAAACTCGCCGTATTTACCCTGTTTCAGGACTAACTCTCCTCCGCAACGAGGGCATATATTGTTTGCAATTTGCTTCTGTTCTTCTCGAATGTTTTGTACGTGGTCTTTGATATCCGTTTCAACATCTTCTGCATCCAATAGCTTATTATAAATTGCATCCATGTCCTCGTCGGATAATACGGGGTCGCCTTCATTCAATCTGTCATCCAAATATTTTACATTACAGACAACATCTGACTGAACGTGAGAAATGTCTGCGGCTATAAAAACAACGATGGACTTTATTTTATACTTATTGCCAAGTATTTTTCTAAGATTGTAAATATGCGTTGCGTTCTGTTTTACAGGGTTATAAAACTCATACTCGGCGTTACCGTAAGCAAGATACTCTTTCCATTTCAGTTGTTTCTCATTGCCGTATATTTTTCCGGAATAATTCTTCGTTCCTATGACGAAAATTCCTCTTTCGTTAATGACTATATGGTCTATCTGACAGGTTTTGCCGTCAATGTTAAGCATATAATCGTGGAAAGCATATTTGGGCTTTGTATCTATTATATGTTGGACTACTATTAACTCTCCTCTTTCACCCTTTTTCTCGGATGTCTTTTCAAACTTTATCTCGGATATCTTTCCTAACTTTATAAGGATAATAATGCCAAGAAAGACAAGAGCAATTAAAAATACTATAGCCAATTAATTCGCCGTCCTTTTATCCAAAACTGTGTCGTAGAACTATGCCTTAACTTCGAATGGTATCGCAGGGATGTCGGCGCTATTATAGAGATTGCACTCGTAGTACGCCTTGTGCATATAGGAAAGTGTCAAGGGCTTATCACCGAAGCGTCCTTTTATCGTTACGGTATTGCCATCTGCCTTGAACGCAAAGTCGAGCTTATTCTCGCCGTCGAGAACGTCGAGGTCGTTGAGCTTTTCGCCCTTTACCGTCAAGCCGTCGTATGCGTTCTTAAACGTAAGCGTCAGCTCGTCGCCATTTCTTTCTACCTTTTCAAGAGCGGGAGCTTCGCACGCTACGTCCTCGCCGTAGGTATATCTGAGCGCAGACAACGCAAGGCGTTTGCCGACGACTTCTTTGTTCTTGGGGTGAATGTCGGTCTCCATTCCTTTGTCGGAGATCGAGATCATATGGGCGTTTATGCCGCTGTTTGCGACCTTTTCCTGACAGTCACGGAGAATGGGATACTTGTTGCCGTTGTTTGCCTCTGACATCCACCAACCGTAAGGAGCAAGCTGTACGAAGTAGAACGGAAGCTCTTTTTTGAAGGTCTTTCTCCAGCACTCTATCATCTTGGTGAACGAGACGTCGTAGATAGTCGGTCTTATATCGTCAGACTCGCCCTGATACCAAATGACGCCCTTTGCCGACATCGGCGTTATCTTCAACAGCATGTTCTCGTAAAGTCCTGCAGGACGGTTCTCCGAAAGCGGGCTTGGTCCGAGAGCTGCCTGCTTCATAATCATTTTGCCGTACGCTTTCATTCCTATTTTCATCATTCTGCGTTCAAGCCAGGAGAAATTTCCGAACATTATCTTGTCGGACATTCCGCCGTCCTTGCTCATGCCTTTGGCAGTCTTTTCAGCCGTAGCTTTTGCCTCTGCGAGAAGCTCGGGCGTTTTCTCACGAACCGTTCTGTCAAACTCCTCTACGATGCCTTTGAGCTCGGGCGTTGCGAGAAGTGTCTCTCTGTCCGTCCAAGTGGAAGCTACCGTGCCGCCCCAGTTGCAGCCTACTATCGCAACGGGTACGTCGGGATAGCGTGTTCTGAGCTCCTCGGCAAAGTACTTGCCTGCGGCGCAGAAGTATTTTGTGGAGTCGTAGTCGTTTGAAAGCTGTCTCCAGACGTTATATTGAGGCTTGAATCCCCATTCAGCCTCTTCGGGAGAAGCGTATTCGGGTACGTCGTAAAAGCGGTTGTGGGGGTCTTCTTTGACCTTACGTCCGTTTTTGTTGTAGGTCTCGTCGTACTTCAACAAGAACTCCATGTTGGACTGGCCGCCTGCGATCCAGACATCGCCTATATCGACGTTTCTGAGCGTTATCGTCTCGTCCCCTATTATCTCAACGGTTGCGTCAAAGCACGCCTTCTGAGCGGGCAATTTGACCGTGAAATCGCCGTCTACAGCGTATTTCCCTACGCTTTCGCCGTTAATTTTTATCTCTATCTCGGTGGCTTTGTCTGCCTTTCCGAAAACTGCTATCTCTTCGTCCCTTTGAAGGGTCATTCCGCTCTGAAAAATATCAGCAAGTTTGATCATCTTTCCTTTCCTCTTTATATTTTTTTCTATATTTTAATTTTACAACACTTTTTATATTAAGTCAATGAAACAAGGTAACAGAAAACAAAAAGTGCGGTGAGCTTTCACTCACCGCAACAGTTTTTGAATATTCGTTACTTTCACTTTTTACAAATTTGTAAATTCTGTTTTAACAATTTTGTAAAAATTATTCGACGTCTTTGGGAATAGCGGTGGGCTCGGTCTTTGCCTCGGTCGCCGTATTCGTGCTTGCGTTCTCAGGCTTTTTCATAGGTGTCGCCGTCGTTTTGCGATTTACCGCTTCGCCGTTGAAAAGCCTATAAAGATCACTGGTCTTTTGGGGCTTTTTCGGCTTTGCAAAGCCGTTGCCTATAGCGTCCTTGCAGTCGGTCGAGAATACGAATGCGTTAGGGTCTGCGGAGAAAACTATTCTGTTGAGCTCGTTTACCTGTCTTCTGGATATAAGGCAAAGCAGCATCTCATGCTCTTGCATGGAGTACATTCCCTTGGTCTCGATGCAGGTTACGCCTCTTCCCAAGTCGTGCAGAATGTGGTCAGCTATCTCCTTGTATTTGTCGGAGATGACATAATAAGCCTTTATCGAGCGAGGTCCCTCGGAGATGTAGTCGCACGCCAAGCCCTCGATAAATATCGAGAAGAAAGCGTATAACGCAACTATCAGGCTCTTCGTGTACCAGACGTTCAAGGAGATGACGACGACGTTTATTGCAATTATAACCGTGCCGATCGTTATCTTCTCGTTCTTTTTTCTTACGATGTTGCCTATCATATCGGTGCCGCCCGTCGAGGCATTGCCGCGGATTACGAGTCCCAAGCCTACGCCGTCGATGATACCGCCGTAAAGCGAGCACAACAACGCATCGTCTACGTTCAACGTGAAGTCTATGTTATCGACGCAAAATGAATATACTATCATGCTCCAAAGGGAGAGCAATACGAAGGGCTTTCCTAAGTTTCTGAACGCAATGATGAATATCGGGACGTTCAGGAAGAAGTATATTACGCCTCGGGAGATATTTACGTTGAGGTACGTCCTCAAAAAGTTTGACATAATAAGCGCAAGACCCGAAAAACCGCCCGCTACGATGTTCTTCGGTGCAAGGAATACGGAAAAGGCGAACGCCATTATCGTCGTTCCTGCCGTTACCATTAATATCCAGACGGCGTACGTCTTGATCGTCTTTGCTTTGGTATTCATAAACCCTCGTATAAAGCCTCTTAACGGAAATTAAGAGGCTTTGATTTTTGTCGTATTATTTTTTGCGTCCGCAATAATTTCTATCGCTATTGTCTCACATTGCCGCAAAAAAGGCAACTGTATTTGAGTCAAAAAGCTTTAGTTATTACTTATTATCTGCGTAATTCTTGAAGTAATTCTGGATCAAAATGATCGGCGTTCCCTTATCGCCCGAGCCGCTCGTTAAGTCGCAAAGCGATCCCAAAAGGTCGGTCAAACGGCGAGGGGTCGTTCCAAGCGATTCGTTCTTGTTGACGAGGTTGTCGCCCTTTTCTCTTATGAGCTGCCTCATAGCCTCGGCAGCCTCTTCGCCACTCAAGTCTTTGAGCGTCGTATCCGCCAAGTATTTGAGCTTTATCTCGTTGGGCTGTCCTGCAAGTCCGCTCGTGTATGCAGGGGAAACTACGGGGTCTGCAAGCTCCCAAATGCCGCCTACGGGGTCTTTGAATGCGCCGTCGCCGTATACCATGCACTCGATCGTCTTGCCGCTATATGCGTTGAGCTTTTTCTGAAGCTCGTCTACGAACTTCTGCGTGTCTCTCGGGAAGAGCTTGACGGAATCCTCGGTAGCCATATTGCTGCCGTATACGCCGTATTGCTCGTGATAGCCGCTTCCGTCAACGGGAGCGTTCAGGATGTCAGCTAACGTCAATACCTTCTTTGCGCCTGCCGCTATGAGCGATCTCTTGCTCCTTTCACGGGAGTGAATGTCTGCGCAAATAACGGTATCGGTATATTTCAAAAGCTCCGTCGTATTGTTTGAAAGAATTATCTCTGCGTTGCCTGCAAGCTCTCTGTAGAAGGTGATGTAATCTACGCCCGTGAAGGGGTGAACGGTCTTGGGGAATACCTTTCTGAACTCTTCCTCGGTGAAGGACTCTACGTACGGGTTGATTCCCTTTTCAAGTAACATATTGATGTCGAAAAGCGGATTTCCTACTTCGTCGGAGGGATACGAAAGCTGAATGACGAGCTTATCTACTCCGCCTGCAATGCCCTGCAAGAGTTTAGAAAAGCGGTTCCTCGAAAGGATGGGGAACAAAAGTCCTACCGTTCCACCGCCCGTTTTCGCACGAACGTCCTTCGCTATCTGGTCGCACGTCGCATAGTTACCCTGCGTTCTCGCAACAACGGCTTCCGTTACTGCAACAACGTCTCGGTCCTGCAACTTGATGTTGTTCTGCTCGCACGCATCGATAACGCTCTTTGCTACGAGCTCTACGAGGTCGTCGCCTTTTTTGAAGATCGGCGCCCTTACTCCTCTGACAACTGTACCTAATGTATCCATAAATTTCTCCTTGAAATTTTATTGACCAAAAAAACATTTACAGTATATCACCACGGCAAAAAATTGTAAAGAAATCTTGTGCCACTGTGAAATTATTTTGAAAATTTTTTCGGCGTTTTTTATTTTACTTTTTTGAATATCCGTCCAAGAAAATCTCTGTTAAGAAAAAGCAGCGATAAAGCCTGCCGTTCTTGCGTTTTTTGTTACACGTACGCAATATTAGTCTTTGCCTTATCGCTTTTTTGCTTATTCTTTTATGCTATCGAAAAACTCGAGGTGCTCTTTGAGCCTTTCTGCATGTTGAGAAATATCCGCAGGGTATTTTTTCGGGTGGCTATACTCCAATGCGTACATACCCTTGTAGCCGTCCCTTTCCATGCGCTCTATTATCTCTCTCATCGGGATAACGCCCGTTCCAGAAACGCAACAGTGCATCGACTGTCCGTTCTTTGCCCTCTCTCCGCCGAACATCTTATCACGAAGGGTGGGCTTTGAAAGCTCTATGTCTTTCAAATGGACGTGGACGATATATTTTTTCAGCGTTTCGTAGTATTCGAGCGGATCGTCGCCGTGAGCAAGGCAGTTGCCTGTGTCGAAAATGAACCCTAAGCCATTGACGTTTTCTAAGACGTATTTGCAGTCTTCCGTTCCCGAAAGGCAAGAATAATCCTGCGGCGTGGTCTCTACGCACACCTTTATGCCGAGCTTTTCTCCGATCTCAACCGCAACGGCGCAGTATTTTATCAGAAGTTCTCTTACCCTTTCTTTGCCCATTTTCGTGCATATCTTCTCGTCCTTCATCGAATTCAACGGAACGAGCATGAAGATGTTTACGCCGAGCTTTTTCGCCATCCCGATCTCTTTCTGAAGCTCTGTTCTTATCGTCTCGTCATTGTTTGAAAAGACGGAGACTCTGCCGATATACGCATAGGGCTTTATACCGCTTTCATTGAACGCTTCGTTATACATCTCCAAGCGTTTATCGTCAAGCATCATTGCGTCGATATAATTTATGCCCTCGCTCCTGAACAGCCTGAAAGCGTCTTTTACCGTTAATTTACCCATTACGACGTCCATTTCTATCGCAAAGGTCATGAAACTTATCCTATCCCTCATTTTATTGCTCCTCAGTCGAAATTTTTTCTCAGCCATTCAAGGCTCTTCTTTGCCGCCTCGAATGCGTCCGTATCGCTGTTGTCAAGGTCAAGAACGACGTACTCTACGCCAAGCTCTCGTGCCTTTTCAATTATTGCACGGTTGTTCATCTCTCCGTCGCCCAGTGCACAGAACTTTTTTGCACCTGCCTTTTTATCCTTGAGGTGAACGTATCTCAAATGCTCCTTGCGCTCCTCCATTAAGGCTATCGGATCGATACCTGCTTCCTTTGCCCAGTAGGTGTCTATTTCAAGGCAGTACGGGCTTACGCCGTCGAGCAGTATATCTATGCCTACCTTGCCGTCCATGACGGTATATTCCTCTCTGTGGTTATGATGACACAGGTTAAGTCCGTTGTCAGCCATCGTCTTGGCTATTTTTTTGTATTTCGGGTTGTATTCACGGTATATCGCCGCATCGGGATGAAGCACCGGTATGCTCGAAAACGCCGCACTCTTTGCGCCTATGCCTTTGAGCCACTCGCACGTCTTTCCGAGCTTTTCTTCCGAAAAGTTCTTATGCCACATCAGAGGATTTATTATCTCACACCCTCCGACCGCTTTCAACAGCTCGTCAGCAGGGATATTCTGACAGCCGAAAAGCTCTATGCAGTCCCAGCCCATTGCAGCGACCTTGCTTATCGTCCTCAGATTTTGCTTTTTTGTTATATGCTTGTTGCGAAACAAGTACATCTGTATTCCGAATTTCATAATTTCTCCTAAATTAAAAGCCTGTCCGAAATATTGGACAGGCTTTATACGTTTTTACTTTATTTCTATGGTTGCCGATGCGTCTTCGCCGTCAACGGATACCTTTACGCTGCCGCTATTGCATGCACGGACGATAGCAAGCGTTCTGCCGTAGTAAGTCGTGAACGTGCCGACGTGATACTGTTCTTCGGTGCAGGGGTTTGCAGAACCGAAAGCCAAAAGCTCGCCGCCATCGACGGATACGGAAAGGCGTTTGTCGGCGTTGCTCTCTATTACTCCGTTATCGCCTGCGATAACAACGGGTACGTAGAGTATCTCGCCTGCCTTTGCGGTCGTCTTCTCGGGAAGAACTCTTACCTTGATATCGCCGTTTGCAGAGCAAAGCGAACGTCTTGATACCTCTTTGCCGCTACGGTCGTAAGCTACCGCCTCGAGAGTGCCTGCCTTGTATTTGGTCTTGAATATCGCCTTGCACTCCTTTACAGCCTTTTTGCCCAACGACTTGCCGTTCAATATGAGCTCGACCTTGGCTTGGTCGGAGTATACCTCGACCTCTGCCTTGTTGCCGTCGCAATTCTTCCACGACCAGCTCTCTATTGCGTTAGTGCCACGCCATACCGACTTGGACGGTCTGACGCCGGGGTGATTAACGGGCTTTACGCCGATGCGAGGCGCTTTCTCCAAGCCCCAAACGGTCGATGCGTAGCGGCAGGATGCATCGGGGATACCCAAAATGTTTATTACGCCCGAGCCTGCCAATACCCACGGATAGGGACGGTTGAAGGGCATTCCGCCCGTGTAGCTCCACGCTCCTATGCCTGCTTCGCCGAGGTAATCCCACGAGGTCCACATGAAGTCGCCCAAGATATAAGGATATTTCTTGACCATCTCCCAGTTCTTGTATATATCCTGCGGGAAGGTCTCTGAACCGAAGATTATACGCTCGGGGTGCTGTTTTTCCTCCAACGGATAACGGCCGCTACCGTAGTTGTAGCCCGAAACGTCAAGCGCATTGATTATCGGTGTTGCGATCGCATCTACCTTGGGAGAGTTACCGCCCTTGTTCATGCCCGTTCCGATAAAGGACGCCATGATGTTGAACGCCAAGCTTGCGTTCTTCGTGTCTACATCCTCTTTCTTCTGGTTGACGTCGCTGCTCATCTCACCGTCTTTATATATGCCCTGTCCGTTTGCCGCTCTTCCTATTATCATAAGGTTGATGCCGCACGTTACGGGACGGGAGTCGTCCATACCATGTATGAGCTCGACCATCTTTTTGCCGTACTCTACGCCCTTTTCCTCGGCAGGCTCTGCTACCTCGTTGCCGATGGAGTACATTATTACGGACGGGTGGTTGTAATCACGCTCTACCATCAAAGCGGTGTCCTTTGCCCACTCTTCCTCGAAGTCGCAGCCGTAGTCGAACTTCGTCTTGCGGTTATACCACATGTCGAACAGCTCGTCCATGACGTACATTCCGTAGAAGTCGCACGCCTCGAGCATCGCTCTCGAGCACGGGTTATGAGCCGCACGGATGGCGTTGAAGCCTGCTTCTTTTAAGATGCGAACTCTTCTCCAATCCGACTCGTCGTAGGTTGCAGCTCCGAGTATGCCGTTGTCGTGATGCACGCAACCGCCTCTTAGCAAGGTCATCTTGCCGTTGATGAACAAGCCCTTGTTGCTCCACTTTATCTCTCTTACGCCGAATTTTTCTTCTACTACATCGTCGCCGACAGCTACTCTTGCGGTGTAAAGGTGGGGCGTTTCGTCGCTCCAAAGCTTTGCCTCGGGTATTTCAAGCGTCAGCTCGTTGCCGATGTCGCTTGCTACTACCTTGTCGCCGTCGAGTATCTCTACCTTTGCGGTACCCTCTGCGTTGGTCTTTACAAGGATCTTGCAGGGCGTTAACGAAAGGGTCTTTACCGTTACGCCACGGTAGTTAATTCCGCTTTGCTCGCCAACGTAAAGCCATACGGGGCGGTAGATTCCCGAGCCTGAATACCAACGGGAGTTGGGAAGGCGGGAGTTGTCCGCTACAACGGTGAGTATATTTTCTTCGCCGCACTTTAAGCCGTTTAATTCCGCCGTAAACGTCGAATATCCGTATTTGTGTCCGCCTATTTCGACACCGTTCAAGTATACGGTGCTGTTTTTATATACGCCCTCGAACTCTACGAGAACTTTTTTATCTGCCCATTCAGCGGGAGCTACAAAGCTCTTTTCGTAGGTATATACGCCGCCCGGGAAGTAGCCGTGTCCGCCGTCAGATGCGTTTGGCGCACGCTTTTCGAGTATCTGAGCGTCGTGAGGAAGGGTAACGGACGTTCCGTTACAAGTCCAGTTGTCGTTAAAGCTTATTCTTTTCATATCATTCTCCTCGCTTTTTATCTTTTTGGAATGGTTGTATAAAAATGCACGATGGGCCCCGTCTTTCTCTGTTCGAGATAGGCAGTACAATCGGCCTCGTTCAAAAATTCGAGAGCTTTGCTCGTCGCAGTTACCGTCGGCTTCCAGCCGCCGCCCGTGTCTACGTTGACGACGTGGACCTTTGCCCTCTCGCCGTTTGCGTCGGTGCCGCTTATTACGTAATCAGCCTTGCACTGTATTATCTTCAAGCCTCGGCGTTCCTGTACGTCCGCCGCACCTTTTTCTATCGTGCCGCTGAAATATCTGCCCGAAGCACTGCCGTCAAACGGTAGGGTGAGCTTCGAATATAAGCCCTTGCGCTCTATCGTTCTGCCCGTCAGCCTTACGTCTACCGCAAACACCTCTTCACGTCCCGACAAAAACTCCTTTGCGGCGCCTATTGCTACCTTGTCGGCGTTACCCTTAAATCCGTGGCCTCCGCCCTGTATCCTCAACAGTCTGCACCTGTTCTCGCCGAACGCCTTATACGCTCTTTCGGCGTAGGAGATATCAACTATCCTGTCTGCCGTGCCGTGAACGATAAGTACCTCGCCGTCGTAGCCTTTTATCATATCGACAGCGTCCTTTTCAAGAACGCACGCTGCGTATTCTCTGCCGATCTTCATCGGGAACTTTGAAAGTATCTCGGGCATATTATTGGGATCGAACTTAAACCCAAGCATCTGCCCCTTTCTCGCATCGTCGGGTATGCACAGCGCAGGGTAGAACAGCACGAGGCTTTTTATCTCCTTACCCCTTTCCGCCGCTACCATTCCGCTGACGAAGCCGCCTTGACTGCACCCCATAAGGGTGATATTATTCTTGTCGACAAAGGATCGAGCCGCCACGTAGTCTATAACGGCATTAAGGTCTTTTGCCTCGGTAAATACCGTCATATCCTCGCTTTTACCGTCGCTCGAGCACTTTATTCCGCCGCCGCAAAAATCGAAGATAAAAGTCGCAGATCCGCTCTCAGCAAGCGTTTCGGCATAGCTTTCTACGCTCGTTTGATTGGACATAAAGCCGTGGCTTATTATTACGGCAGGCAGTTTTTTGCCGTTTTCTTCGTAAAACGCCTTGCCCCTTATTTTAAGTCCTTCACGCTCGCACTCGAACGCAGTCTTCAGAATAGTCATTTCCTCTCCATTTATACACTTCAAGCCGTGCGGTACTTTTTACGCACAGCTTGAAGAATACTACCAAACTTGAATTATCAGGCTCAATTTTATCTCATCAAGCTCCGTTTCAGATCGTACTTCTTCATTATAAAAGTATTATATCGCATGAACAGCGCATTGTATTGCAGAATATTTATGATTTTTGCAAATTATTAAGATAAATTGATTTTATTGCACGCCTGACCAAAAAGATTTTTCGCTATTATTCCGTTTCGATCTGTTTTTTCTTCATGTCCGCACGAACCTTGTCGTCGATGGGATATCTGAGCAAGCAAAGCCATGCCAAGATACCTAAAACGCAAGGTACGAGGCTGCAGATGATAACGAAGCCGCTTATCATATCGGGAATAGCCGCAAGGTCGCCGATGAACTGGTCGGTCTCGGAGTCAACTACGTAGCCGATAGCTACCAAGAGGAAGCCTATTACCGCAGTTGCCAACGCACCCTGAGCTTTTCCTAAGAACTTACCGAACGAATACATAACGCCCGATCTGTCCTTGCCGTTTAAGTAGGTTTCGTAATCCATACACTCGATCTCTATGATAGCATCGGGGATATAGCAGATTCCTAACGCAAACGTAGTTATTCCTGCGCATACGAGGAAGAGCATCGGTGCTTCGTTCAAAATGCCGAGCAAGTGCAATACGAACATCGTACCGCTTGCGACAGACTCGACTATGAGCAATACCTTTCTGAGTCTTACCGCAGACTTGAAGAGCTTCATCAATGGGTTTGCGATGAGCGTTCCGAGTATCAGCGGGAAAAGCATCAAAAGGGAAGCCACCATGGACATAGTGCCGTAAAGATCCTGATCTACTACGCCTGTCGTAATATCCGTGCAAAGACCCCATTTGATATAATAAAGCATGGTCGCAAACAGGAAGTTCCAGATGAATCCGCTGAATACGGACGAGAGTATATGCGACTGCATAGCCTTGTTGCCCTTGAATACCAAGAAGAAGTCCTTTAACGTTACGTTATTGCCCTCTTCCTCGGACGCAGAGTGATATTTCTCCTTTAATACGGACGTTCCGAGCAAGGATACCAACGCAAAGCCGCCTACGAAGGCAAGTACCGTAAGTCCGAACGAGATATGCATGTTGTTGAAATTCTCGTTGACGCTCGTCGCGATATTGACTATCGAGGAGCTTATCATACCCATTGCAATACCAAGTACTCTCGGCCCTATCATCAGCTTTCCTCTCTGTCCGTCGTCGAGCGTGAGCGTTCTTAAAAGAAGGTTGGGAGTATAGAAGGAGTAGCCTACGTCGTAGATCAAATAGAACAGTATGATCCATATGGTTACGAGCACGGGGTTCGTTGCAACGTCCTTCGGAATGAAGAACAGGCAGCTGACACCTATCGCCGTCATGAATATGCTCAAGAATATGAAGGGCTTATATTTGCCTATTTTGCTCGCTTTCGCACGGTTGATTATCATTCCCTCCAAGGGGTCGTTTACCGCATCGAACACTCTCGCCAATACGAGGACGATACTGCCTAATATGGCAGCATACGTGCCGATTCCTGCGTAATCGGTCAAGTAGACCATGAACCAAGAGGTCATAAGCGCAGACGTTATTCCGTCGCATGCAGCCATGCCGGTCGTTCCGAGATATGACCTTAAGCCAAGTTTCTCTAATGTTTTACTTTTTTCTTTCATTTTGTTTCTTCCTTTTCATTATTTTGACGCCTGCGAAACGTTTACAGGCGATCAGTTCAAATTAAATTTTTACGCCTTTTTATTTACCGTCAGCCTATCAAGCCGCCGACGAGCACTATGCCGACTACTACTGCTATTATGCCGACAAGCTTTCTTCCCGTAAGCCTCTCTTTGTATAAACACGCCGACACCAACGTCGTTACGAGTATCTCTCCGCCGTTAAGGCAAGGGAAGGCTATCATGCTGGGAAGTGCGCCTGCCAAGTACAAATTGGCTTTCATGACGTACGCCATAAGTGCGCTCATCCCGAGCGTCCACAGCAAAAATCCGCCGTTTTTAGGCTCGAAGCGAAGTTTTCCGTATTGCTTACGAGAGCTTAATGCAAATAACACGAACGCAAACGCAGTCTTTATCGCAAAGGCTATTACGAGCATGAGCGTCAGATTGGTGTTTTCTGCCGAGCAATACACCTTTTGCGTCAAGCCGATACAGCCGCCGAACACGAGCGAGCCTACGGCAAAGAATATCCACCTCTTATTGACGGCGGCGGACTCTTTTTTCTCTACGGTTACGGCAACGAGGGCGCATACTATCAACACAAGTCCCACAATCTGCCATACCGACACCGTTTCATTCCAAAACACCACGCCCGAGAGGGAGGGAATTATGAAATTACTGCTCAAAAACAGCGAGGAAAGCGCATAGCTGCCGTTTTTTATCGCTTGCATATTGCAAACGTCTACCAAGATATTTGAAAGCGCAAAGACTATCGCTATTACGACTGTCCTGAGGTCCGGAGCAACGAGCTCCCTTATCCCCGACAGCGCAATAAATATCCCTGCGATGAGCGAGGACAAAAAGGTGCAGAAAAAAAGATGTGCCGTGTTCTCTATACTCTTGTTGCATCCCTTTATACAGACGCTTCTGCCGCTTCCCGCTAAAACAGACGAAATGAGAAGTAAGTAATCCATAAAAGTTCTTATCCGTCGACTACTTTAAGTCCTCTGTTTTCCACTCGCTTTGCCAATCTATTATAGGTTGATCGCCCTCGAATCTTATCGGAAGAACGGTGAACATCGACTTTCTCATATCTAGCGGGCATTTGCCCTTGTGTGGCTCGTTGGGGTATCTTACGCTGCAATCTGCCTTCTGGAAGTAGTCGTCAGTGATGTTTCGAGCTCCTTTTTCGTATGCTTTTATGAACATCTTATTGAACCATCTGCTCTTCGGAAAGCCGGGGACCCATCTATCGGCAACGATGACGTAGCTTTGTTTTCCCACAAGCTTCACTACGTCGGCAGGCTGTGAGCAGAAGGACGTATTCGACTTATCGTCAGGATACGGGTCGTCAAGCACCCTATAAGGCCCTATGGGGCTATCGGATATCGCAACCTCGCTCTTGTTGGGGTAAAAGTAGGTCTGTCCCGAAGTCATAAGATAGTGCTTACCGTTGCGCTCGAAATGCGCTATGCCCTCTCTTGCGTACGGTATCTTTCTGCCCTCGAAGTTTACCGTGTAAGGACCTACTACGTCGAGGAAGTCGTCCGAGAGGTGAGCTGCGATGACGGATGATATCATCCTTACGAAGAAAAAGTAACCCTCGCCCGTCCTTTCGTCAACAGCTATATCAAAGTCACCGCAGTTCATATCCAATGGGCGGTAATACTCCTTTACGACGGTGTAAGGACCTGTAAACTTGTCGGCGGTAAGCACGGTGTAAAATTGCGCCGCTCCCGTATCAGAGTGAAGCCATGCTACGAACTTGCCCGTCTTTTTGCAATACACTATGTGCGGACGAACCAATGGGTTGCCGGGATACAGCACGGAATCGTAGTCGGTCAAGCTCGGCTCGATGATATTGCCTAAGTCTTCCCAGTTGTAAAAGTCAGTGGAGCGATAGCAACGAACGCCGTAATGATGACAGCCAGTGCCTTTATAGCTTTTCTCCGAGTTTACGCCGTACATATAATACACGCCGTCATCGACGTATATCTGCGGCGCTTGAATAGCCATTTTGTTACCGTTTATGTCAAGCCAACATTTGCCGTTTTTTACTCTGTCGTTTTTCATTGTTTTTCTCCTTGCTTTTCCCAAGAATTCTTACCTTTAATTGTAGCGACATTTTCGTATCGGTAATATCGTTCATTTTACTTAATTGTAATTTTTATTACCTGTTAGGCAAAAAGGTTATATAAATTGTTGAAATATCAAATTTTTGATACTATAATATTTATATTGTGAAGTTATAATCGTTTTGAAAAAGGGAAAATTGCTTGAAGGAGGGATTCTATGGATCAAAAAAACAGACTCGCCGTTTTTCAAGAGCTTATGCTGTGCTGCCACGACCTATTTTATTGGTGCTACGACGAAAAGCTAAGGCTCATTTCGTCAAATTGCAACGAAGAGGAGGTTTTACGGCAGCTTTTTGACGTTTCAAAGCACGATGACGTCATTCTGAGCTACGCAAAGCTGCACAACAAGCCAGTCGTTCTGACAAACGAATTCAACATCCTCTGCATTATCCTCCCCGAATGGGAAAACGGCGTGCCCTTCCGCTTCCACGTACTCGGACCGTTCTTTATGGACGACACGGCGATAAATCAAGTCGAAGAAGCGACCAAGCGGTATGAGCTCAAAAGCGAGGTGCATAAAAAGGTCATGGAGATCATCTCCACTCTTCCGATAATTTCTCTTAGCCGAGTCATCGAATACTCAGACATGCTGCACTTTTGCGTTACGGGCAAGAAAATATCGTCAAGCGACATACACTATCGCAAAAACAGCCTCGATGACAACTTTCCCGAGCAGGAAAAGCCTATCAACGAAGCGCACGGCACTTACGAGATGGAACAGCAGATGGTGCGTATGGTCAGAGAGGGCAACCTCAACTATAAGGAGTATATGGACAAGCTCGCCGTTACGGGCAAGATGGGAAATATGAGCGGAGACGAAAATTCGCTCCGAAACGTCAAAAACGGCATACTCGTCTGCATTACACTCTTCTCCCGTGCAGCCATCGATGGCGGTCTTAACCCTGAGACGGCGTTGACGCTGACAGATCACTACTTCCAAAGCGTTGAGGCGTGCACGAGTATCCCCGAGCTTGGCGATATAAGCCACTCCATGCAGGAGGATTTCGTCAGGCGTGTGCACCGCTGCAAAACTGCGACGATAGCAAAGTCTATCGTCGACTGCTGCGACTACATCGATCTGCACCTCGATGACGAGCTTACGCTTGCGAAGATCGCTAAGCAGCTCAACTATTCGGAAAGCTACCTAAGCCGTAAATTTAAGCACGAGACGGGCGTCGCAGTCAAGGAGTATATCATTCAAAAGAGGCTCGAACGGGCAAAGGCACTACTTTTGACGTCCTCTGCAAGCGTTCAGGATATCAGCGAGAAGCTGAGGTTTTGTTCGCAGAGCTACTTCGCCGCCGCTTTCAAAAAGGCGTTCGGCGTTACACCGACTTCCTGGCGTGAATCGCCGACTGCTTTGACGCATCATTGAGGCTTTCGGGGAAAATTCCCCTTTTTTCGCAATTTGGGTAAAATAAAGGCTTGTGTCCTATATTCTGGACACAAGCCGTTTTTGTTTTTTGGGGTAGAACGTAAAGCTGAAACATAGGGTAGTATTATATAAAAAACCTCGGGGTTAGGCGAGGTTTTGGGAGATCTCTCCGTTCTTTTTGGTGATTCGGTGGTCTTTGTGTGGGAGTTTATCGAATTTTATGAGTCATTCGTGGTCTTTGTCAGACAAACAATAGTCTCAACGTGGGTCAAGACTCCAAAAGGTCTCATTTTTATGGGTGGATACTTACATTTGTTCTTAGTTGTTTCCCTTTGCAGTGGTGACGGAGGCTATCAATCTTCTTCTGATCGAGCCGCATTTATTTCGTAGATCTTTATAGGTCGCTTCGGTCATTTTACCTTTTCTGTAAATCAATTCAAGCCAATATTCTGTCTCTGAACACTCTTTTAAAGAAATTTCAAGTTTGTTTATAAAATCGGCTTTGCTCTGTGCATATTTTGCCTCATGTATATTTGCGCCAATTGAAGATGAAGAACGAATAATTTGATTGACGTAAACGGAACAGCCGTTTATTCCGTCGCATATGTCGGATGTTTGAATTGCAAATTCAATTGCATCTTCACGAAGTTTGTTTTTGTTATCGTTCATTTTGTCATACTCCCTTTTATCTATATATTCGCCGTTTGCGAACTCGATATGTTTTCACGGTGCTCAAACTCGATATATGCTCACTTTGTTCGCATTCGATATAGATATGTACCACTTCTCGCCTCACAGGGCATATCGAGTTGCGAAGCAACATATCGAGCCGAGGTTATATCGAGTGACACGCAAGTGGCACATATCAATGTTGAAACTATTGTTTGTTGAGACAAACAACCGTCTCGACGTGGGAGGTCTGGGGAAACATGTCGTAAGGGGTTACGGACGTTACGGTGTATTTTTGGGATAATATCGCCAAGTCCCTTGCAAGCGTTGAGGGGTTGCAGGAAATGTAAACTATTTTCTCGGGCTCGGCGTCAAGGGTTGCGTCAAGCACCTTTTCGTCTACGCCCTTTCGTGGGGGATCGAGGAAAAGTACGGTCTTTTCGCCCGTCATGCCCTTTATTATGCGGGGGATCTCTATTGCGCAGTCGCCCGTTATATTTTGCATATTCCGAACGCCGTTCTCCTCTTTCAGGCGGTCGGCGTTTTGTGTTGCGGCAGGGATTATCTCTACGCCTATCGCACGTTTTGCCTTTTTGGCAAGCTTGGCGGTCAGAAGCCCTGCGCCAGAGTAGGCGTTTATTACCGTCGTGTCTTCGTCGATGCCGACTTTTGCGATGCTATCGGCGTAAAGCCTGTCCTTTACCTCGTCGTTGACCTGCAAAAAGGACTGCGGCAGGACGGAGTATCTTATGCCGTCGTCGCAAAGGGGCAGTTCTCTCAATCCGCAAACGTGGGTGAATCTGTCGCCAAAGGGTACGTTTGTTCGAGCGGTGTTCTCGTTGACGTACAAGCCAAACGGCGTGTCAAGTTCCTCTAATTTGGCTATCAGGCGGTCTATTTTGGGCAATTTTCTGCCGTTTATCACCACCGTGATAAGAAGTCCGTTCTCTGCACTCCTGAGCACTAAGTAGCGCAAAAGCCCCGTATGCGTGCTTTCGCAATAGCCCGAAATGCCGTTCTCGTCGGCGTACTCTTTGAGCGCAGCAAAGACTTTCATCGACGTTTCGGTCTGTATCAGGCAGTCGTTTACCGCAATCAGCCTATGGGAAAAGGGGGCGTAAAAGCCGCCCTGAAGTCCGCTTTCGCCGCCTTGCAATGGCATCTGAAGCTTGTTGCGGTAGCGAAGAGTGTTTTCGCCGCAGACTACGTCGTCAACATTTACGTCGAGCTTGCCGATGCGCTTTATTGCGTCGGCAACCTTTTTGCGTTTGAGGCTTTTTTGTGCGCTTTCAGACATATGCATGAGCTGGCATCCGCCGCATTTTGTGAAATACGGGCAAAGGGGCGTTATTCTCTCGCTAGAGGGCGTCAGTACCTCGACGAGCTTTCCTACGGCGTAGGTCTTTTTATTGAGTATTATCCTCGCTTTTACCCTCTCGCCGACTATCGCAAAGGGCACGAAAACGGCAAGACCGTCGTATCTGCCGACACCCTCGCCCTTGTCTCCGTAGGAGTCTATCTGAAGCTCTATTATATCGTTCTTGTTCATTGCTTTTTGTCCTTTACTTTGTTATCATACCACGAAGGGCTTGCGCCCGTCAATAGAAAAAAGAAAGAGCCGCTTTTTGCAAAAAAAACGGCGTAGTGGCTACGTCGTTTTTTCGTTTAGTATCAAGTCGGGCTTTGGAATCATCCAAAGCTTTTTCTTATCTTTTTTATTTCTTTGATTGCCGTTTATCAGAACGAGAGTATCTTGGAAGCCTCGTAAAGCTCTTTGTGGAATCTTCTTTCCATGGAGAGTGCCTCTACTATATCGAGGTCGATTATCTGCTCGTTGCGAGTTCCGATTACTCTGTTGCCGATGCCGTTTTTGAGAAGAACAGCCGCTCTGTAACCGCACTGGGTAGCCAAAAGTCTATCGTTAAGGGTGGGTGAGCCGCCTCTCAAAAGGTGTCCTAAGACGGTGCCACGAACGGACATACCTGTCTTTTCTGAGACCTGTTTTGCAACGTCGTCAGCGGTTCCTGCGCCCTCGGCAAGAATGATTATCGAGGATGATTTACCTCTCTCCTTTGCCTTGTCAAGTCTTTCGCAGACCTCTTCTATCGACATGGGATCTTCGGGAATCATTATTACCTCTGCGCCCGACGCTATGCCCGAATAAAGGGCTATATCGCCGCAACGTCTGCCCATTACCTCAACGACGCTTACTCTTTCGTGCGAGCGCATAGTATCCCTCAAGTTATTGATGAGGGAAAGCGCAGTGTTGCACGCAGTGTCAAAGCCAAGCGTGAAGTCGGTATACGCCAAGTCGTTGTCGATGGTTCCCGGGATTCCGATTGTGGGAATACCGTACTTTACGGACAAGACCTCTGCACCGTGGAACGTTCCGTCGCCGCCGATGGTTACCAAGCCCTCGATGCCCTCTTTTTTGAGGTTCTCAACGCCTTGCATCTGTCCCTCTTCGGTCTGGAACTCGGGGCATCTTGCGGAAAGAAGCATCGTGCCGCCTCTCTGAATAATGCCCGATACGGATCTTGAATCCATCTTTACAAATTCGGAATTGAGAAGGCCTGAATAGCCGCGCATTAC
Organism: uncultured Clostridia bacterium; assembly: GCA_964406735.1. GTDB lineage: Bacteria > Bacillota > Clostridia > Christensenellales > CAMQZB01 > CAYOSU01. The sequence continues at coordinate 39,897 of CAYOSU010000007.1, read as the reverse complement.
GCCGACTACTTCCATGCCCATATCAAGTCCTGCCCTTGTTACCGCTCTTATTGCGGCGTTCATACCCGGCGCATCTCCGCCGCTCGTTAAAACTCCGATCTTTTTCATAAGTTTCTTGCTCTTCCTTATATTTTATAAAACCATACTTGGACTATTCTACCATTTTTTTACAAAAAAACCTAACGTTTTTATTGCAATAATCCACTATTTTACCCTAAAAACCGCTCATTTACAAATTATATACTTCTCGTCTACGCACCTGACGAGCTCTTGTCTCAAGCCCTCGGAATACGCCACCCTATAAGGCAGCGCCATTGCGTGCCCTTGGTATTTGACGACTACCTGCATATTTCCGACGTAGTCGAGCAATATATCCTGTACCTCGGAAAGCTGTTCCTCGTCGTCTATTTTTAGGTACAGCTTGCGTTCACGTCTCTCCTCCTCGGGCGCAGACTTCTGGCAGGGCATGACTACTTCTGCGTTTATCTGGTACTGCGTTTCGGTCTTGAGCGCAACGGTGCCCCTTACCTCGACAACGCTGTCTTCCTCTATGAGATCTTTATATTTTTCGTACACTCTCGGGAAGAAGACTATGTCCATGCTACCGAACAAGTCCTCTATCTGCCCGTATTTCATCGACTTCTGTTCCTTGGTAAGTACGCCCCTTAAGTTTTTGAGCATACCGCCGACGACCACTCTTTTTCCCTCGTACGACGGCTTTTTATCCTCGACAAAGTCATCGTCGTCGTCAGACTCCTCTATGGTTGCCATGGACGAATTGAACTCGAGCTTTGAAAGCTCCGTCCTGAACGAATTGAGAGGGTGCCCCGAGACGTATATTCCCAAGACCTCTTTTTCAAGGTTCAATTTGAACATCTCGTCGAACTCGGGCGTGCCGTTGTATCGTATCTCTATGCCTGTCGTTTCGAGAACGTCTCCAAACAGCGACATCTGTCCGCTAGCCTGTCCCTTTTTGTCGTGGACGAATATGTCTACGTAGTGCTCGTATAGCGATAAAAGCTCCGCTCTCGCATGACCGAAGCAGTCGAATGCGCCTGCCTTAATAAGGCACTCGACGAGCTTTTTGTTTATTATCAAGCACGTTCTCGACAAAAAGTCCGCAAAATCGGTGAATTTGCCGTTCGCATTGCGCTCTTTTATTATATCAAGGACAACCTGCTCGCCGACGTTCTTGACGCCTGCCAAGCCGAATCGCAACGTATTGCCGCTCGCCTTGAAGTAGGCTATCGACTCGTTGATGTCGGGCGGCAGTATCTCTATTCCTCTGTCCCTTGCAAAGGAAGTATATTTCGTTACGTCCTTGATGTCGGTTATTCTGTTGTTGAGCACCGCACAGATGAACTCGCACGGGTAGTATCTCATGAAGTACGCAGTCTGGTACGTTACCGTTGCATACGCCGCAGCGTGCGACTTGTTGAACGCATAGCTTGCGAAAGCCTCCATCTTGTCGAAAAGCTTTGCCGCAACCTCCTCGGGAACGCCGTTTGCGATTGCGCCGGGGATATACGCGTGCTTGCTAGGCTCTTCGCCGCCGTAGATGAACAGCTTTCTGTGGATGTCCATCTCGTACTTTTTCTTCTTACTCATCGCACGGCGAATGATGTCCGCCTGTCCGAGCGAATAGCCTGCGAGCTTCTGAACTATCTGCATTACCTGCTCCTGATATATGAATACGCCGTAGGTTACGTTCAGGATGTCTTCAAGAAGAGGCGTATCGTATACGACAGTCTCGGGATGATGCTTACTTTCTACGTATATGTCGCAAAACTGCATGGGGCCGGGGCGGTAAAGCGAAATTCCTGCGATGATGTCTTCCATGCAGTTGGGCTTCAGGTTCATCATGAACTTTGTCATGCCGCCGTTTTCGAGCTGGAACACGCACGCCGTCTTGCCCTCGCCGATCATCTTATATACTTCCTGATCGTCGTCGGGTATCTTTGAAAAGTCTACCGTTACGCCGTAGTTTTCCTTTACGTAATCGGTCGCTTTTTTAAGGTCGGTGAGCGTAATGAGTCCCAAAAAGTCCATTTTGAGAAGTCCCAATTCCTCGACCAAGTCCTTTGCGTATTGCGTCGTTACGTTGTCGCCGTTCCTCTGAAGGGGTATCCAGTCGTCAAGGCGTTTGCCGCAGATAACTACGCCTGCCGCATGCATGCCCGTGTTTCTCGGCATGCCCTCGCACTTTTTCGCCATGTCAATGACCTTGCGCATCTGCGGATCGTTGTCGTATATCTCAAGTAGCTCGGGTATCTCTATCTTGGTATGACCATTTTCGTCCCTATCGAACAGCTTTTCGAGCGTTACTTTAAGTCCGGGGTTCGAGGGTATCAGCTTCGTTACCTTCAAAACGTCGGGAATGGGAACGTCGTATACCCTCGCTACATCTCGGACGGCGTTCTTTGCCGCCATCGTACCAAACGTTACTATCTGGCAGACGTTGTTGCTGCCGTACTTCCTCGTTACGTACTCTATTACCTCGCCTCTGCGCTCACAGCAAAAGTCGATGTCGAAGTCGGGCATCGAGACTCTCTCGGGGTTCAAAAATCTCTCGAAAAGGAGTGCAAAGCGCAAGGGGTCTACGTTGGTGATGCCTATTGCGTACGCAACTATCGAGCCGACGCCGCTTCCTCTGCCGTAGCCTACGGGAATGCCTTGGCTTTTTGCGTAGTTGATGAAGTCCCATACTATCAGATAGTACTCGACGTAGCCCATCTTCGTGATAAGTCCGAGCTCATAATCCGCTCTGTCCCTTATCTCCTGCGTTATCTCGGAATATCTCTGCCTTAATCCCTTTTCGCAAAGGTCGTATAAAAACTCCTTTGCCGTCATGCCGTTCTCGGGAACGTAGTTGGGGATAAGGTCCTGGTGGAATTTTATCTCGACATCGCACTTGTCGGCTATCTCACGGGTGTTGTCTATTGCCTCTTGACAGTAGGGGAAAAGCGCGCGCATCTCATCTTCGCTTTTTAAGTAGAACTCGCTCGTTTCAAACGCAAAGTCCAGCTTGTCCGTCATCTTACTGCCCGTCTGTATGCGCAGTAAGACGTCCTGCATCTCGCTGTCTTCCTTGTTGATATAATGAACGTCGTTTGTCGCAACGAGCTTTACGTCGTGCTTTTTCGCAAGCTCGATGAGCTTTGGCAGTACGAATTTTTGCTCGGAAAGCCCGTGGTCCTGTATCTCGACGTACAAGTCGTCGCCGAACATCTCTTTAAGCTCGAGAAGGTATTTTTCCGCCTCGTTATCGTCACCTTTTAGGAACGCCTGCGGTATATGGCCTGCCAAGCACGCAGTAAGGCATATAAGCCCCTCGTGGTGCTCTCTTAAAAGGTTTAAGTCTATCCTCGGTTTGATATAGTAGCCGTCTACGAACGCAATGGAATCGAGCTTCATAAGGCTCTTATAGCCTGCCTCATTCTTTGCGATAAGGACTAAGTGATCTCTATGCTCTCTCGCAACCTTTTTCGTGTGGTCGTCTACGACGTAGAACTCACAGCCTATTATCGGCTTTACGCCCTCTTTTTTCGCCGCCTTCCAGAAGTCTATGACGCCGTACATGACGCCGTGGTCGGTTATTGCGATGGCGTCCTGCCCTAGCTCCTTGCAGCGTGAGAACAGGCGATTTATCCTCGCCGCACCGTCAAGCAACGAATATTCGGTATGAACGTGTAAGTGTACGAAATTACCCATTTATTCCAATTCCCCCGCTATTTTCATAAGCTTACGCATGCGGTAATTGACTCCGCTCTTCGTAAGCTTGGGCTCGAAAAGTCCGCCGAGCTCCTCTAAGGAAAGCTCGCTGTTTTCAAGCCTTTTGCGCGCAAACTCCGAAAGTATGTCCGGAAGCGCATCTATGCCCATTTTCTCGTCTATTTTTCTTATCGCCAAAAGCTGTCTCTCGGACGCCTTCAACGACCTGTCTATGTTCGCCATCTCGCAGTTGGTCTGGCGGTTGATGAGATTTCTCGTCTCCCTTTCGACCATCTTTTCACTCATCTTCAAGACACCGTTCATGGCTTCTATGAAGGCAAGCATATCAAGAATCGACTCGCTGTCCTTGAAATATATCAGGCTCTTGCCTGCACGCCCAATAAATTTCGGATTGAAGCCGCAACGCAACAAAAGCGATGCGAAGTCGTCCGCCGCAATGCCGTTATTGAAGGCAAATTCAAGGTGGTAGCCGCCGCTCGTTTTATCGCTCGGAAGCGATACCGAGCCGCACCCCAAGAACGCCGCAGAAACGTACGCCTTTTCGTCGTAGTCGTTCTCGAAAAGTCCTTCGTCGATGCCGAATATTACCTCTAAGCCGTCGGAAAGGTCTATTATGCGCTCTTTTTCGAGTATCTCCTTTGCTTTTTCGCCGTAAACGCTTGCGCTGTAAAGAGGTCTGTTGTTAGGGCCTGTCGCATCGTCCGCAGTTATCAGAAGATTTTCGCCGTAAAGTTCCTTTATTATCCTGACCGCACGAAGTATTATCGACTTCGTTTCACAGGAAAGCTCGAAGCCAAGCTCGCCGCCACGCATGCCGATACTGCCCACAGTGTGAATGAGGGCGGAAAGGAATGCTTTGTCGCTCGTTTTTGGGAGCTTGACGGTCAAGACCTCTTCTTTTACTTCTTTCGTAAAGGACATTTTTATCTCCTGTCTTTGGTGTTGAGCTTGGGAACGGCGTTATAGTTTGCTATACGCTCGAGGGGAATATCTGCTTTTTCACACATCTGAAGGGCAAGCGCAAATTCGCCTACTCTGTCAGGCGTGTGTGCATCGGAGTTTATTATAAGTCCGACGCCCGTTTTTTCTACCTCTTTCAGGGTTTTTGTGTCTACGTGCTCTTTTTTTGCGTTTATCTCAAAGTACGTTCCGTATTTTTTGCACGTTCTTGCTACTTCTACGGCGTCTACCTTCATATCGTGGTTGACGTGGGAGAGTATGTCTATATTGTTCTTCTCCACCGCCAAGCAAAGTGCCCGAGTGTTTTTCTCTATCGTCTTTTTCGACTGTCTGATATGCAAGAACTGCAACAGGTTATTCTTTGCCACAAAGCCGCACCAATCGAGAAAATTCCTCGAAAAAACGGCTTTATGATAGCCGCAGACGACTACGTCGAACCAATCTCGCTGGGAGGGCTTTATGTCTATCTCGCCCGTGCTCGATGCAAGGTTTGCCTCGACTCCGAGAAGTATCTTTACGCTCGTAGTCTTTTGAAGCTCGTCTATTATCGCTCTCATCTTTTTGACTTTTTTGGGCCTCAAACCGAAAATTATGTGCCTGAGTCCGTGGTCTGTTATCGCTATCTCCTTTAAGCCAAGCGCCTCTGCTCTGCGCACGTTCTCCTCTATCGTGCCCTTGCCGTGGCTGAATATCGTATGTGTATGGTAATCAGTTATTATCAAAATACCCGTTTTATCTCCGTCTTTAATCTTATAGCCAATCTATTATACACTTTTTCTTCGACAATGTCCATAAGTTTGAGTACATCTTCCGACGTTGCCCCGCCCGTATTTTCAATAAAGCCGCAGTGCTTTGGTGAAATTCGTGCGCCGCCAACCCTTTTTCCCTTTAAGCCGCAATTTTCTATCGCCATTCCGACGGGCATTTTCTCGCTCTTGAATACGCAACCGAGAGTTGGCATATCAAGAGGCTGGCTGCGTTTGCGTTTTTCGTAAAATCCGCTCGCAAGGGAGATAACTTCATCGCACGGCGTAGTTTTAAGCACGACGCTCAAGACTATTTCGCCCTCCTGAAAGCGAGAAGTTCTATATGAAAAGCGGCAATCGGAAGCCTTTATGCGTTCGACGCCTTTTCCTGTTATCGCAAGAGCTTCCGAGACATAATTTTTCATTTCCTTGCCGTAGCACCCGAAATTCATCGCTACCATACCGCCTATGCGGCAGGGAACGCCTACGAAGGGCTCTATCGCAGATCTGCGGCTTTTTTTGAGACGTCTTATCACCTCGCCTGCGCTTTCGCCGCATGCAACCTCTATTTGATCGCCGCTTTCGCAAATTCCACGCACCCCTTTCAGTGATATCAACACCGTTTTTAGGTCATCGTCACAGAAAAGCGTGTTCGAGCCGCCGCCTAAGGCGTAATATGGAAGACCCTCGTTTCGAGTGAGATTCAAGGCATTTTGCGCTTCTTCGCAAGTTTTGGGCTCTATCACAAGCCTTGCCCTTTTTCCCGTCAATATCGTCGAGAGCTTGCTTATATCGGCGTTTTCTTTGTATACTACGCCCATCTCTTTCAGACCCTTTACCAAAGTATTATATGCGTTTTCGCTCATTTGAACAGCCTCTCTATCTCGCTTTTGGCTTTTTCGTCGTCATTTTCTATCGCTGCCTTTGCCATATCGCAGTAGTTTTTTCCGTCGAAAACGCTCAGCGCACGCACTTTTTGCCTTTCGACTTCCTTGAACGGAGAGGTCGAGTACAAGCCATTGACACACGGTGAGAGAAGGTTCAGCCTCGTCAGCCTTTTCTGCACCTTTTCGGACGTTACGTATTCGATAAAGCGTTCGGCTTCCGCCTTGTTCTCGCTTTCACGGCATACGCCAAGACAGTTTATCATATCGGTAAAGCCGCCTGCTGCGGTCATTTCCGGAAGCTCTATCGCCCCACGTTCTGCTTTCGATATAATTTTCGTCACCTCTTTCGCCGTCGCTATAAAGGGCTGTTTTGAGCTTATAAACGCCTCGTAGCATCCGTTTGCATCGGGAAAACCGTCGCCCAAAGCGACCTTTTCACCCGAAAGGCACAGCGAAAGCAGTGAGTTATCGCAAGCGTAATTGACCTTATCGCCATCGCCTACCAAAAAGTATGCGTTATACGACCAAGGAACGGCGTATACCGTGCCGTTTTTCTCTACTGCCGTCAGAAAGTCGTCCGAAAAGCTCACTCTGCCGCCGTAGGGTGATAGCACGCTCTCGTCAGGGAAATATCCCGAGCCGAAAGAGATGATGTTGGGCGGAGAATCGCTTATTGCGGCGTTCAGCTCCTTTTGTTCGTATATCTCGACTATGACGAAAACGTCGCTCTGAAGCTTGTTATACTCCCGTGCGACGCTTTTAAGAAAGCTACCTCTCGAATTTCTGCCGCCGCTTTTTACGTCTACGTGGTATAGCTTCAATACCTTTTTGTCGTCGTGCTCTTTCGTTATATCGGCTCCTGTTATATTGAACGCAGGAAGAAGGAGCAGTGTCAGCCCTAAGACAATAACAAAAATTACCGCAAGTATTCTTTTCATAGAATATCTTATGCGGTAATTTATCGTTATATTTTGCTATTTATCCAAGCTGCGATTTTGCCTTGTTGTAATACATGTCAAGCTCATCGTCGGACATCGCTTTCATGCTCTTGCCATCATTAAGTATGAGCTCTTCCATTTTCTCGAAGCGGGCTATGAACTTCTGCGTGGAGCGTGTGAGCGCAAGCTCGCCCTCGACGCCCAAAAGTCTTACTAAGTTGCACACCGAGAATAATACGTCGCCAAGCTCTTCCTCTACGCCGTCGCCGCTCTGTATCGCCTTGTTAAGCTCCGAAAGCTCCTCTTTTATCTTGGTGAAAACGTCGTCGGTATTTCTGAAATCAAAGTTTGCCTTTGCCGCCTTTTTGCCTACCTTTTCGGCGTACATAATGGACGGCAACGCCTTGGTTATATGCTCGATGCTCTCAGAAGCAGTCTTTTCGCCCTTGAGCTTTTGCTTGTTGTTATCCCAAAGCTTCAATGCGTCGCTTGCGTTCTGCACCTTGTCCGTGCCGAACACGTGGGTATGCCTATCGATGAGCTTCTGACATATATCGGTCGCTACATCGTTGATGTCGTATTCGCCGTCCCCTCTGCCTATTTCGGCGTGAAGTACAGTCTGGAGCATCAGGTCGCCCGTTTCCTCTATCATCATCTCGACGCTGTTTTTGTCTATCGCATCGGCTACCTCGTACGCTTCCTCTATCGTGTTCATACGAATGCTCTGATGCGTTGCCGCTCTGTCCCACGGGCATCCGTCGGGAGCACGAAGGGCGGTTACTATGTCGAGTAAGTCCTCAATGAAGAACCTCTTTTTGTGGAGGAAGTCCTTATTTTCAAACAGCACACCGCTGTTGTAGTCATACTTTTTCTGAAAGTCAAGCTCGTAAAGCGGGATCTTCGTCGCCGTCTTGCCGTCGAAGAACGTTACCTCTTCCTCGTCGCCCAAAAGCCTTTGAAGGGAAAGCTTTACGTCGGAAGCGATGAACTTATTGTCAAGGTCGGTAATATATACGGTATTTGACAGCATTCCGCCGAAGTTTTGCTTGGCGGCAAAGTCGTAAGCACTCATTACCGCATAGTCGCAGCCGTTCACTATCCCTGCGCACTTTTCCGCCGCAGGATACATCTCGTAGGGCTTTTTGAGAAAGCTCTTGACTTTGTCCAATACGCCGCTTCCGTCGGTAAGATAACAGATGTCGCCATCCTCGCTTTCAAGGCGATCGGCAATTTTTGCGTATACCTCGTCGAAGCTATCCAAGGTCTCGAACAGCTCGTCGAAGCTTTGGTATTCTATGCCCTCTTTCTTCAAAAATCTACCCGAAGAGAGCTTTTCGCTCCTTATAAATACCTTGTCGCACGACTTTATCTTTTTGTAGCCCGAAAGCGAAAGGTCGCCGCTTTTTAAGCCTAATCCTATTATGCTGACCGACATCTTTATTCCGTCCTTTTCTATTTTGGAAAGAGGCTGTGCTTTACGCCATAATAAAACGCAAGTAATGCTACGCCTGAGACCGCAACGCTGAAAACAAGCGATGCTAGACCGAAAACATATAGCTTTATGCCGCAAACGGCGGTCGTTATCACGAGAGCGTACGTTATCAGCGGTAAAAGGCGTTTTGGTGAAAGCTCTATCTCTTTCTCCCTTATAATATATACCAAATTCACCGCCGCCGCAAGTAAAAACGACAAGGTAGCCGCTATCGGCGCTGCGTTTATGCTAAAGCCCGTCGCTATGCCGACAAACAGCAGGGCAATTTTGGCCATGCCGCCAGTTATCAGCGCAATTATCGCTCCTTTTTCCTCTCGCTTTCCGTATAGCCACGCAGTCGTTATGAGCTGTATGCTTTGAAAAAGAGGTATTAAAGCGCATTTTTGCGTAAGCTCTGCGGCAAGGGGCGCATTCTCTTCGAGCCTACTGAAAAGAATTGCTATTATATCGTCCGAAAACAGCCTTATGCCGAGCGAAAAGGGTATGGCTATCGCAAGCGATACCGCTATCGCCGTCGTGAGCGTGCGCTTTCTTCCCTCTTTTTCGGACGCTTTCGGGAGCAAGCACACGGAAAGAGCAGATATGAGCGTTATCGGTATTGAGGTTACGACGAGCGCAACGCCAGAATATAAGCCGTATTCGGAGACCGAGGCAAGAAAGTTTACGCATATCGCCGATTCCAGAAAGGAGCACAGCGGAAATATCGCAAAAGAAACGGAATGCAGGGCTATACCCTTGTCGTGCCGCCTTTTTGTGCCGTTTTCCGGCGTTTTGACAACTTTTTTGAGATACATCAGGCTGAAAAATTCGGAAAGGGATATTGCAAGCACGGCTATCACAAGGGCGCCATATTTATCTTCCATAAAAATTATGAACGGAAGGGATATAGCTATCTTTGCGACCTGCTCCATCATTTCCGAAAGGGCGGTCGGCGAAAAATTTTTCTTCCCTTGCGAGACGCCCTTGTAATACACTCCCCTCGCAACGAGGTATATCGCAGGAGATACCGCCATAAAGCAGGGTGCGACGGCAGGACTTCCCAAAAAGTACGCTATGGGGAATGCAAGGACGAAAAGGGCTATCGAGCCTATGCCGCCGCTTATCTTAAGCGTTCTTTCAAAGCACGCAACGTCGCCGTTATAGTCGTTAAATCGCCCTGCTATCGCAGAGGAAAAGGCGGACGACGTGAGCGTTAAGAATAGCGAATATATCGGGAAAACGAGCTGATAAAGCCCTAAGTTGTCGCTCCCCAAGCTATTTGCCAACGGAAGCTTGTAGAAAAAGCCCATTGCTTTTATCGCAACGGACGAAAAAAGAAGTAGTCTCTCGGTCTTTTTCTTCATTAAGTTGTCGCCAAAACGTCCTATGATCTCACCCCTCTCTTCACTTTATTTTTCGTAATTTTTGCGTTTATATGCATAAAAAAAGAGAGCCAAAACGGCTCTCTTGTTCCTGATGTGAAATTATTCGACGTCTTTTTCTCTCTGGCGTTTTTCTTTGAGCTCATCGGAGTAGCTTTCTATCTTATGCTTTGCCGACATTATCTTTGACTCTTTTTGGGGCTTGGAGCGTTTTTTCATCTTCTTTATCTCCTTGAATATCCCTGATATTGCCTTGAAAAATGCCAAAATCGAGGAAACGAGAAGGATGATAGCGACTACTCTATACGCATTGCCGTCATTCCAGGTCTCTATCGCAAGCATTATCGAGATGCCGACGGAGATGACCTTCATTATCTTTTTGACGATGACGGAAATACTCTTGTAGTTCTTGACGGTGTTTTTCTTGGCGTCGTAGGACATCTCCTCCGAGCGCATGCTCTTTACCGTATACGCCGTCATGACGACGAACGCTCCGACGTAAAGCACCAAAAGGCCCGACATCAACAGCGGATTGTTGGCGTCCGACCAGTTGGTGAATACCGAAACGACGGTGAGTGCGGTATACGCAAGCATCATTACGACTTCGTATACCATCGACCAGAACGCAAGCTTTTTGGAGATCGCTTTTTCTTTATCGACGGCGGACGTGAAGGTGTCTACCGCTTTATTCTTGACGTCGGTTACCGTGTAAGTCTTTGCAGGCTTTTTCTCCGATACCTCGACGGTCAAAGCATTATCCTGCGGCTCTTCCTTTTTTGCCAAAAAGCCGAATTTCTTTGGCTTTTTTTCTTCCTTCTTACTCTTTCTCAAAATACCCATATATCTCTCCGTTTTTACTCTTTCTCGTAGTAGTTTTGCCACTTGCCGCCGTTCAGCCTGTGTATCTCCTCGGTCGCAAGCAGCCATTTCGCCGTTCTTCTGCGTTTGGGACGAAGCTCGAAGTACTCGCCGTCAACAAACGTATAGAAGAAGTTGACGTCCGTGCACATACCATATGTCGGCAAATTCTTGCTGTCTATCGCAAACCTGAACGCTTCGCCGTTCCTCGTTCCGTCAAACGACAGTCCCTTGCGGTCAAGCCTCAATATTCCCTTGCCCGTAACGACTCCCGTGTCCTGATTTTTTATCATCTCATGCTCGGGAAGCTCGGCAAGCTCTATCTCCTCTTCAAGGACGAAATTCTCATCCTCGACCTCTTTTTTGACTATTCTGCGTTCCTCGTCAAACCACACCTTTGGCGTTTCGGGGATTACGCAAGTATCGTCGAACGGGATAAGGTCGTAATATTCGTTGACGGTCGCTCCGTTGCCGCACTCAGTGCAGTATATCTTGTCGCCCTTGCCGACCATGGAAAATTCCTTGCCGCAACGGGGACAGCGGAAGAGAAGGTCTTCCATGTTGTTCGCTATGCCCTCTTTGGACTTGAACGCTACCCTTGCGGTCTTATTCCACTCGTAGTCGTCGTGGTAGAGCGCCTCGTTGAGCCTGTCGTCTATCTCGTCGGCGGTCATATTCTTTAAGTCCTCAGGGGTGAAAAGCGTGTCGATTACGACGTCTACACGCCCCGGGCGTTCCTCTAAGTTATACTTGGTGTTTGTCAGATAGCCGCCCGATATCTTGCAATAGTATACGGGAAGACCGAAGTGCTTGATGAATTTGCCGCTTCCAAGCGCAACGGGCTGATTTGAGCCTGAAATGCTACTCATTCCCTCAGGGAATATCATGACGTTGCCGCCGCTTCGAAGTATTCTCGATACCTCTTTGACGGTGTATATATCCGCAGTGAAGTTCTTTTTGGGAATTACCTGCAAAAAGCGCAGAATGCCTGCTAAGTGCGATCTGAAAAACTCGTTGTAGCCGCTGACGAAATTGAGCGTGTGCGGCAAAAACGGTATTCCGACGTAGATATAGTCAAGGCGTGATGCGTGGTTGGATACGACGATGAAGTTATCTTTCAGCGTCTTGATGCCGATATTATCCGTTACGTGAACGTTGAGTCGTTTGTTATAAAGAAGCGCCCAAACCCTGCCCAAAATATTATATATGAGCTTTGGGGGCGATTTGAGCTTTCTTTCGTGAAGCTTTTTGTCTATCGTTTCTTTTGCCATGTTATTTTGCTATGAGCTCCTTGAAGAATTTGGTCGAGACCTCTCTTACCTCGATAGCCTCGGGGTAGAGCTTGCCCTCGTCGCTTATATGCTTGTAGTTGAATACGTGTCCTAAAGGATTGTGCGTTTCGTCGTATATGCATGAAACGGTCTGAACGCCTAACTTTTTAAGCTCGGCTTCCATCCTCAGATTGTCGTGATACATGAAATCGTCTGCGCAGGACGTTATGAACGTCGGCGGAAAGTCGGAGGTCAAGCTCTCGTAAAGCTCGTACTTTTTCCTGTCGGGGTAATTCTTGGGCTTTTTCTGGAAGTAGAGCGGCTTTAAATCAAGAGGATACTTCTGCTCATCCGTATCGTAGAAGGAATAGCAGCCGCAGGAAAGGTATATGCCCTTCATCTTCTCGTCAAGCTTTAAGTTCATAAGCGATGCGTATTCGGGGTTTGACGCTATAAGTCCCATAGTAGCCGTGAGGTTTGCACCTGCAGAGTCGCCCATTACGAAGTAATCGTCCGTCATACGGTATTTTTCTTTGCGTGCAAGGCAATAATTGATTGCGGCTACGCAGTCCTCTACGCCCTCCGGGAAGGGGTGCTTGGGGGCAAGCGAGTAGTTGATGTTGATTACGACAAAGCCCTCGGACGCCATACGTCTTACGTAGTTGTCGTATATGTCCTTGGTGCAGGCGCAGAAGCCGCCGCCGTGGATGTTTATTATGCAAGGAAGCTTGCCCGTGCTTCCCTTTGGGACTAAGACGTCGAAGTTATGCCTTTCCTCGCCGTCCTCGTAGTAGTTCTCGTTCTGATAGAGATACTCAGCGGTATCGGGAACTACGTCTTTTGCTAAGCGCTTTAAGTCGCTCTTCAAAAAGCTCGTCTTCATCATCCAACACGTGAAATTCTTCATATTTTCCCTCTCCTTTTTCATTTGTGTCATCCACTTTTCGGCTCTTACGCATTTTTTTCTGAACGCCGTTCAAGCCGTTTTTCTTATAGATATTATCTACCAAAACGGGCTATTTGTCAACCCTCAGGGGAAATCGAAAGCAAAAAAATTGCACGGTTTCGCAGTTTTTGTCAAAATTTTTACCACCGTTCCCGATATACGTCCTTGACAGGACTAAAATCGCTCGTTATAATGCGATCAAGACCTTTTGATACTTTCTTTTTGGGAGCGGTGTTTATTATTAAGTAAGATAGGATATCAGGTAGAAAAAATGGAATTCGTGTTACCCTTACTTTTTACGGCGCTAGTTGCCGTAGCTTTTTTCATATTCTTTGTCGGGCTTTTCAAAAAGCCTGAGGCAACGATTAAAGCACGACGTAGCGCTCGCTCTTTTTTGCGTTCACAAAAAGCGGAAAAACAGGCGTTTAACGCCCTTTACGCCGCTCTTTTTTGCGTTGCCGCAGTTCTGGTTCTGAAAGGCATACAGCTTCTTATTTGCTATATTTCGACGGGGTGGAATCCCTTTTTGCAAAAGTATTGGGAGCAGACGACGGATATTCCGCACTACATCGACATCGCAAGGGACGGTTACGTTACGCTCGGGGATAACTCCAAGTGGATCGTATTCTTTCCGCTCTACCCTTATATCCTCAAAGTCGTTGCGTTCATTACAAAAGAGTATTACCACACGGGGTGCATACTCTCGATTTGCTTTTTCGCAGTGGCGCTATACTTTATTTTCAAGGACGCATACGAGAGATTCGATAAGAAAACGGCTATTCGGTCGGTGCTTTTTTGCTGCCTCTGCCCGTCGTCGTTCTTTGCGATGCTGCCTATGAGCGAGGGGCTTTTTATTATGCTGTGCGCCGTCTTTTTGTACGCTCTTCACAAAAACAGTTTTATCGTCGCCGCAATCTTTGGCTTTCTTGCGGCTTTGACGAGAAGCGCAGGTGTGATGCTCGCATTTCCCTTGGTCGCAGGGCTGTTTTTGAAATATCGCTTTACGCTTAAATTCTTCGTTAAAGCTGTGGCGTATTCACTTATCGTTGCGGCAGGGACTTTGATATACCTTTTGATAAACTACGCACTTTTCGGAAATCCGTTCTATTTTTCTTACGTGCAGCAAAGCTATTGGCATCAGTCGCTAGGCTTTTTCGGGAACACAATGTACACGCTGGTCTCTTATGCATTATCAGCGCAATTTCCGCAAAACATCGTGCTGTGGCTTCCGCAGATAGTGGCAGGATTTTTTACTATCGCTATCACGCTTTTTACCGCAAAGCGAGACCCCGTTGACGGGGCGTTCTCGCTATCGCAGTTTGTCTACTCGTTCTCGGCGACCTGGCTTTTGTCTGCGCCACGCTATATGTTCCCGATAATTCCCTTATACAACGAGCTTGCGCTCCTTTCAAAGAAGAGCCGTGCGGCGTATATCGCCCTTATTGCGGTCTACGCAATCGCCTCGGTATATCTCCTGGTCGGGTTTTTATTGACGGGAAGCGTCTATTAAGGGCGTTAAATGGGCAAAAGCAGCTTTTGCAAAAACGAACAGCAGTCCTATATCGTTCGATTTTGCTAAATCGCTTTACTTGCTGCGGCTTTTATGATAAATTATCGGTATAAAGGATATTGGGCAGTCGCCCAATCAATAAAACAGGAAGGAAATAACCAATGAAAAGACGCCCGGACGGATATTATATCGAAAATATCAACCCGTACCACAAGCTGATGCCGCATATTATGCCGCACAGATCCGACGCCATGAATATGACGTTCGTTGACATCGATTGCGAGCCTATCGACGCTTTTATTAAGGAGATGTCGGAAAAGGGAGTTACTTATTCGTACATCGACGTTATCCTTGCGGCAATGACGAGGCTTTTTGCACGCCGCCCTGCTATCAACAGGTTCGTCATGAACAAGAAAATTTATCAGCACAACGACATTACGGTGTCGTTCGTCGTCAAGAAAAAAATGGTGGACAACAGCGAAGACACTTCCGTTAAGCTCCACTTCGACGGACACGAGGACATCAACGAGGTCAAGGCTAAGACCGCTGAGGTCATCAAGGCAAACACCGGCGACGACGCTTATAACAGCGTGGACAAGACGGCAAAGATACTTACCTCTGCTCCGCACTGGCTCATCAGCTTTGCGATAGGCGTTATCAACTTCCTCGACAAGCACAACATACTTCCCGGGAAGATAATAGAGATAAGCCCGTTCCACAACAGCTTGTTTATTACGTTCCTGAAATCTATCAAGGGCGATGCACTTTTGCACCACTGCTATAACTTCGGCACGACGGGAATATTTATCGGCGTCGGCAAGGAAAGCTATCAGCCGGTCGTAGTTAAGGGTCAGATAGTTTCTAAGAAGATCCTCCCCTTGGGCGTCGTTATGGACGAGAGATTCTGCGACGGACTTTATTTCGTCAACAGCATGAGAGTGCTTAAAAAAATCCTCGCAGACCCGAGATGCTTGCTTGAAGAATATAACTTCAAATCCGAGGAGGCGGAGGCTGTCGGCGTTCGCTCTAAGGAAGAAAGAGAAAAATATAAGCGTCTTGCCAAAGAGCACGAACGCAAGAAAAAAGAGGCTAAAAAGGCGGCAAAGCTCGCTAAGAAGGAAGCAAAAAACAAGGATAACGAGTAACTTCTCTCTCTTCCCCTCAAAAATTACGCCTGAATTTTTGCAGGCGACTTGCAGTAAAACAAAAAGCAACGATAAATTCGTTGCTTTTTTTATATGTTGGGGAAAAATAAGTTTATTCTAAATATCTTCTAACGGATAAGAGCCGAAATTTGAAATTTTGAAAAGTTCATTATATCCACACTCATTGACAAGGGGCTTTGTTGAGAAATTTTACGCCGACAAAGACTATCGTTTTAAGAAGTGGTTTGGCGTAGAATGAAAATATTGCCGTTTTGGCGAAAAAAAAGCTCGGAGGTTATCCGAGCTTTTGGGGTTTTTAGTTGGTGTTGCTTTGAATTATGCCTTAGCCGTAAATTTCAAAGCAACGGTGGTTTTGAGTTTTAGCAGAACATATCGGGGGTTATTCTCGTTGCGACGTCGCTTTCGACGATGCTTCTTACGATATTCGCAGTTGCTCTATAAAGCTCTTCTTCGGTGAGCGTGCCGTTCTTAAGACCCTGCAAGATCTCTTTCTTGTACGAGCCGCCGCCCGGCATTATCATATCGTTACCGACCTTAATTGCGAGGTCGTTTCTGCCTAAGCCCTTGCCCGTCGAGAACCAGTCGGTCATTACTACGCCGTCGAAGCCCCACTCGTTTCTGAGCGCTTCCGTAACGGTGCCGTAGTTGTTGGGCGTGTACGTTCCGTTGATGAGGTTATAGGACGTCATTACGGACTTTGCGTTAGCCTCTCTTACGCAGATCTCGAAGCCTTTGAGATAAATTTCTCTAAGTGCTCTCTCGTTTACGTTGGAGTTAGACCTGTTTCTGTTATCCTCCTGGTTGTTGCAAGCGAAGTGCTTGATCGTTGCGTAGTTGCCGGGAATGTACTGAACGCCTCTCGTTAAGCTTGCAGAGATCTTGCCCGTCAATACGGGGTCTTCGGAAAGGTACTCGAAGTTTCTGCCGCAGAGGGGGTTCCTGTGAATGTTCTGTGCAGGTGCGAGCCAGTACGTTACGTTGAACTCGGTCATCTCGTCGCTGACGGCTCTTCCGACCTCTTCGCAAAGCGCTTCGTTCCAGCTCTGTGCAAGTGCCGTTCCAACGGGGAACGCCGTGCAGTGCTGATATACTACTTCGCACTTCTCGGGGTCTGCGCACATGATGTTCTTGATGAATTTCGGGAAGTCGTTCATGAAGTCCATCATGACGTCTATCATCTTTATCTTGCCGTTCTTCGTGATTCCCGAACGCTTCTGAAGTCTCAATCCCGCAGGTCCGTCGGAAAGGTTGATGTTGATAAGTCCTTTCTTGTAGAGCTTATCGGTCGTTCTGCCGACTGCACCCGGGGTTACGAGATAGGTCGATGCCGTCATGCCGCCGATGCCTGCGCCGACGCAGACCTCTGCCATATCCTTGACGGTGAGTCTGTTCATTATAGCGTCTACCTTTTCGCTATGATAGGTCTCGGGAGTCTTATATTCGACTACGTCCGTTACTATTGCGGAAGGGTCGAGAGTTAATCTTATCGCATTCGTAAGGTCAGCTTCGTTCTCTCTGACGACGGGGACTATCTCCTCTACTCTTTCCTTGGGTGTGCAAATATTCTTGTTCTTGGAAACGACTGCCTTTTCTGCAAGGTCGATTACTACCGCAGCTTCGGTATTATCGGAGCTGTTGCCAACTCTTACGATATACTCGCCCTTTTCCAAAACGTAGGAAGCGCACTTCTCGCAGTAAGATGCCATGTAGCTTGCGCTGAACTTGACCTCTACCTCCTGCTTCTCGTTAGGAGCAAGCTCTTTCGTCTTTGCAAAGCCTACCAAGCGCTGATACTCTTTCTTCAAATTGCCGTCGGGGGCTGAAACGTATACTTCAACTACTTCCTTACCTGCAACGGAGCCTGTGTTCTCTACCTCTGCCTTTACGGTTACTACGTCGCCGTCAATAGATGCGCCCGTCGTCTTTATCGCAAAGGTCGTGTAGGAAAGTCCGAAGCCGAAGTGATACCTCGGTTCTACCTTGAAGGTGTCGAAATATCTGTATCCGACGTAGATACCCTCGTGATAATATTCCTGAGTGGTGTCGCCGCTAAGATAGCTGAATTGATCGTGGAAGGGAATATCGGAATATTTTTTGACCCACGTGTCGGTAAGCTTTCCCGACGGGGACTTCTTGCCCTTGATAAGGTCGGCAAACGCTCTGCCGCCCTCCATACCCTGCTGGCAGAAGTAAATTACCGCACCGATGTTTACTTCGTCAAGAATTGAAAGGTCCATGCCTGAACCGGAGTTGATTACCAAAACGGAGTTCTTGTAAGACGAAGCTATCTTCTTGATGTTTGCGATCTCGACGGGCTTTAAGTCGAACTCGCCTTTCTCTATCTTCTTGTCTGCGCCCTCTCCTGCCTGACGAGCGACTACGTATATTGCCGTGTCGGTGTCGCTGTTTTTGATATCCTCGTCCGTTATCTCACGTCCTACGGGGAACTGCATCGGATCTGCCATAAGATTAATGGAGTCCGCCAATCTGAGAAGGTTGAACTTGTGCGACTCTGCGTATGCCTTCTTTTCGTCTGCGTAAGCCTGCTTGAAGTCCTCTATCCACTTCTTGGTGGTTACGGTAAAGCCTGCGTTCTCCATGCCCTCTAAAATTGTTACGGCATGTCTTTCGTTGACCTCGCCAGAGCCTGTGCCGCCCTTTATCGTCATCGATACGCCTGCACCGTAAAGAGCGATGTTGCCTACTTCCTTGACGGGAAGTGCGCCGTCGTTTTTCAGAAGGACGATGCCCTCTAACGCCGCATTATACGCTATCTCTTTGTTCCTTGCTTCACGAGCGGAAACGGAGCCGTCTCTCGAGGCGCTTGTGTAATATTTAAGTTTTCCCATAGTTTTTCCCTCCATTATGAGTTTTGACGCAATAATTATAACATATTACATTAGTAAAGTCTTGCAAAAAAACTATTTTTATTGTAAAATAATCACTATGATATACGATTTTTATGCAAAAAAAGCTTACGAATTATTCCAAATTCCGACAAGGCTTCTTAAAAATGACGAAGTCGTCGCTTTCCACCAAAGAGCGGAGTACAAATGCGACCTTGCGGCGTTAGCCGAGGACTCTTTCGACTTCAAGAACAGGCTTGCCGCAGTCGTCATCACGCAAAATTATTTCTATTTTGCCAAGATCCTCATCGATGACAGCAACTATTCGCTTCTTATCGGACCATGCTTCAACACTCTTCCGTCGGACAAGATCTCTACGTCCGTCATCAACGCATTAGGACTCCCCACAAAGGAGCTCGTGCCCATCGAGGAGTATTTCAAAACACTCCCCGAGCTTGACCTGAGGACCTTCCTCAACTACGTTATTTTGCTCGACGCACTCATCAACAACGAGGAGATCGAGCACAGAGACCTTATATTAAGCAAAAAAGTGCCTAAAAACGCATACGAGGTGAACTTCTCGGAAAAGAACAAAAAGGCTTCCTTTGCCGAGCGTGAGGACGCAGATAAATTGAGCAAAACGGCGGAGTTTTACGTCAAAAACGGTATGGTCGAGGATCTCGAAAAGCTATACGGGCTTTCGGATTCAAGATACGTCGGCAAGATGGCTAACGACTCGGTAAGACAAGCACGAAACACATTTATCGTTTCGGCTACGATATTCTCCCGTGCCGCAATTGACGGCGGCCTTGACCTTAATACCGCACTTTCGATGAGCGATATTTATATCCAGAAGGTGGAGATGCTGTCCGATTATTACGCAATTATGACGTTGCAATCGGAGATGATCATAAATTATGCAAAAGCCGTTGCTTCTCTCAACACCAAAGGTTCAAACGGTGCGTTCGTTTCGGGCGTGAGGTCGTATATATTCAACCACATCAACGAAAAAATTTACGTCGAAGATCTTGCCAAAAGCCTTTTCGTGAATAAGTCCTATCTCACAATGAAGTTCAAATCGCTTACCGGTAAAACACTCGTTGAGTATATCACAGACATTAAAATTGACGAGGCAAAAAGGCTACTTAAAGTTACCAACGACTCGCTTTCGGAGATCTCGGAAAAGCTTGCGTTCTCGTCACAAAGCTATTTCCAGAACGTATTTAAGAAAAAGACGGGTATGACGCCGTCGGATTATAAAGAACAGCTATAAAAAGTTAAGACCGCCCAAGGGTTCATTTGGACGGTCTTTTTGTATACTTTACCTATCAGTTTTAATGAGCATCAAGGTCATTTTTTGAGATCTGCGGTCATCTGCGCTCTTATTTCGTCGTTTATTGGGTAGAAGTGGAGTATCACGTTGGTTATTACGAGAAGTATCGCGGGAACTAATGCGGAGATGACCATAAACGAGTCGAGTATCCTGGGAAGAGCGGAAAGCTCGCCGATATAGGTGTCCGTTGCGGAGTCTACGACGTAGCCGCAAGCTACCAAGACTATTCCTACGAGGGCGGAAGCTATTGCGCCTTGAGCCTTGTTCAAGAACTGCGAGAGGGACTCGCAAAGTCCGTTCATCTGCTTACCCGTCTTCCACTCGCCGTAGTCCATACACTCCATACCGATGACCGTTCCCGGAACGAAGCCGCATCCGCAGACGAAAAGCTCTACGCCTAAAAGCACGGTGTATACGACGGCGTCTTTTTCGTAAAGTCCGACGAGGTTGCATACGTACATCGCAAGAAGTAAGACTACCTGTACCCAGTTGATATATATGCGGAGCTTATTGGCATCCTTGAACTTCTTGATAAGCCAAGGACCTACCATTGCGCCGAGCATTAACGGGAGCATCTGCATCATTCCGATTATCATCGTGAACGTACCGAACTTCGCTTGATCGACAGCACCGGTCGTTAAGTCTGCACAGAAGCGGTATTTGACAAAGTACGTGGTCGTTGCGAATATCATCGTCCATACGAAGCCGCTGAATATATCGGATGCTTTTGATATCAAGAGGGGCTTGTTGGTCTTGAAGAGGTTGATTATGTCTTTTACATGTACCTTGACCTTCTCTTCTTCCTCTACCTTGTGCTTGCCCTCCTTGACGCATACGACACCGATAAGCGATATTGCCGCAACGCCAAGCGCTATTATCGCCGAAACTACCGCAAAGGACTTGTGCATATCGTGGAATACGCTCTGATCGACTGCCGTTATTATCGGAAGAATGAATGCAAAGGGGATCGCCGCTATCATGCCGAACACTCTCGGGTATACGGAAAGCTTGCCTCTGACGACGGGATCGTCCGACATCGTCTGCATAAGGGGCTGCTGTGCATAGAACGAAGCGCCGACGTCATAAAGCACGTAGAAGAAAAGTACGTATATTACAGTGAAAACGGGGCTTGACGTTACGAACTTCGGAAGCGTGAAAAGCGCAATTATCGCTATCGCCGTTATTACCGTGCTGATGAAGATATAAGGCTTATATTTGCCGTATTTCGTAGGTCTCGTCGAATCCATTATCCAACCCTGCAACGGGTCGTCTACCGCATCGATGACTCTGCCGACGAATAACAGCACCGTGCCGAGCGTTGCCGCCATCGCACCGATGCCAGAATAGTCGGTCAGGTACATCATAAACAGGCTCGTCATAAATGACGACGCACCAACGTTCATCCAACCCATTAGGGACAGACCAAAGAGGTTTTTGCCGTTTAATGGGTATTCTTTCCTTTGTTTGCTCATAATTCTCCTTTTTCATTGCCTGTTTCATAAAAATTTATCTTTCAAGGCAATATTTTTCAGTATGATGGCAACACTATACACCCAAAAAGCGGCGTTGTATTGTAAAAAATCAAGATTTTTTGTAAAATCGACTGAAAATTGGTATAAAAATACCGCCTGCGATGTTCCGCAAGCGGTATTGACCTTTCGTTGTATTTTATTCCAAGAACGCCGCACCCATTAAGCCCGCCAAATTGCCTAATTTCGCCGTTTTTATCACGACTCTCGAATAGTCCGAGCCGCCGAATATCTCTTTATCTAAGGCATCTTGCAGTCTTAAAGTGAGGTTTTCACCCTGCTTTGAGACTCCGCCGCCTACGAGTATTACCTCGGGACGGAAAACGTTTGCAAAGTCGATGCAGGCATCGGAGAGATACCTTATGTAATTCTTAACAAGCGTTGCCGCCGTGTCATCTACCTTTTCGTAGTCGAACGGGAGCTTTGCGTTGACGTCGTCTAAGGACGATATTGCCATCCATATCGCAGAGTTCGGGTTCTTTTCCAGCGCCCTCTTGGTGTCTCTTATGAGCGCAGTAGCCGAAACGTACGCCTCGAAGCAGCCCTTTCTGCCGCAGGTGCACTGCTCGCCGCCTCTTTCGTATATCGTGTGGCCGAGCTCTGCGCCTACGCCCTTGCCGCCCTCGAATATCTTGCCGCCGATGACTATACCGCCGCCAAGACCTGTGCCGAGCGTCAGCATTACGACGTCTTTCTTGCCCTTTGCACCGCCGAAAAGCACCTCGCCAAGCACTGCGGCGTTGGCGTCGTTGGTTATTTTAAGCTCGACGCCGATGAGCTTTTTGATGTCGTCCGTTATATGCACCATATCCCATTTGAGGTTGTTGGAGTATATTACCGTGCCGTCGTCGGAGTCTATCATGCCGGGAACGCCCATTCCGAACGAGCTTATCTCAGAAAGCGAGAGGTTACAGCTGTCGCAAAGGGACTTGATAAGCCCTGCAATGTTCTCTTCTACCCTCTCGTAGCCCTTGTCTGCCTCGGTCGGAACGGAGGTCTCTACGAGTATCTCGCCGTCGTCCGTTACGACGCCGCCTTTGATGAACGTGCCGCCAAGGTCGATGCCTACGTGGAAGGTAGAAAGCTTTGCAAGTATCAGCTTGCCGTTGCCGCTTAAATTTATCTCCTCGCCTGCACTGATAAATACGCTGTCGCCTTTTTTAGACGCTATTCCGTTTATCTCGCACTCGCCATCAACTACCGAAAGCACGTTGAACGTACCGTTTGAAGGGGAAAATTGCGCATTGCCGCATACTTTTATCGCAAAGCAAGAGAAATATTTGCTTACTCCCAAGGGCGTTTTTACGTAGCTTTCGCCCCTCTCCTCTTTGTACGAGCGAGAGTTGTTCGTGAACACCGAGGTATCCAATACCTTTGCCGCTTTTTCGGTGTGAAGCTCCCTTTGCTTGCCGTTTTTGTCTACACGCTTGTAGTCGTATAATCTATACGTAAGCGTGGAGTTTTGCTGTATCTCGTATATGACGACGCCCTTTCCTATCGCATGCACGGTGCCGCTCCTGACAAAGTATGTCTCCCCTGCCTTGACGTGATAGAAATTGAGGTAGTCGCATATCTCGCCGGAGTCCATAAGCTCTTTGAGCTTGTCTTTCGGAGGCTGTTTTTTGAAGCCGAAATATATGCCTGCGCCCTCGTCGGCGGAGAGGATATACCACATCTCGGTCTTGCCGTACTGTCCCTCGTTTTTGAGCGCATAGTCGTCGCTCGGGTGGACCTGTATCGAAAGGTCGTCGCTTGCGTCGATGAATTTTATGAGGCTTGGGAAGAACGGGAAGCCGTCGGCGTTTTTGCCTATATCGGCACTCGTTAACGCCTCGTCGATGTTTTTACCGTCTATCTTCGACTCGTAGCCTTTCGCAAAGGAAAGCTCCCACGATTCGCCTACTCTGTTTCCGTCGAAGTCTTTGTTGAATTCAGTCCTGAGCTTTTCGCCGCCCCAGATATATTCCACCAATTTCGGTTGGAGTTTTTTTGCCATGGTAAGTCCTCTTTTTTGTTTTCTTGGTCTTATTTTATCACAAAAAGCGTGCTTTCGCAACGCTTTCTTTGATATAAAAAAGGTCTCGTTGCCGAGACCTTTATTTTTTTTATTCAGTTATTTGTTGCAGGAAAACTCCTCGGTGTGAACGAAAACGTAGGGCTGTTCGCTCTTTATCTTCTTTATCTCCGCCTCGAAGTCGGTCAACGCCTTTTCGAGCATATCCTCCGCCGAGAGGGTGAAGCCCTCGTCTCTTCCCTGCCACGGCTTCCTTTCGTCGTTCATGACGGCGAGGTTGTAATGATCCCTCGTTTTCAGATGACAGGAGAACGAGCCTTTGGCTTTCTTCTTTTTCTCTATCATCATTACCATCAATTTTATCGAAAGGTCGGGCTTCATGAACTTCTTGGTGAACTTCACAAAGCTTGCCATGCACTTTTTGACGTACTCTTCAGTGAGCATCTCGTCCGTGCGGCGGGCTTTGTAGAAGCGGTACACCTCTTTCGCAAGCTCGTCGTCCGTCTTAAAATAGTCGTCGTACGGGAACTTTTCGGGGAGATACCCGAACTCTCTCTCGCAGATGACCATATCCATCGCAGTCTCCGTGAGCGTATGAGAATACGGCTCGGGGAAGGTGCGGCGGCGATAGCCTACGTATTGATGCACTATCCTATCAAGGAAGTAGTGAAGCAGTATGCCGTAGTAATAGCCCTTGTACGTTTCGGTCTCGTTGTCTATGTCGTGGCCGTCCTTTTCAAACATCGCTTTCGGTGCGACGTCGTGCAACGAATCGGCAAAGGCAAAGCTTGCGCCGTCCATTCCGAAAAAGAATACGTCAGGACCTTGAGATCCGAGGTAAAAGGCTTTTTTGAACTCGTCGGAAAGCTCGGGATGAGCGTTTGCGTAACGAATAGCCGTTATAAGATGGGTCGTCGTATCAGCCATATCAGTCTCCTGAATATATCGAAAGCTTCATTCCGCCTACCTTTTCTACCTCTTTTACGAAGATAGCGATGGCGTTATAATACTTCCTCGACATATGCTCGAGCGTCGATATTACTATAAGCTCGTCTGCACCCATAAGCTTTGCCAAGGGCACAGAGTTCTTTGCGTTCTCGATGGTCGAAAGGGACTTGTCCTCTAAGACGAGCTTGTCCTTATCCATGCCGTCCGAAACAAGCTTATCGAACATCGCCTGAGCTTCTGTTATTCCCGCAGTCGGGTTAGCAAGCCCTCCCGACAGGATTATCTTGTCGGGAGAGAATACCTTATCGACCCTTTTTGTAAGCTCCAGTCGTTTGAGGCACTTTTCGCTTAACGAACCGTCGTTATTCATTCTGTTGCCTAAAACTATAGCTACTAACATGTTATTTTATTCTCCTCTGAGAGCAGGTGCACCGAACTTGTCGCCGATAGCGTCAACAGCTTCGTCATAAGAGATCTTGCCGCTGTTGTAGTCTGCCATTACCTGAACGCTGTTGTCACGGAGCTTGTATCCGAAGATGAGGACTAACAAAGCGATTACGTAGCCGCCAGCAGGTAAAAGTGTGAAGATTCCCCAGATTCCCTTTGCAACGCCTTCGGGCTGAATAGCGTTTTCACCCTCGACAAAGCCGACGAGTGCGAGCGAGAATGCGATAAGAGAAGTGATAAGTGCGTTTTTGAGCTTGGAGATGAACGTCTGCAAGGAGAACGTGATACCAGCAGCTCTCGTACCGGACTTATATGTTCCGTACTCAACGGTATCTGCAACGAGCATGTAGATGATAACCTGCCAGAATGCAAGTCCCATGCACTTCAAAGCCGTGAAGGTGATAGCTACGACTACGTTGTCGAATCCGATGAAGAAGGTTACTACGTTGAGGATGATGGAGGACAAAACGCCGAATACCAAGATCCAGAACTTATCGAACTTCTTGGAAAGAGGAGGAATAACTGCAGAAACGATGATTACGGGGATAGCAACACATGCAGAGTTGATAGTTCCGTAGCTCTGGTTTCCGTAGCAGATTCTTGCGATGTAAATGGAGAGCTGGCTCTCTACTGCGGTAAGTCCGAACAAAAGCATTGCGATAAGCGTGATGAGGAGGTATTTGTTCTTTCCAACGTAAGCGAAGATCTGCTTGATGGAAACATCTTCCTCTTTCTTCTGCTCTTCCGACTGTCTTTCCTTTGCGCAGAAAAGTAATGGGAGCATCAGGATAACGCCGCCGATGATGAATACGCATGCAGCACCGAACCAACCGAGGCTCTTCTGCATCATAGGAATGAGTACGGTTGCCAATACGCCGCCGACCATTGCCCAGAGCTTATTGCCCGATACGAATGCGGTACGCTCGCCGATGTTGCTCGTCATAACCGTAGGAAGTGCGAACGCAGGAGCGTCGAGCATCGTGTATGCAGCATCGAAAAGTATGTAGGCGATGATGAACCATACTACCTTAGCGGTCTGTCCGATCGAAGCGGGAATCGCAAACATAGCAAGCGTCGTTACGCCGATCGCCGCTACGCCGATTTTTACCCACGGAAGGAACTTCTGTCCGTTTTTGAATCTCGTCTTATCGACGATGACTCCGAAGATAGTATCGTTGACAGCGTCCCAAACCTTGGGAACGATAAGGATCGTTCCTGCGAGAGCTGCGGAGATACCGATGTCAGTCAGGAATGTGAGGACTATGCCTGCAAAACCCCAAAGGAGGTTCTGTCCGAAGAAGAACATACTGTAAGTAAAATGTTCTTTTCTCGTGGCCATGTAACCGTCACGTGCTTTTGCCATAATATTTTTTCTCCTTAAATAGAATTATTTTTGCGAATACCGTCGAATTTCTTCGGTATTTTAACAAACTATATTGTAACATAAAAAAACCGCCGTTTCAAGAGTAAAATCTTAAATTTTGGCGGTTTTTACGTATTTATTACTTAATTATTAAACTTTTTATTTTGGTATTCAAAGATAGCAAAATAATGTTAATTTTTTTGTTACTCTTTTCTTATACCAAGCTCTCGGGAATGCCTATCCTTACGTCCTTGCCCTGAAGAAGGGTTACGGGGAAATCAGCGGAGGGTGCGTAGAAGGATGCCTTCCTTACGACCATCTTGTGCCACTGCTTGAAGCAGTAGAGCCTTATCTTCTTTGCGGCGAGTATCTCTCTCATGCCGATCGTTACGGCATAGTCGGGAATGAACTCGTATGCACCGCCGAACTCCATCGTGCCGTTCGTTACCTTCGTTTCCGTGCGAATGGAGACTACTCTTACCGAAAGGTCGGAAAACTCCTCTGCGCTCATGCCGTCGATCGGCTCGTTGAACGCTATATGTCCGTCAACGCCTATTCCGCCGAGGCAGAAGTCTACGCCGCCGTGAGCCTTGATAAGCTCCCTTATCTCGTCGCCGTTGGTAAGGTCGGGGAATATCCTCTTGGACTTGTCGTTCAAAAGCTCCTTGTCTACCTTGTTGTAGAAAAGGTCGTACATGCACTTTTCAAATGAAAGCGGATCGTTCTTGTCGATAAGGGTGTTCTCGTCCTCCATGTATTCGTCCATGTTGATGACGGTGAGAGTTTTAAGCGATATTCTCTCCTCGTTGATTATATCGGCAAGGTAGCCGTACTGTCCGACAGGGCCTAAGGGCAAGATGAAGAGCGCTTCTCTTCCGTCCTTGGTGTTTTCCTTTATCTCGTCGGCTACAAGTCTTGCTATCGCCTTGAAAAGCACGGTCTCGTTCTCGTAGATGTCTACGGGAATCTTGCCGCCCGTCTGCAATTCTTCCCTCGAAAGGGTCAATATCTTCTTATTCTTTTCCATTTTTTAGATCCCCTGTTTTCTGTAAATTTCAGCCATTTCCTCGAGCGACGTCTGTTTTATCTTGCCTGCGTCGCCGACTGCGCCAAAGCCCGTTATTGCCGTCATAACGGCTTCCATAACGCCTCTGTTGGACTGCTTCTCGAACTCGTCGAACCAAGGAGCGTCGATGCGCTCACCCTTGACGAGCTTATCCATGATGGGTACGAGGTAATATCTCGGGTCGAAAGCGTCGGGCTTTTTGCACATGAGCTCCCATACCTTTGCCAATCCCTCTGCCGTCTGGAGCGACGGGTCGTTCAAGAACATTCTTCTCAAATTCCTCGTTATCGCAAGGCGGATGTCGGTATCGATGTTTATCTTGGAGATTCCGCAAGGAATGACTTTCTGAAGCTCGCTCATCGGAACGCCGCCCGTTCCTGCGATATTGCCGCCAAGCTCGTTGATCTCTTCTACGATGTACTTGGGAACCATGGACGAACCGTGGGAAACTATTGCGCAATCGAGGTTCTCATGCTTTAAGTTTTCAAGCGACGCAACGACTATCTCGCTGCGGAGCTTGACGTTATTTCCCTTTACTGCGCCGTGCTTGGTGCCGTAGGAGATCGCAAGTGCGTCTACCTTGGTCTTTTTGACGAACTCGCATACCTTCATCGGGTTCGTGTAAGTGGAATTCTCGGAGAAAACGTCGTCCTCAACGCCTGCCAGAACACCTAACTCGCCCTCTACGGAAACGCCTCTTTCGTGAGCGTACTTGACGACCTCTCTCGTGAGCTCTACGTTCTCGTCAAACGCTTTGGACGATCCGTCTATCATGACGGAGGTGTAGCCTGCGTCGATGACAGCCTTGCAGGACTCGAAGTCTCTGCCGTGGTCCAAGTGCAATACTACGGGAATGTGCGTTTCTTTGGCAAATTCCTTTACCGCATCTGCAATTCTCTTTGCGCCTATCTTTTTATCTTCAAGCGTGCCGTTCATGAAATCCGCTCTGCCGCCCATGAAGGCGTTGGCAAGCTCTGCACCTTGCAATACCGCAGCGGAATCGAGTATCGTGTGAGCCTCTATCGCCGCCTTTGCCTGCGAGGGCATATTGACGTTGAACGCACCGTGTGCTATCTTATTTTCTCTTGCATAGTCCATTACTGGCTTTAATGAAATGAGAGCCATTTTTTTTCGTTACCTCCGATGTTTTCTTCCGACTTCATTATATCTGTATTCAATTATGAGGCGGTGCCGTTTTTACGCAAACGATTGCCAAATTTCGCTTGATTTTTGAGCCTCATTACCTTATCATAAAATTGTGGCAAATTCTTACCTTTTGCCTGTATTTTTTATGGTGAGGCAGTTTTATGAACATACGCTTTGACGAAAAATTTATCGATAAGTACGTATCAAATGAGGATATCAACAGGGCTATCGAGGAAAACCGTGAGCTTATCTCCTCTTGCATAGACGGAAAGCTTGGTCTTTCATCCGCTCTTGGTTGGAAAAACGTTTCCGACAACGTGAGCGAGCTTGACAAATACCGTGAGATAGCCCGTGAGATAGAAGCCGAGAACGGCGTTCTTCTCGTAGTAGGCGTTGGCGGCTCTAACAGGTCTGCGCAAAGCCTTATTGAAGGACTTTATAAAAACAACGGCAGAATAGTCTATCTTGGCAACAACTTCTCCGTCAAGTACATCAAAGAAACGCTGAAAAGCCTTGAAAACAGGAGCGTTTTCGTCGACATAATCGCAAAGGACTTCCATACCGTCGAGCCGGGCATTGCGTTCAGGTACTTGAGAGAGTACCTGAAAGGACGCTATGGGAAAAACTACGCAAAACGCATTATTCTTACGGGAAGCTACGGAGAGGAACAGCTTTATCCCATCGCACAAAGCGAGGGCTATCGCTTCTTTGAGTTCCCTCAAAAGGTGGGCGGCAGATTCTCGGCGTTCACGAGCGTTAGCCTTTTGCCGATGACGGTTGCAGGCTGCGACGTCGACGCATTCGTAAAAAGCGGTATCGATTGCCAAAAGGAGCTTGAGGCTATGCCGATCTCTCAAAACCCAGCGGTGCGTTACGCAGTTTGTCGCTATCTTCTTCAAAAACAGGGCTTTACGGTCGAAAATTTAGCCTATTTCGAGCCGTCCCTCGAATACTTTGCAAGATGGTGGTTGCAGCTCCACGGCGAGTCAGAGGGCAAAAACAGCCTTGCAGTCCTCCCCTACACGACGAGCTTTTCGGAGGACTTGCACGCTATCGGGCAGTTTATTCAGCAAGGCGGCAGGTTCTTATCCGAGACATTCCTCGATATGAGATTCGATGACGATTTCGTTATTCCCGACACTACATTCGAGGACGGGTTCTCCTATCTTGACAAGAAGAATTTTTCTTCTATAAACTCCGCCGTTTTCAACGGAACGCTTAAAGCGCATTACGACGACGGCATCCCCGTTATGCAGTTTGTTTGCGGTGCACCGAATGAGGCTACCCTTGCGGAGATGATGTACGTCAACATGCTTTCAACCTACGTTTCATCTGCTCTCATCGGCGTTGAGCCGTTCGACCAGCCGGGCGTTGAGGGTTACAAGAAAAATATGTATAAGGAGCTTGGAAGATAGCTTCAAATAAAAAATCAAAGCCGCTTAAAAAAGCGGCTTTTTCTTTGCGTTTTCACGCCTTATTCTGAGTTTATATCGGTTTTTCTCCATCGTTAAGACTTTTTCCAAGCAGACCTTGAAAAGAGTATCAGAACGGGGAAAAGCTCGAGTCTTCCTATCAGCATGTCAAGGGACATGACTATCTTTGAAAAGTCGGAAAACTCCGAGAAGTTGCGCATAGGGCCTACGCCAGAAAGTCCGGGGCCTATGTTATTGAACGTTGCCGCAACGGCAGTGAAGTTGGTCGTGAAGTCGAAGCCGTTTATCGAGATGAGAAGAAGGCTTGCAAAGAACAGGAAGCAATACAGTCCGAAGTAGACAGTTACGGAATGCACCGTCGATTCGTCTATCGCTTTGCCGTCCATTTTTACCGTGCTTATCTCCTTGGGATGAGCACAAGACCTTATTGACCTTATCGAGGTCTTTATTCCTATGACTATTCTCGATACCTTGATGCCGCCGCCCGTGCTTCCGCCGCAAGCGCCGATGAACATCAGGCAGACAAGCACCGTCTTTGAAAGGGACGGCCAAAGATCGAAGTCTACCGTCGCATAGCCCGTCGTCGTCATTATCGACGAGACCTGAAACGCCGCATGGTGAAGACTTTCTCCAAAGCCAGAAAACTCTCCAAGAGTGTTCTTTGCTATTATTAAAGAGGAAAGTACGAAGATGAAAAGGTATACCCAGACTTCCTCGGACTTTATCGCTTGCTTGAACTTTTTGGTCAACAATAGGTAGTAGAAGGTGAAGTTTACGCCAAAAAGCAGCATCGAAACGGTTACTACGCTCTGCATGAAGGGAGTATACGAGGCAAAGCCGTCGTTTCTTACCGCAAAGCCGCCCGTGCCTGCCGAGCCGAACGAGATCGTTACGGCATCGAAGGGGTCCATGCCTGCGATGAGAAGTATTATTATCTCGACGAGCATCATGACGACGTATATTGCGTAAAGGTAAAACGCAGTCGTCCTTACCTTTGGTACGAGCTTGCCCGAAATGGGGCCGGGAGATTCCGCTTTCATCAGCATTACGTTGCTTCCGCCTGCCATAGGTACTATCGCAAGAATGAAGACCAAAACGCCCATACCGCCTACAAAGTGCGTGAAGCTACGCCAGAATATCATGCATTTTGAAAGGTCCTCGACAAGGGGTACTATGCTTGCTCCCGTCGTAGTAAAGCCCGAGACCGTCTCGAATATCGCATCGATGAAGCTTTCTATCTCGCCGCTCAGATAAAATGGCAGTGCGCCTATGACGGAGAGAAGTATCCAGGAAAGGGATACCGTCGCAAAGCCGTCTCTCGTGAAAAAATTGCGGCGTTTGGGCTTGAAGCGTGTTATTATAAAGCCAACGAGTGCAGACGCTATCGCAAGAAAGACAAAGTACCAGCCGGTGCTTTCCTGATATATCAGGGCTACTATCGCAGGAAGAGTGAAAAACGCTCCCATGAACATCAATACGAAGCCCAGTATGTATATTATAAGTCCGACGTTCATATCAGTTCAAAATATCCGCTATGTCTAACAGGGTGGATTCCTTCGTTACGACGATGACGGAGTCGCCTGACTTTATCACGTCGTTGCCTTTTGGAATTATTATCTCACTGCCACGTGTTATGCACGCAACGAGTATGCCTTTTTTGATGCTGAGCTCTGAAAGGGGCTTGCCAATAACAGGGGAAGTGTCTTTTACCGAAAACTCGAGTGCCTCTACCCTGTCGTCCGAGATGCGATAAAGCGCCTCAACATTGCTGCCCTCGGAGTTTTTCATCGCTCTTACGTAGCGAAGTATCATATTCGCCGTTATGCTCTTGGGTGATATGAAGCAATCAAGACCCAAGCTCTTGACGACGCCGTCGACTTTCAGCCGCGAGACCTTGGTTACTATCTTGCTCCTTCCCAAGGACTTGGCGTAAAGGCTCATTATGATATTCTCCTCGTCGGAGTTAGTGAGTGCAACGAAGCCTCCTCTGCCGTCCAAGCCCTCTTCCAAAAGAAGATTCTGCTCCATGCCGTCGCCGTTTATTACCGTTACGTCGGAAAGCTCGTTTGCGAGCGCAACGCATTTTTCTTTGTCTTTCTCTATTATCTTGACGTCGATGTTGCTCGACACCAGAATATTTGCAAGATACCTTGCTATGTCGCCGCCGCCTACAAGAATAGCACTCTTGACATTACCGACGTTCTGCCCGATCTTTCTCAAAAAACCCGCTACGTTCTTAGGTGATGCTACGAACGACACCGTATCGCCCGCCGCTATGCCGCTCTGGCCGTCGGGGATAAATACGTCGTCGCCACGCTCTACCGTGCAGATGAGCACGTCGCATTTAAGCTTTGAGTTGATGTCGTATACCTTGATGCCGTCGAGAACGGAGTCTTTCTCCACCTTGACGGTCAGAAGCTCTACGCTTCCGCCTGCAAAGGGGTCTACGTTTATCGCAGAGGGGTATTTCAACAGCCTTGATATCTCCTTTGCCGTCGTAAGCTCGGGGTTTATTACCAAGGCAAGACCGAGCTCCTTTTGAAGGTACTTTATCTCGCTGTTATATATCGGATCACGCACCCTGCCTATGGTGTGCTTTACTCCTACTTTCTTTGCTATTAGACAGCAAAGCAGATTCTGCTCGTCGGAGTTCGTTACGGCAATGAGAATGTCAGAATCCTTTACGCCTGCCTCAGCCTGCACCTCGAACGTCGAGCCGTTCCCTACTACGCCGAGTACGTCGTACGTCTCGGACATCTCGTTGACTGCGTTTACGTCGATATCGATGACGGTAACATCGTGTCCCTCACGAGTTAAATGCTCGACCAAGGTAGCACCGACTTTGCCGCAACCGACAACAGTTATCTTCATTTTTATATATCTCCTTGGATCAAAAAGGCTCTTTGCGGTATATACCGCTTGCCGCAACGGCGTTGAATTTTCCGTCGCTACCGCCTTTCGTCCTCAACTGCATTTTACCACTTAACGCATTCTATGTCAAATCGCAGTGCGTTATAGGGTATTTCCACGCCTTATTTGGCTCTTTTTAGCGTGCTTTTCGGTATTTTTGATAATTTTTGTCGGTTTTACGATATTTTTTGTCAATTATTTTTTTTGATTATAAGTGCGATGTATGATACAATATTTAATATAAAGGCTTATTTTGATGATAACGGAGGACTTATGGGAAAGCTTTTTAATAAATTCGTAAGACACATAATGCAAAAGTACGACGGCAACAACCTAGCGCAGGAAACGAATAACAAGGACGGTAAGCCGTTCGTTTGCGACGAGGCTCTTAAAGCATACTCACGTCAGGCGGCGGCAGAGGGCAGTATTCTTCTCAAAAACGACGGCGTTTTGCCTATCGCAAAAGGTGAGAAGATCGCCGTATTCGGCAGATGTGCGCTCGATTATTTCTGCGTAGGCTACGGCAGCGGCGGCGACGTTTGCTATCCGTATACGGTCAACCTTATCGATGGACTCAAAAACGGCGGTGCCGACTTGGACGAAAAGCTTCTTTCCGTTTACAAGGAGTGGTGCAAGAAGAACGAGGCAGACCCCGGTTTCTGGGGACACTGGCCGAGATTCTTCCCCGAGATGAAGGTGTCCGATAAATTGGTCAAAGAGGCTGCGGCAAGAAACGACGTTGCTATCGTCGTTATCGGCCGTGCGGCAGGCGAGGACAGAGAAAACGTACTTAAAGAGGGAAGCTTCTTCTTGACTAAGCTCGAGGAGGCACTTCTTGCTAAGGTTACCGCAAACTTCAAAAAGGTGGCTGTCGTTCTCGACATCGGTAACGTCATCGACTTTGGCTTTATTGAAAAATATAACGTTGGCGCAGTCCTGCTCCCCTGGCAGGGCGGTATGGAGAGCGGTAACGCCGTTGCGGACGTTCTTCTCGGAAAGGTATGTCCGTCGGGCAAGCTCCCTGCGACTATCGCTAAAAAATACGAATACTATCCGTCGGCTGATAACTTCGGCGGAAAGGAGTTCAATAACTACGCCGAGGATATCTTCGTAGGTTACAGATACTTCGACACGTTCGCTAAAAACAAGGCGGCGTACTTCTTCGGCTACGGGCTTTCTTATACGACTTTTGATAAAACACTCCTTGGCTTTGAAAGGGACGGTCTTTCCTGCAAGGCGAGAGTTCTCGTTAAAAATACGGGAAACCGCCCCTCTAAGGACGTAACGCTCGTTTATATCGGCGCACCCAACGGACTTTTGGGAAAAGCCGACAAGGTACTTGCGGCGTTTGCCAAGACGAGAACGCTTGAACCTGACGAGGAGCAGATACTTGAGATCAACTTCTCACTCAAAGACGTTGCTTCTTATGACGACGGCGGCGTTACGGGCAACAAGTCTTGCTTCGTGCTCGAAGGCGGCGAATACTCCGTTTATATCGGAGACGACGTAAGCGTTGCTGAAAAGGTAGCCTCTTTCACGCTCGACGAGCTTGTCGTTACCGAAAGGCTTTCTGAAGTTATGGCGGTCGCAGACACCTTTGACAGAATGGTCGCAAAGGAAAGCGCAGGCAAGAAAACTCTTGCGTTCGAGGCTACGCCTAAGCGCACGGTAGACCTCAAAGAGCGCATACTTTCTCATCTTCCCGAAGAGATACCCTATACGGGTGACAAGGGAATCAAGCTCGTTGACGTCAAAAACGGCAAAAATACGCTCGACGAGTTCGTTGCACAGCTTTCCGACGACGAGCTGGAGCTTCTCACCCGTGGACAGGGACAGATGAACAGCCCTTACGGTCCTACGGGCAATGCGGGTGCGTTCTCGGGTATTGCGAAATCTCTCAACGAGAAGGGTATACCTGCCGTTATTACGACGGACGGTCCTTCGGGAATAAGGCTGAAAATGACATCATCGCTCCTGCCGTGCGGAACGCTTATTGCGTCTACGTTCGACACAGAGCTTTTTGAGAAGATGGCCAAGCATTTCGGCGACGAGATGCTGGAGCGTGGTACGGACGTTATTCTTGCGCCCGGTATGAACATCCACAGAAACCCCTTGTGCGGCAGAAACTTCGAGTATTACTCCGAAGACCCGTTGCTTTCGGGTAAAATGGCGGCGGCGTTCATAAGGGGCGTTCAGCACGACGGACTTTCTGCTTGCCCCAAGCACTTTGCGTGCAACAACCAGGAGACCAGACGTAACTTCAACGACTCGAGAGTTTCGGAAAGGGCACTCCGTGAGATATACCTCAAAAACTTTGAGATATGCGTAAAAGAGGGTAAGCCTAAGAACATTATGACGAGCTACAACAAGATAAACGGCGTCTGGAGCCATTATAACTTCGATCTCGTGTCCACAGTTCTCCGTGACGAGTGGGGATATACGGGCAACGTTATCACCGACTGGTGGATGCAGTACGCTCCCTCGCCCGAGTTCCCGACGATGTCGGGCAGCGCATACAGAGTGCGTGCGAGAGTCGACGTTCTTATGCCAGGCGCTACGAGTGCGATGTACCGCAAGGAGGACATCCCCGACCCGACGCTTCTTGAAACGCTCGGCAAAGAGGGCGGTATCACCCGTGGAGAGATCCAACTCGTTGCCAAAGACGTACTCTCCTTTACGCTCGAATCTGTCGCTATGACGAGAGCGTAAAAAAATTATTTGCATAATAAAATACCGCAATAAACAATCGCGGTATTTTTATTAGTTATTCATATACTATTACAACGAAATAACAATTCTATTATCTTAACGCAGTATGAGTCCGATAAAATCGGACTCATACTGCCATTTTTTACTCATTTAAAAATTTTAGTTTTGAATGAAAATTATTTTTTCTTTTTATATGCCGTCATATAAAACATTACCACAGACCATATTAGCACCAAACCGATCGTTCCGTCAATTACATACATCGTCGGGATCCACCAAGGAGTCTTATCAACAATTACGGTTTCTTTTGATAAACCATTGATCAAATTGCTATGCGCTCTTGTATAGTAAAACCTCTTATTGATTTGTCTCAAAGCTTCAAGCAAATCACCATCATCATTCTTTTTGATTGCATTTATTAAAACGGAAGAACGTGATGTAAGACAGAATGCATCTACGCCTGCCAGAACACATTCAACTGTGGGCTGATATTCGTTTTCCTGTCCTCCAGCATCGGTTATTACCATTCCAGTAAAATCCCACTCGCCACGAAGAACCGTGGTAATCAACGGATAGCACACCATATCAGCTTTAACACCTATTCTGCCCATCATTCCCATTACGCCACCTGCGTCACCAACAGTGAACGCTCCTTCAAAAGCTTTCATTGGCTCTTGTCTCATTCTCTGTTCTGTCATAAAGGTGCATAATTCACTTCTGTTAGTTTCCTGATCGTTAGCGCAAAAATGCTTTGGTGCGGCAATCAATCCTTTTTCCTGCATAGCTTTACACTGAACCGCAGAGGTCAAATAAGCAAACACTGAATCTTCTGTATAATACTCGAAGTTTCGACCGCCGTAAGGTGTTCTATGCAAATTATTTCCAGGGCCAAAAACCTCGTTGCCTCTCGTATAAAAACACTCTTCAGCATAAAAATCGCCTAATTGTGCAATCAGCTCTTTGTTCCAAGACGATGCCGCTACGATCTGCCCAGCATAACACGACGCTGTTGATTTATCACCATAAGTGTAATTGAATGCATAGCCGTCCGGACCATCAGCATCGCGGTTTGCAGGCTTGCCTATTGACTCAATGGCTTTTACGCCAGTGTTATTATTGATAGCCGTAGCAAGCTCTTCTATTGTCAATTGATTCAAGAAAGTATCCCATCGTTCATCATTCCAAGACCAGTCTGTCAAATCAATAAAATCTATTCCTGCGTCTACTCCTTGAACAAAATCACTAACCTTTTTTGCCGTAGAAGATTTTGTATATGTTTTCGAACTCGTTGCTTTTAACAGTGCATCGCTTGCTGTAAGGTTATCGTAGGTTTTTGGATATGTATTTACCCAATCCTGCCTCGAAAGATAGGTTACTACGTCTGTATCGTAGAAATCGTTGATATCAACTGCATAGTCGCCTACGAATACATTTGTCACCTCATTATCTGTATACTTTGAATTCCTGTATGACGTAGTGTCAAGTTCCTCAATCGTCCACGTATAGGTCTTTTCTGCATCTCCGTTTTCGGTCATACCATCCAAAGTTGTATAACCTTTTGCCGCCAAAACGTTATTTAATGCGTTATGCGCATCGGAACCTATCGCAAAGTAATAATCGCCAGCGTCAAGAATATAGCCTTTTACATTGTTGCAATCATAACTTGCACAAAGATATCTGTCAACGGTAACAGTTATTTCTTCCGACTCGCCAGGGTTTAATTCTGAAGTCTTTTCATAACCAACAAGCTGAATAGCAGTTTTCTCTACGAGATACTGTTTATCATATTCTGTATAGGGAGATTGTAAGTACACTTCAACCACATCTTTCCCTGCGTAATCTCCGGTATTTGTCACCTTGACTTTGATCGTAAACAAATCGGTCTTATCATCATACTCACAAGACAATAACTCCTGCGTAAAGGTCGTATATGAGAGTCCATAACCAAAAGTATACGTTACTTCATCAGCATAATTCCAGTTTTTGTTCGTTGAAGAACCGATTTTAGAACTTGCATTACCTTGCTTTAACACGCAATCTTCATAACGAGTTTCATAATACTTATATCCAACATAAATACCTTCAGCGTTGACTACATAATTTAATTCCGGCGCATTCACAAAGTGATAATCGCCAAAGTTCATCATTGCCGGTGAAGAAAGCGAGTTTGTCGCATAAGTATCTACAAGTCTTCCTGACGGAGAAACTGTTCCGTTTATTATATTAGCTATACCATTAAAACCAGTCAATCCCGGTGTTCCCATCCAAATGCAGGCGTTAACTCCGTAATCCTTGAGCTCTGATACTTCCATCGCAAATCCGCTATTAATAAGCACTATTATCTTTGTGAAGCCTTGTTCCTTTATTAAATTTAATAAGTCTTTCTCTTGCTGGTGCAATGATAACTGCGGCACTCCGTCGGCATCTGAAACATTCAAATCAAAGCCTTCTCCGCCTGCACGTGCAAACACAACGATTGCCGCATCTTTATAATTTGAACAGCTATCAAGTATGTTCTGCGTATAAAATGAAAGCGGCTCTTCACCGATAGATGATCCGCTACCAGCCTTACTTTCTCTTACCGCCGTGCCGTTTGCGTAAGCACTGTACAGCGTTTCATTAACTTTATACCCGATTTTTTCAAATGCTTCTTTTAAATCAACTTTTCTATTTTCATCCAAAATACCGCCTGCTGATGCGTTTTTATAGATAGGGTTATAGCTTGCAGAACCGAACAACGATATATTAAGCCCTGTTTTGTCAAGAGGTAACGTTCCATCGTTTGAGAGCATAACAGCCCCCTCTTCTACTTCCGTTGCTATAAATGCATCTATATCAGACTTAAGTTTATTTAGATTTTCATCGCTAAGCTCACCGTATTTACTCGAATAATAAATAGTACCTTCATCGCCAGAAACGCTGTCCGTGCCAATATTAAGGAACTGATTTATTGAGCCCTCGTTAACCAATGCTACGGAGGTCAAGCCTATTACTAATGAAAGAACAACCGTAAAAACGGCTGTCAATCCACGCCAAACTCTGTAATTTTTCATTATGCGACCTCCTTTTCTTCAGATTTCTTATGCTCAGCAAAGCAACTAACGACTGATGCTATACAAGCGAGCGAAGTAAAAATAATATATACTATTACCGCAGATCCGTCTCCGTTAAGGAAATTGATCTTATTTATCATGTCCATTATTATCGGTGCGCCATAATATGCGACTAACGCTAAAGCAATCGAAAAGAACAACACCGGAATACACGGCGCAAATTTGTAGTCTACAACCAACGTCGCAATTTTAGACAATATTCCTAATAATAAAAAGATAATGATCGACGTCTTAAACGTCTTTGCGGCAAAACCGGGTGCAACGATACCGGAAACAATCGTAACGATTGCAAACGGTATCGACAGCATCCCGATATAAAACCAAATAGTTCTTCCTCTAAATAATTCTTTCATTATAGTTTTTAATTAGAACATCGGCTCATAATTCGTTACTGCATCGGTGTTAGGATTGTAAGTAATCTCAGATTTTGCAGTAATGTCGATATAGTCAACTTTGAATGCACCGTTTCCAGGTGTATAGTTAAATTTGAAATGATTTTCGCCTTTGTTAAGCTTTACATTGTAAGTAAAATATACAAAACCAGTTCCTTCTGTAAAATCTTCTTTAGGAACATTTGTCGTCGGATTTCCCTGATAATCAACTACACTTACAGGTTTTCCTAAAGCCTCTCCATTCATAGAGAAGGTATAATCTGCATCAGTTAAATCAAACGGATTACCAAACGTATTTCCAGATGCAACGCACACAATAATTGTAGCTTCGACCGCTTTTTTAGAATTAAAAGCAAAATCAATTTCCAAAGGATCAAGTTCAGCAGGTTTGAAGCCGTGTCCCGTCGCTACGACAAAGAAACCATTACTTACTAAATCTTTTGTGTCTAGTCGTCCATTAGTTATATTAACATATTCTGCCTCAAGACGATATGTTTCTTCTTTTCCGCAACCGCCAAATGCGACACAACTAAGCAACATTACTATTGCCAATGCAACTACTGTGATTCTTTTCATAATATCCTCCATAAATATGAAATATATGATTATAATATACTAATCTTTTGTTTTTTGCTGTTTTTTTCGTGAGTGGTTGTTTTTTATTCGCAAATGAAAATCCTCTGCTTTAGAGAATATTTACTGAAGTTTTACAAGGTTTGCAAATTAAAAACCCCTACTGCAATATCTGCGGTAGGGGTAATTTTTTTTCTTTATTCAGTCT
>CAYOSU010000006.1:0-97821 GCA_964406735.1 uncultured Clostridia bacterium | reverse complement strand
TTTTCAATGTCCTTCTCGCTTGCCCACTCTCGCGGACAGCTTCATTATATTAACACCTTTCTATCTTTAAGTCAATGTTTTTTTCGAAAAAAAACGACTTTTTTTGAAAATTTTTCCCTTTTTTTTGGCTTTTTTTGAATTTTGCCGACAACTGTCCCCCGCGTGTTTTGGCTTGTCCCTTTTAATTCTATTATATTATGCCGTTTTCTCTTATATTTCCTTGCAAAACGCCTCATTTTTGCGTTTAATTCTCATCTCAATTTTTCGCTTTTTTCGTTGTCTTCTTGCTTTTTATGACACAACGGATCGTTTTTGAGAGCTTTTTTGCCGCAGTTTAAATTGTTTCAAAAAGACCGAATACAAATTACCGCTAGTTTTTTATTTATAAAAATCTTCGACGGTAAAGAGAACTTATTATCGTTATAATTTTAATTTTTTCCAATGCAAAAAGAAAAGCGGCGGCTTGTTTGCCTCCGCTTTGATCCCCTTTTTTACATTTTATAACGCTATCGCATAACGAACGATGTTTACAACGCAAATCACGACGATGAGTATTTGCGCGCCGACAAAGAAATTCTGAACGCCCTTGTCGGTGAGTTTTTTGGTAATCGCCTTGCCTAGGAGTGCACCAACGACGCCTGCAACTATGACAAGGGGTACGATCCACATCGCAAATGACTGTATGCCGTTTGTTATCATCATCGACGTTATCTTGGTCGCCTGCGAGAAAATTATGATAAACATACTGCATATCGCCGCACCTTTCATGCTGTATCCGAATACAAACACGATAATTGCAACGTTCATCGGGCCGCCGCCTATTCCTAAGAACGAGGAGATAACGCCAAGGCCCAAACCTATTGCAAGCGCAGCAAAGATATTTCTGCAATTGAGCGATCTGACCTTCTCTTTATTCTGCATATATATAATGATAAAGGCTATCGCTACAAGCAGCACGCTGTTTTGGATTATCTTGACCACGTAATCCGTTGCGTTTGTCGTTACCGCCGCAAATATCTCTTGCCCGACGTATCCGCCAACGACCGCACCGATCGTTATGAAGATGAGCGTTTTGATGTCTACGTTCTCTTCCTTGAGGCTCTTAGCCCTTGACACAACAGAGACGAGAGACATCGTAAATACCGTCGTAGAGGTCATTACGGCTATCTGCGTCGCATTGAAGTCGTTGAGTAGGTCGTAAAGCGGCTTCATCATAACGCCGCCGCCCATGCCGGAAATCGACCCTATAATGGTCGTTGCCAGCGCAATAATAACATAAAGAATATATTTTAATCCCATAATGATTCTATTTTATCACCACAATCGCACTTTTGCAAACGTTTGGCTTTTTCGTTTACGCAATCGTTTCCGCCTATGTATTATTCCTTGCACGAGCGTTCTATCATATCAAGCGCTTTCTGAACGTATAATCCCTGCGAAAAATCAGCATATTTTACGTTCGTGTTTCCCTCTACCGCAGATATAAAATCGCTCATTTGAGGCAAAAATCGCCCTGAAAACGTCTCTTGCGACGGCACTTCTATAATGGTTGGCTTCGTGATTAACGGCTCACCGACGCTGCGCTTGAAAAGGAACAATTTAGTAGGGTCTAAGTCGCTTGCAACTATCATTCCGCCCTCGCCCGTTATACAAATGCGCATATCCTCCATGCCAAGCCTTGACGTACAGACGGAAAACATCTCGCCACGCTCACCCATTCCGCTGATCGCCGCACTGTCTGCGTTCTCAACGACCGTTTTCCCATCCGTTCCGACAAGACGCTCCTTTATAAATATATTGTCGAACGCCTTTGCCTTTGACAGCCTTATGTTTGCCGTAAAATCCGCAAGGTCTATTACATGGCTGACGTAATCGCCTATCGCGCCGCTTCCGCCCTGCTTTTCGAGCATACGCCACTCTATCGGCAAAGTCTCGTTGCAAAGCCGTTTCCCGCCGTAATTAGCAGAGAACGTATATATTTTGCCAAGCTCGTCGTTTACTACCCTTTTAACCGCCTTAAACAGTTCACTGTACCTATAAATAAAGCCCATAAAGCCTATTTGTCCGTCGTGCAGTTTTATCGCATTAAGCCTTTCTGCCTCTTTCAAGTCGTTTGACAGTGGCTTTTCAAGAAGAACTGACTTCCCTGAAAGTATCGCCTTTTCTGCATACGCATAATGCGAGTCGTTGGGCGTACATATAACTACCGCATCAGATGCATCGAGAAGTTCTTCGTATGACCTTGCAGCTACTGCGGACAGCCCTCTCTCGCTTAAAAACCGCTCAGAGCGTTCGACGTTCCTATTATACACTCCCGATAGCACTGCTCTGCCATCGTGTCTTATCCCAAGCTCGTGAAAATGCCCTATCGAGACGGTATCACCCGTGCCTACTATTCCAATCTTTATCATGTCAACCTCTTGTAATTATGCTTTTTTGATGCTCAAAATGCCCAAAACCTACAAAAACCGCCACTGGGACGGTTCTTGTTTTATTTTTAATTACTTTTTCTCTTCGAGCTTTATGCCGATGGAAATTATCGCCGTTGCCAACACGCTTGCACCGAGAAGGACGTACAAGCCTATGCCAACTCTTGCAACGTCGAATATGTAGCTCTGTGCCCAAATGATAAACATCGTAGGGAGTGCGGACAAAACGCCGAAGACTATCGCTGTTGCCCTCAGCCCTTTTTTGCAAAGAAGGGACAAAAGCGTGAACAGTATCGCAAGTCCTGCTAAGACTACTGCTCCGTCGAGAGCGTATGGCAAGGTGTTATATAACGCCAGCATACTTCCGCTTAAGTTGGTCTTTTCTGCGTATGCGTCAAAGTTTGAGTAAACGCCGAGGTCAAACGGCAGTCTCAAAAGAGCAACGCCGCTTCCGCCTATGCCCATAACGGACGTTGTGATGAAATCAAAGAACATCGCAGAGCCTATGCCTACCGCTAAGACGATAACAGCTGCTATTATCGCGATAGTAACCCTCTTGGTAAGTGCGTACGTCTTCGGCGCTTTACGCGGCTTTTTGACCTTTTTTTCGACGTAAATGCGCTCTAATCTTTTGTTCTCTTTGACGTAACCGTTTTTGTCGACGCTGACTATCGTCGGTGTTCCCTTTATAGAATAACTCGAAAGCTCCTCGTCTTCATCCTCTCGCTTTGCCGTTTCAGAAACGGGATGAGGTGCGGTGTATATCTGGTTGTAGATTATCGTCGAGCCCTCAGGAGTCTTTCTCTCAAAAACTTCGCTTCTGACTTCCTTTGCACCCTCAGGAGGCTTTACACCAACCTCTTTCTCGACTATCTCCTGCACTTCTTCTTTTACCTTACACTCCTCTTCTGCGGCAGGTCTTTCAAACAAGACTGCCTTTGGCGGCTCTGCTGACGCTTTTACGCTCGCCTCCTCAGAGGGTCTTTCATCGGGTGGCTGAATTCTGTGGCAGTGAGGACATACAACTGTCCCAACGGCAATTTCTGCGTTACAGAAGGTACATCTAGTCGTTTCGAAAGGCGCAAGGTCGGTGTTTTTGCACCTCGGGCAGTACGCCGCATCGTCTTCCATTATAGTTTT
Source organism: uncultured Clostridia bacterium (assembly GCA_964406735.1). GTDB lineage: Bacteria > Bacillota > Clostridia > Christensenellales > CAMQZB01 > CAYOSU01. Next base: position 94,252 of record CAYOSU010000006.1, on the reverse strand, counting down.
ACAGATATTACAAATTTTCATTTGTTCTCCTCATTTAGTCAAGACCGCAATACTTCTTTATCTTAGCGGAAAGCTCTTCATACATTTCTTCCGCTTCCTCTCTCGTCTCGCCCTTCGTCGTGTAATAGAACTTTATCTTAGGCTCCGTGCCTGACGGACGCATAAGAATGGTAAAGTCGTTTTCAAAGTTGAAGCAAAGAACGTTGGACTTGGGAAGATCGATAGGCTTTCTCTCGCCGTTGATATTCTCCTCGTATTGCTCCAAATAATCGGCAAAGTGAATGAGCCTCAATCCGGTTACGCCCTCTAATCTCTCGCTCCTGAGCTTTTGCATGATGGCTTTCATCTTATCTCCGCCTTCTGCACCCGGGAATGCATAGTTGTCCGTATGGTTGATGAAGAAGCCGTATTCAAGGTACATATCGTTCCTTACTTCCGCAAGCGACTTGCCTTTCATCTTATAATACGCCGCCATTTCCGCAACCATTAAAGATGACGTTACGGCGTCCTTATCTCTGACGTATATGCCTTTGAGGTAGCCGTAGCTTTCCTCGTAGCCAAGCAAGTAATTATTCTGCTTATTGGACTTCTCGAGCTTGGTTATCTCGTTTCCGATAAACTTAAATCCAGTGAGAACTCGCTTTAAGTCTACGTCGTAGTTTTCGCAGATCTTATCAGTCAAAGGCGTGGAAACTATCGTCGTTACCGCAACAGGCTCTTTGGGGAAGCAATCCTTTTCCTTTTTGCCGCGAATGATGTATTCGAGCATCATAACGCCGACTTCGTTACCCGTCAAAAGCTCATATCCGTCAACGCTCTTTACCGCAACGCCTACTCTGTCGCAGTCGGGGTCGGTTGCTATCAAAATATCAGCGTTCCTTTCCTTTGCGTAGTTTAAGCCTAATTCAAGCGCCTCTCTGAATTCGGGATTCGGATACGGGCAGGTCGTGAAGTTAGAATCGGGCTTTTCCTGCTCGGGAACTACGAATACGTCGTGATAGCCTGCTCTCTGGAAGGTCTTTCTTACAGGCTCGTTTCCCGTTCCGTTAAGGGGTGAATATACTATTTTAAGCTCGGTATTATTGATCGCTTCGGGGAAAATGCGCTCTTTTAATACCTTGTCGTAGAAAGTTTCGATGACGTTCTCAACGATGAACTGGATCTTGCCCTCCATCAACGCTCTTTCAAAGGGCATATTCTTTATGTCCTCAAAGGGATCGAGCGCATTCATCTCTTCTGCGACGACGTCTGCAACGTCAGGACCTATCTGACATCCGTCCGAGCCGAATACCTTGTAGCCGTTGTATTTGCTCGGGTTATGGCTCGCAGTTATCATGATACCGCCGCTTGCATTGAGCTTTCTTATCGCATATGAAACCAAAGGCGTAGGCAAAAGTCTGTTATAGATCTGCACCATAACGCCGTTTGCCGCAAGTATAGTTGCCGCCGTCCTTGCGAATACGTCGCTGTTTTTCCTCGAATCGAAGCCGATAATGACTAACGGTCTCGAATACTTCTTTTTGAGGAAATTTGCGTAGCCTTGCGTTGCAAGACCGACGGTATATATGTTCATTCTGTTCGTACCTGCGCCCAAAATACCTCTAAGTCCTGCCGTTCCGAATTCAAGCGAGCGGTAAAACCTATCGAATATCTCGTCCTCGTTATTTTCTACCGAGCGAAGATCTTCTACAAGCTCTTCGTCCTCGAGGTCGTAATTTTTCCATTCATTGTACAGTTTTTTAACTCTTTCTTCCATAAAACCATACCTCCGTAATCATATATTACCATAAAAAAACAACTTTTTCAATAATCTATTGCGTTTTTTCTCAAAAACGGCTATATTATTTATATAATACGACGTTATTTTTGAAACTATTTATTATTGGAGCGTTTTATGTTTGATATTATCGTACTCGGAGGAGGAGCTTCTGGCTTTGCCGCAGCTATAACTGCTGCGAAAATAATCGGCGGAAAAAACGTCGCTATCGTTGAAGGCGGCGACAGAGTGCTTAAAAAGCTTGCTTTGACCGGAAATGGTCAATGCAATCTTACAAACGTTAAGAGCGGTAAATATTTCGGCGACGAGGCGCTTGCAAACAGCGTTATTTCCGAAGTTTCCGTAGAAGAGACCTTAAAGCTTTTCAGCTCTATCGGCGTTGAACACGTTACCGAAGAGGACGGAAAGGTATATCCTTTGAGCAAACAAGCCTCTTCGGTTTGCGATTGCTTGCGTTTCGAGGCGGAAAGACTTGGCATTGAAGTGTTTTTGAACGAAAGAATAAACAATATTTCAAAAACAGGCGAGGTCTTTGAGATAAATACCAGCGGAAAAGACTTATTTGCTAAAAAAGTTATCTACGCTCTTGGCGGAGCGGCTTATCCAAAGCTTTTAACAAGCAAAGCAAACGTCAGGCTTCTGGACTCCTTCAATATAAAAACTGCTCCGTATATTCCTGCGCTCGTTCAGCTTTCGACAGATTCCCAACCTCTTCGCTCGATAAAGGGAATAAAAACAAACGTATTGCTCTCTATTTTGATAGATAACGTTATCGTTTCTCAAAAATGCGATGAGATACACTTTGCCGGCAACGCTATCAGCGGTCCTGCTACGTTTTCACTTTCTCCTTACGCCACTATCGCTCTTTCTGAGGGTAAAAAAGTCAAAGCTAACATCGACTTCTTCCCAAATGTTTCCGAAAACGAGCTATATTCGCTATTTACGCAAAGAAGAGATTCTCTTTCACACCTTACAGCTGAACGCTTCTTTATCACTCTGATTCACAGCGCTATCGGAAGAATGTTAGTGAAAGCCGCTCGCATACCGTTTGATACTCCGTTTAGCTTGATTACAAACAGCGATATCAGCCGTCTTTGCCGACTTTCAAAGTGCTTTGAAATAAATATCACAGATTCCTTTGGATTTAATTTCGCACAAGCGTCCGTCGGCGGCGTTGTCGCAAATGAACTTGATTCATCTCTCATGTCAAAACGTGTCGAAGGACTATATTTTGCAGGCGAATCGATAAACGTTGCCGGTGAGTGCGGCGGCTACAATCTGCAATTCGCTTGGTCGAGCGGCATACTTTGCGGTCGTGCCGCAGCGAACGCTTTACTTTGCGATTGATCTCTTTTTCGGTAATTTCAACTGCTTCCGATTTAATTATCGGAAGCTTTGTTTTTGTCCTTTTTGCCCTATTTTTATCCTAAAACCGCCTATTTTCTCCGTTGGGACGCACTAAAAGCAAAAAAACAATTATTTTTGCCTTTTGTATTATTCTCTCGTAAAATAGAAAAAGCCGTACGAAAATCGTACAGCTTTTTATTTTAATTCGATTTAGTCTTTCTTATTTCTTGCTTCTTCAGCATCACGGTCGTTAAGATATGATCTTATCTCGTCAAGAGATTTACCCTCGACAAGCATATCTACCTCTTGAGCGTAAATGGTCTCTCTCTCGAACAAAAGCATTGCCATATTATCGAGAACGGACTTATGCTCGGTGAGTACTTTCGTTGCGACGTCGTGACATTCTTCGACGATGCGCCTTACCTCTTCGTCAACGAGAGCAGCAAGCTTTTCGCTCATCGGGTTGCGTTCCTGATAATCCCTGCCGAGGAATACTTCCTGACCGCCTGCGACGCAAACGGAGCCTACTTTTTCAGACATACCCCACTCGGTAACCATTGCCTTTGCGAGGTCTGTAGCGTGCTTCAAGTCGCTCTCTGCGCCCGTGCAGATATCCTTTATTATTATCTCTTCTGCCGTTCTGCCGCCGAGCGTCATTGCAATTTTTGCAAGGAGCTTAGACTTAGAAACGTGCGAATCGTCGTTTGCAGGCATAGTCATCGTATAACCTGCCGCAGTACCTCTCGGGATGATAGAAACCTCGTGCACGGGGTCGTTCCCCTTAATAAGCTTTGCAACGATCGCATGGCCTGCCTCGTGATACGCTGTTATTCTCTTGTCAGATTCTGTTATTATCCTGCTCTTCTTCTGTGGACCGATAACTACCTTATTGATAGCTTCGTTGATATCCACCTGCATGATGGACTTTCTGTTCTTTCTTGCAGCAAGAATAGCCGCCTCGTTAAGAAGATTTGCTATATCAGCACCCGTGAAGCCGCTCGTTATTCTTGCAAGCTCCTTGAAGTTTACTTCAGAAGAAATGGGTTTATTCCTTGCGTGTACCTTAAATATAGCCTCTCTGCCCTTTACGTCGGGAGTATTTACTATTATTTGTCTGTCGAAACGACCCGGTCTCATAAGAGCGGGATCGAGTACGTCGTGGCGGTTTGTTGCCGCAATGACGATAATTCCGTCGTTTGTCTCAAAGCCATCCATCTGTACGAGGAGCTGGTTGAGCGTTTGCTCTCTTTCGTCGTTTCCGCCGCCAAGACCTGCGCCTCTCTGACGACCAACTGCGTCGATCTCGTCAATAAATACGATACAAGGAGCGTTTTTCTTTGCAGTTTCAAACAGATCTCTTACTCTTGCCGCGCCTACGCCGACGTACATCTCAACGAAGTCAGAACCCGAAATCGAGAAGAACGGTACGTCTGCTTCGCCCGCAATAGCCTTTGCAAAGAGCGTTTTACCTGTTCCCGGAGGTCCTATCAAAAGAACGCCTCTCGGAATCTTTGCGCCAAGCTCAGAGAATTTTTTGGGGCTTTTCAAGAATTCTACTATCTCTTTAAGCTCTTCCTTTTCTTCCTCTGCGCCTGCTACGTCGGAAAAACGCACCTTGACGTGGTCTTTCATTCGTGCGTGCGATTTACCGAAGCTGTTTATTCCTCCTGCTCCGCCGCCTTGCATGTTTCTCGACATAATTATCATTACGACGAAAAGTCCTGCCATAATGACGTACGGCAAAATATAGGATATCCACGACGATGCGTTAGGGTCGTTTAACTTGACAGCGACCATATAATCGCCTGTCGTGGGGTCTTTTAAGTCCTCTTGAGTTGCTTGTCTTGAAAAAATCTTTGCTTTATATACAGCGGTCTTACTGCTTACGTCTTTATATCCGTAAATTAAATATTGTCCCTGTATCTCAACCTTTTTAATGTTGCCGCTTTCAACTTCTTTCAAAAAATCAGTATATGACAGTTCCTTCGTTCCGCTCGACGTAAAAAGTCCCGAAACGGAAAAGAACAATACCGCTATGAGAACAACTCCGAGTATTATTGACATTACTCTGTTCTGATTTTTCAAATTAACGGTTCCTCCGTCTTAATAGTTTAATCATTTTATCATATTTCCACTCTATTTGCAACTAAATTATTTATCATAAGCCCTTTTTATATTGTGTTATTTTTTCCACATTTTATCAGCATTTTTACCGCTTTTTATTCTTCAAAATACCTTTTATTATCACATATATTGACATTTTAGCCTCTTTGTTATATTATTATATTGCTATATGCCGTTTATATCACAATGTTTTTCGTTTTAATATAATGATAACGGTATATAATCATTTTACTAAAGGAGAATGTTATGTGGGTAGATATTGCAATAATAGGTATTATTCTTCTGTTTGCAATAGTTGGTCTTTTGAAGGGCTTTATGAAAACTCTTCTTTCGTTTGCAGGCGTTGTCCTCGCTCTCGTAGTTGCAGTCTTACTTACTAAACCGGTAGTTGCTGCGCTTTCGGGATCTAATCTTGAAACGCTGATAGCAGAAAAAGTACTTACCGTATTGTCTGGTATGGGAGATCTTATGACGACTGAAATTCCTTCTTATGAAGTATTGGTCGAAGTTTTATCTCAATCACTTCCTATGAGCGTTGCTCAATCACTTGCTGAAAGCGTTGCAGGTATGATCGGTTCTTCCGCAGATCAAACGCTTGCTCAGCTGTTGACACCTGGAATTACAAACATTTTCATGAATTTCATCGTTTTCATCGCATTGTTCGTAATTCTTATGATAGTTTTTGCTATTCTTAAATCTATAGCAAAGGCATTCAAGAGCATCAAGCTTATCGATTTCGTTGATAAAATTTTAGGATTCGTTCTCGGAGCGGCTATGGGTGTTTTATTCATCTACGTCGTAATGATGTTACTTACACTTTTAACTGGCGTTGAAGGAGTAGATACTCTTATTGATATGATCGTTTCTTCTTCTATCGGAAACGTTATGTATAATCACAATCTTATATCAATATTATTCAAACAGCTTCTCGATACAGGCACGATAGATCCTAATACGCTTTTAGAGGCGTTTCCGACAGTTTAATAAGAACTTAATTAAATTTGTTCCACGTGGAACATTAACCTAAATTTTTACACAGGGTTGTTCCACGTGGAACATTTTTTATTCTCTTTATAATAACTATTTATTAATTTTCGTTTATTTTATTTTATTCTATAACGATAACAGTAAAATTGCAGAGTTTTTATTTTATCTGTAAATGTTTATTCTTATTCCTAATAAATATTATGATTTGTGGCTTATTATAGATTAATTTTATATTCTTCAATATATATCTTTTATTGCTATATATAATAAGGATAAGAAGCTGTTAATATTTTGATTATTTTTATATAAATAAAAGCTCGGAAGTTTTTTCCGAGCTTTTTAATGTTTTTATTATTACGCTGTTCTAATAGGAAGTATCATAAACAACGTCTCGTTTGAATTGAGCGGTGAAATGATTGCAGGAGAAGTCGGCGTATTTATCATTATTGTTACGTATTCTTCAGAAATTACCTTCAACGCATCCTGAATATATTTAGGATTAAAAGATATTGAAATTTCTTTTCCTATAAGGTTTACGTTGAGTTTTTCTTTAATATTACCGATCTCAGAAACAGAAACGAGGTTTGCTGACTTTTCTTTAATATCAAACGTTACCAAGTTGTTAGTAAGTCCTCTTGCTAAAACGCTTGCTCTTTCAAGACCTTCTTCGAGTTGTCCCTTATTAAAGTTAACGCTTGTGGAAAAATCCTTAGGTATTATGTTGTTATACATAATGAACTCACCCTCTAAAAGCCTTGTAATAAGCGTAATGTTTTTAACGTCTACCATAAGACGGTTGTTTTCAACGTAAACGGTTACAGGACTTTCGGAATCGTCTAAAAGCTTTGAGATCTCGCTCAATGCTCTTGCAGGAATTATTATGCTCATCTTTGTCGTAGACTGTTCAAGCGGCTTTTTAACGAGTGCAAGCCTATATCCGTCAAGCGCAACTGCGGTAAGCGAATATTCATCTACTTCAAACAAAACGCCCTGCAAAATAGGTCTCGTTGTGTCGATAGATGCGCAGAAAACGGTTTTATTTATAAGATCTTTAAGCTCTTTTTGTAAAAGCGAGAAGCTCTCTCCGAATTTAATACGTTCAAACTGTGGAAATTCGTCGCTGCTATAGCACTGCAAAACACCTTCAGAATCGTTGTATTTTATTCTAAGGTTTCCGTTAGAGTCAGAAAGCTCGATCTGTTCGTTGTTGAGTTTTCTTATGAATTCAAGAAAATATTTACCTGGAACGACTGTTTCGCCCTCTATAAGAACTTCTGCCGGAATTTTTTGTTCGATAGCAATCTCGATGTCAGTTCCGCACAAAGTAAGGCTGTTCTTTTCAGCTTTTATCTTGATTCCCTCTAAGATCTGAGAAGTCGTCTTTCCGCTTATTGCCTTAACGGCGTTTGATGCGGCAATACTTAAGTTTAATCCGTCGCAAATTGCTTTCATATCAGTTCTCCTTGTAGATTTGATTTTAATTTAATATAAAGTAATAATAGTAATAATAGGCTATGTGAAAATGTGGATAACCACTCTTTTTACACTAAAATTATAGCATAAACAGCCGATTTTTGTAAATGGTTTTATGTTGATAGATTTGTAAATTTTATCCACATTCGGCTATTTTTTATGTTAAAAAGGTGTTGATAAGTTTTGGTGGGTGAAATTAAAAATAATACGATAAAAATTTGATTGTTCAAAAAGCATTAAGTTATGAATATATTAACATATATGTTGATAACTTTTATTAATATAAGCGTGGATAAGTATTAATTTATACTATTGGGGATGTTCTTTCCTTATTTTTGCCTCTTGGATACTTTTTTGGCGTTGGTTCTATCTTTCTTATTATTATAAGTGTTCTCGTATGATCTGGAAGAATGTCTACGGATATGATTTCTTCAATCTTTCCGCCTAAGATTTTTATTGCGTTTTCGGCTTCTTTTATTTCTTCGTCTGAATAAGACTTGTACGCAATAAATAAGCCGTTGATCTTAATTAGAGGCAGGCAGTATTCCGCAAGTGTGTTTAGCTTTGCTACAGCTCTTGCCGTTACGACGTCGTAGCTTTCTCGCTTTTCCGTTCTTGCCAAGTCTTCAATGCGAGTGTGGATAGCATGTGCGTTTTCAAGAGAAAGCGAAGATACGGTAGTATTTAAGTAATTTACTTTCTTAGTAACGGAATCAACCATAGTAAGCGTTATGTCGTCGCGTGCGATTTTTATAGGTATCGCAGGAAAGCCACCGCCTGAGCCTACGTCAATAACGTTTGCGTTTTCGGGTATATACGGAACGCCTGCGAGCGAGTCGAGAAAGTGTAAAAAATAGACGTCTTCCTTTTCGGTAATCGTCGTAAGGTTAAACTTCTCGTTTTCAAAAACGAGTCGGTTATATAAAATATCGAGCAATTCTAACTGTTTTTCAGAAAGTTCAACGCCCAATTCGTTACATTTTTTAATGAATTTCGTAAGCATATTGAAAGTATAACATAAAAAACGTAGCCTGTAAACTCAAAAAAATTATAAAACACTTTTCAAACTAAAAAAAATATGATATACTTTGAATAAGTATCGGTATTTTTTGGTAAAAAAGCCGATAAAGTCTCTCAAAATCACGCAATTTTAAGTAAAAAACAGAAAACGTCGCATTTTTAATGAATATAAATTATTAAATGAGATGTTTTGACGGCAAAAAATATTGTGTATTTTGGAAAAAAGGTAGTAATTTTTAAGAAAAGAATAAGCATTATTCTAAGCTAAAAAGAACAAATGTTTGTTATTTTAGAGGTATTATGGCACTTATCGTAGCGTATTCCAATCAGAAAGGCGGCGTCGGAAAGACAACTACTTGCGTAAACATGTCTGCGTATCTTGCGCTTGCCGGGAAAAGAACGTTGCTTGTCGATCTCGACCCGCAGGGTAACTCGACGAGCGGATTAGGCATAAGAAAAAGCGAGCTGCAAAATTCCGTTTACGGCGTTTTATGCGGCGAAGTGGACGTCAAGGAGACGATCTGCCACACGGTGATCGAGGGGCTTGATATCATGCCGTCGAATATCGACCTGGCAGGAGCTGAAGTAGAGCTCGTTTATATGAAGCAAAGGGAGAAGATACTCAAAAATGCATTGGAGAGTATCAGGGACGAGTACGACGTTATCACGATCGACTGTCCCCCGTCTCTCGGGCTTTTGACTATAAACGCACTTACGGCGGCAGACAAGGTAATTATCCCTATACAGTCGGAATTTTACGCATTAGAGGGACTTTCACAGCTTATGAATACCATTAAGCTCGTAATAAAGCACCTCAACCCAAATCTCAAAATAGACGGCGTTGTGCTGACGATGTTCGACGGAAGATCGATAATATCGAGGCAGATAAGCGACCAGATAAGGCGTTATTTCGGCGACAAGCTGTTCGCTAACCCCGTACCGAGAAATATCAGGCTGTCGGAAGCACCGAGCCACGGCGTGCCCATAGTGCTACACGACCCGAAATGCGCAGGTGCTATCGCATATAAGAGCTTGACCGACGAATTTATCGGCAGAAATCTTTGAAAACAGGAGGAATTATGGCTAAAAGCAGAGGTCTTGGCAAAGGATTGAACGCACTTTTCGGAGAAACGGCGTTTGAATACGAGCAAGCGGTCAAGGAAGCCGAACAAAACGGCGGAATAAACGAGATCGAGATAAGCAAAATTTTTCCTAACGAGAATCAGCCGAGGAAAAACTTTGACGAGGAGGCATTGAACGAGCTTACTCAGTCGATAATGATACACGGAGTCATCAACCCTATAGTCGTCAATAAAGAGGGCGACAGGTTTATGATAATCGCCGGCGAGAGAAGATACCGTGCGGCAACGCTTGCAGGACTCAAAACTATTCCTGCAATCGTCATGGACATCGGCGAGAAAAAGGTAAGAGAGATAGCTCTTATCGAGAACTTGCAGCGTGAGGACTTGAACGCAGTCGAGGCGGCAAAGGGCATCAAGGAATTGATGGATAGATACGGCTTGACGCAGGAGCAGGTCTCCGAGAGAATAAGCAAGAGCCGCTCGAACGTAGCCAACTATCTTAGGGTATTGACGCTCCCTGAGGACGTAATTTCTTACGTAGAAAAAGGCGAATTGACGTTGGGACACGCTAAATGCCTTGCAGGACTTAGCGACCCCAAAGAAATTTCCGCATTGGCACTTACTGCAAAGCAGAAAGGTATGTCGGTAAGAGACCTTGAGAAAAAGATAAGGTCTATGTCGGAGAAAAAGCCGATAAAGCCAGAAAAACCGCAGTCGATAGAGCTCAAAGACCTCGTCGAAAGCATGCAAAAAGTCTTCAAAACTAAGGTAAAAGCCGTTGGGACAGACCAAAAAGGCAGGATCGTTATAGATTACTTCACACGAGACGATCTCGACAGATTGTTTGCAATGATCGAGCTGTTGAAGCAATACGAGGAATAAAAACGGAAAATATTGCATGAAACGGCGGTTTTTTGAAAAGTAAAAGACCGTTTGCAAAAGCAATGAAAATGAAAGCGGATAGAGTATTTCCTCTATCTTTGAAAACGAGCAGAAAAATCTTATTATTAAATAAGGAATGATATTATGGAAGAAAGGTTTTCCAGAAACATTGGAACGGTAACTATCAAGGAGCAGGAATGGCTCAGAGACGGTAGCGTGTTCGTCGCAGGCGCAGGCTCGCTCGGCGGATACGTTGCGGAGTATCTTCTCAGAATGGGCGTCGGCGAGATAAGAATAGCCGACTTTGGCACGTTCACGGAAGACAGCTTCAACAGACAGCTTGCCTCTACCCTCGAAAACGTAGGCAAGTTCAAGGTCTTGGAGCTTGAAAAAAAGATGAAGAATATCTCCTCGCAGGTAAAGCTCACGGTCTTCAACGAAAGGCTTACCAAAGAGAACGCAAAGCAGATAATAGGTAATGCGCTCGTCGTAGTAGACTCGTTCGAGAATCCGCAAAACAAGCTGGAGCTCAAAGAGATATGCGACGAATTGGGACTTCCGTTGGTATACGCAAGCTTGCTTACGAACGGCGGCATCGTTGCAACGGTGTTCCCCAACACCGAGAACAACGAGAAGCTATACGATATGACGGTCGAGCATTCAGTTAAGCCGTCTGTTACGGGTATGGCGGCAGGCGTTATCGCAGGAATACAGGCAACCGAGGTCATCAACTTGCTTCTCGGAAGACCGACACTCAAAAACAAAATGGTCGTCGTTGATCTCAACAACTACTTCATGGAGATAGCAGACCTATAAAGAAAATAAAGCAAGCAAAACGCTTGCTTTTTCTATGCCAAAAAACAGGACGAATGGCAGAAGAAAACAAAAAAGCAAATTTATGCGGTAAAATCAATGGCTTTTTGAGAAATAAAGAGATATAAAAAGCAAAATTATAGAAAAAGCGATTACTGCGGTCTGTGGGTAAAGCGGAGTTTTTAAGAGAGACGTTCTTTGATTTATTCAGGTAAACGTTACCCAAAGCGGAAAGCTTCCCCTTTTGCTTTTCAAACGCTTTTTTACGATGGGTAATTTAATGGATAAGCAAAGCAGACCGTTCTATTCGAGTTTGAGGGAGTAATTAAGTTTTGACGATCCCTCAGCTTGCTCCGCAGACAGCCCCTTTTATACAAATAGGCCGAACATAAGGATGCGCTGTAATTAGACGTCTGCGATAAGAGTCCGATTATAAAGGGTATATATATAATAGGGAAATGAGTGTATTTTAAGAGGAAATCATAGAGGTTTAATATACTACGAAAAAGGTTTGAAATTTAACGAAATATGGATAATATAAATTTTTGGCGGATATCGGGGTAAAAAACTATAAAAATTAAAGCAAAAAATTAACTTAGGAAATCGGTTAATTTTTTAACGAAAGTCCTTGAAAATATGCGGGATTTGTGTTAAAATATATAGGCATTAGGAAATAATGCGAAATTTGGAGGTAAAAGAAATGAAAAAAGTATTGTGCGTTTTACTCGTTGCAGTATTGGCACTCTCCTGCTTTGCGGCTTGCACGCAGCAAACGGGGGGGGAGTTGAGATCGCAGTCGTTACGGACGTAGGTCAGCTTAACGACGGTGGCTTCAACCAGGGAACCTATGAAGGCGCTAAGGCTTATGCAGAAGCTAACGGCAAGACATACGCTTATTATCAGCCTGCTAACGGCAGCAACGCTTCCGACGCAGACAGAGTAGAAGCTATGAACAACGCTATCAAAGACGGCGCTAAGGTCATCGTTACTCCCGGCTTCTTGCAGGAAAACGCTTTGAGAGAAGTTGCTACTGCAAATCCCGACGTTAAGTTCATCTTCATCGACGGTTATCCTATCGCAGACGCTAACGGAAAGATCTTGGCTAACGTTGCTGGTATCGCTTACTGCGAGCAGGAATCTGCTTACCTTGCAGGATACGCTGCAGTTAAGGAAGGTTACAGAAAGCTCGGCGGCGCATTCGGCGGCGGCGGATCCAACCCTCCTTGCAACAGATTCGCAGCTGGTTACATCCTCGGCGCAGACGCTGCTGCTAAGGAACTCGGCGTAACCATCGACATGCAGATCAGCTTCCTTTACGGTTCTTCGTTCAGCGCATCTGCAGAGCTCGAAGCTCAGATGAACGGTTGGTATCAGACCGGCACGGAAGTTATCTTCGCTTGCGGCGGTTCTATGGTAAACAGCGTTCTCGCAGCTGCTCAGGCTAACAACGGTAAGGTAATCGGCGTTGATACCGACCAGTCCGGACTCGGCGAAGAAGTTATCACTTCCGCTACGAAGGGTCTTGCTGAATCCGTTCAGTGGGCTCTCGGACAGTATTACGCAGGTTCGTTCGATAAGATCGGCGGAACGGGTACGTCTTTGGGCGCATCTGACAACGCTGTCGGACTTCCTACTGCTACTTGGAAACTTAAAAACTTCTCTGTTAACGAGTACAACACGCTCTTTAACAAGATCAAATCCGGCGAAACCAAGATCGAGCTTCCCGCAGGTCTTGATGCAGACGCAGGTCTTCTTTCTAAGTTGACAGTAACCAATACCAATCTTGGTAATATTCAGAAATAATTGAAAAATTGCAATCAAAGAAAGGGAATAACGGGCAGTAAGCCCGCCCTTTCTTTTTGTTAAGCGCATACAAAGAGTTATGCGTTTAACAAAGAGAGGCAACAGCTGTCTTTGACACATTTTCTGAACAGGAGGTCTCTTTATATGAACGACGTCAATGAGAGAACGGTCGCTACAAACGACTACCCATACGTTATCGAAATGAAAAATATTACAAAGGAATTCCCGGGCATTATCGCAAACGACGACATTACCTTGCAGCTTAAGCGTGGCGAGATACATGCGTTGCTTGGCGAGAACGGCGCAGGAAAATCAACGCTCATGAGCGTGCTTTTCGGGTTATATCAGCCTGAAAAGGGAGAAATACTCAAAAACGGCGAGGTCGTCAAGATAAACGACCCGAACGACGCAAACCGCCTTGGAATAGGTATGGTGCATCAGCACTTCAAGCTCGTTGAGGTATTCACCGTTTTGGAGAACATCATTCTCGGCGTTGAAACGACGAAGTTCGGCTTCTTGCAGAAAAAAGAAGCAAGAAAAAGGGTCTTAGAGCTTTCTGAAAAGTACGGCTTAAACGTTGATCCCGACGCAAAGGTCGAGGATATAACCGTCGGCATGCAGCAGCGTACGGAAATTTTGAAGATGCTCTATCGAGACAACGAGATACTCATTTTCGACGAGCCTACGGCTGTTTTGACGCCGCAGGAGATCGACGAGCTTATGGAGATCATGAAAGGGCTTGCAAAAGAGGGCAAGTCGATACTTTTCATCACGCACAAGCTCAACGAGATAAAGGCGGTCGCAGACAGATGTACCGTTCTTCGCAAGGGTAAATATATCGGAACTGTAGACGTCAAGACGACTTCTAAGGAAGAGCTTTCTGAAATGATGGTCGGAAGAGCGGTCAAGTTCGCAGTAGACAAGGACGAGGCAAAGCCAAAGGATGTCGTTTTGGAGATAGACAACCTCTGCGTTAAGAGCAAGCTCCACAAGAAAGACGCCGTTCACGACGTTTCCATGAAGGTAAGAAAGGGCGAGATTGTCTGCGTTGCAGGAATAGACGGCAACGGACAGACGGAGTTCGTTCATGCGATCACAGGCCTTGACAAAATAGAGAGCGGAAAGATCATTTTGTGCGGCGAGGACGTTACCAACAAGAGCATACGCTACAAGAACACGCACGGAATGAGCCATATCCCCGAGGACAGGCATAAGCACGGCTTGGTGCTCGACTATTCGTTGGAGCAAAACCTCGTATTGCAAAGGTATTTCGAGCCGCAGTTTGAAAATAAAGGCTTCATCAAGTTCGACGAAGTGAGAACTTATGCGGACGACCTCATCGACAGATTCGATATCCGTTCGGGACAGGGCGCTATCACGACGGCACGCTCAATGTCGGGCGGCAATCAGCAGAAAGCTATCGTTGCAAGAGAGATCGATAAAAAATCCGACCTTCTGATAGCCGTTCAGCCGACCCGTGGACTTGACGTAGGCGCAATAGAGTACATACACACGCAGATAGTCAAGCGCAGAGACGAGGGCGCGGCAATACTTCTCGTGTCGCTCGAGCTTGACGAGGTAATGAACCTTTCGGACAGAATACTCGTTATGTACGAGGGCGAGATCGTCGGTGAGCTCGATCCGAAGACGACAACCGTTCAGGAACTCGGTCTTTATATGGCAGGCGCAAAAAAAGATACAAAGGAGAATAAATAATGGCAAAAGACAACTTCTTTGTGAAAACAGTGAAAAACATAGGAAAATTTTTCAAGTCGCTGTTCGTCTCCGTTGACGACAACGACCCGAGGCTCAAAACACTTTACGAAAAGGACGGCACGAAGTCGGTAATATCCGCACTTATCTGTATCTTGGCAGGAATATTAGTCGGCGTTGTCGTGCTTATCCTCGTTGCAATATTCAGCAAGGACGTAAAATTCAACGATATCGGCAAGGGCCTTCTGATAGTCTTCGCAGGTCCGTTCTATACGGGAAGCTCGGCGGTCATCTCTATCGGTTTTTCGGGCAAGACGCTCGGCGATATGATGCTCCGTGCAACGCCGCTCGTTATGACGGGACTTTCCGTCGCAGTTGCGTTCAAGACGGGCCTTTTCAACATCGGCGCACCCGGTCAGTACCTTATGGGTACGGCAGGCTCTATCATTACCGCCCTCTCCATCCCCGCAAACAACAGCTTTGCTGCTTTCTGGGTATGGTTGCTTGCACTTATCGTAGGTATGCTGTGCGGTATGATCTGGGGCGCAATACCCGGACTTTTCAAGGCACTTCTTGGCGTTAACGAGGTAATCGTCTGCATCATGACCAACTGGATAGCGGCGAACGTCGTTTCATGGATATTCAACAACTCACCGTACATCAATGCCCCTGCAGGCAAGACGGGTTATACCATTCCGACGAGCGATTACGGCATTCAGACGCCGAGGCTTCTGATGGACAAGATATTCCCCGGCTCTTGGGCGGACGGCGGTATCCTTATCGCAATACTCATCGCCGTGATCGTCAGCATCATGCTCAACAAGACGACGTTCGGCTACGAGCTCAAAGCGTGCGGGCATAATAGAAACGCCGCAAGATACGCAGGTATGAACGACAAGCGCAATATCGTCCTCTCGATGATGATAGCGGGCGGTCTCGCCGCTTGCGGTGCATCGCTTTATTACCTCAACGGCAAGACGGAGTTTTATTGGAACACCTATATGTCTCTCCCAGGAGAGGGATTCAACGGAATCCCCGTTGCGCTCCTTGCAAGCAGTAACCCCATAGGCACGATATTTGCGGCTATTTATATGGCGTTCCTCACCGTCGCAGGAAATAAGCTCTCGTCGTTCACGAGATACAACGAGTTTATCGCAAGCATCATCGTTGCGGTCATCATATACTTCGCAGGCTTTGGCAAGCTCATCAAGGACATACTTTATAAGAGACAGGCAGAGCGTTTGGAGAAAAAGCTCCTTAACAGCGAGAAAAGCGAAGTAAAGGCTAAGGAGGAATAATTATGGCGTTTTTATTACAACAGCTGTTCAAATATCTCATTCCGCTAATGATCGTCGCTTTGGCAGGCGTTTTCGCTGAACGAAGCGGTATCATCAATATAGCCCTCGACGGTATCATGATCATCGGCTCGTTCTTCGGTGCGTTGTTCGTTTATATCTTGCAAGCACCGCAGTTTGGTATCATGCTCGACGTCGCTAAGGGCGAGGGGCAGTGGATATATCTTGCTGCGATGGGTATTGCCGCTCTTGCAGGTGCGGCGTTCTCGATGCTCCTCGGTTTTTCGGCGATCAACTTGAAAGCCGACCAGACTATCGGCGGAACGGCACTTAATATGCTCGCTCCTGCCGTATCGCTCTTCTTTATCAACCTCATTTGCCAACAGCAGTACATGAACATGCCCAAAGGCACGGTCAACTGGTTCATGATCCAGAACGAAAGCATCCGTGGAACGGTCTTGGAGGGTTTCTTCGACAAAGCGTACATCTCGACATACGTTTGCATTGCGATATTTATCATCCTCTCGATCATACTTTATAAGACGAAGTTCGGTCTGAGGCTTCGTTCGTGCGGTGAACATCCGCAGGCTGCGGATTCAGTCGGTATCAACGTCGTAAAGATGAGATACGCAGGCACGATCATCTCGGGCGCACTCGCAGGCCTTGGCGGCTACGTTTATATCGTATGCTCGGCTAACGGCGCATCGCAGGGAGACGTTCAGGGCGCAGGCTTTATTGCTCTTGCGATCATGATCTTCGGTAACTGGAAGCCCGTCGGTATTGCACTCGGCGCTATCTTGTTCGGTCTTCTGAAGTGTATCGCTCCGACTTACGCTTCGCTCGACATCAACGGCGACGGGATCTTCTTATTAAAGGAGCTTGGTCTTCCCAACTACTTCTATAACTTGCTCCCTTACCTTATCGTTCTCGTCGTGCTGGCGTTCACGTCCAAAAAATCGCGTGCACCGAAAGCGGAGGGTATCCCCTACGACAAGGGCGCAAGATAATCGACAAAAGGTTTTTACTAAAGATAAAACGGCGTGGCTTTTGCTGCGCCGATTTTTTATCTGTCAAGTAGTCTCGGTAAACATCTCGAAAACGCAATCTGCGATAGCTTTCGAAAGGGTTCGCTTGTAATCTGCACTCAGGAGCTTATTTTCGTCCTCTGCGTTGCTCAAAAAGCCGCACTCGATAATTACGGCAGGGAGACCTATTTCGTGCGTAATATACATTTTTTCGCCGTCTTTGCGCACTTTCTTGGACGATAGCTCAGCAAGGGCAACGCAAAGCCTATCGGCAAAGGTGGTCGATAACTCATCGGTCTTGTCGTAATAGACGTTGATTCCCTTGGCGGTCTTACTCTTGCTGTAATTGCAGTGGATCGAGATGACGAGGTCGGATCGATTTGAAATGGCTATCTCACGCCGCTTTTCCATGTCTCTCCGCTTGAAGCCTTTTGAGGTGTCGCCGTAAAGCCCCTCGTCGTCCGTTCTCGTCAATACGACGTCAAAGCCAAGGCGTGACAGGTCTTTTTCAAGAAGCCGAGCGATCTCGAGGTTTATTTTTGCTTCGGGAACGCCTGAAGATATGCCGTAAACGCCGTTATCTATACCGCCGTGCCCTGCGTCAACGCAGATCACCGTGCGGAATTTGAGCGACGAGGCGTTTTGCGAGAAAGAAGACTGAAAATATAGCGACGCAGTTAGTGAAAACAGGAACAAAAGGGCGGAAAACGCCGTTAATAAGATCAATTTTTTGGTCAATTTCGGTTACTCCCCGATAGTATAATTTTGTTACAATGTGGATAACTTTTCGTGCCGAATGCATAAAAACATGAGCAAAAATGCATAAAAATTGACGAGTTGTGCACTTATCCACATAGTTATCCACATAAAATTGTGGATGTTGTTAATAAAGACGGCAAGAATTGCAATAATTCGACAAAAATAAATGCGAATATTTGCAAATAAAGCCCTTGCATTTCGTGCATAAATGTTATACTATTATATGTATAGAAAAGGTGTCGGATTATGATTGATTTTAAGCTTGCAAAGGATATGAATATCAACGCACTCTTCGGCGAAAAGGGCTTCTGCGACTGCACAACGGAGCATTTTTTGCCTGCGACGGAGATATATTCTTACGAGGGAGCGGCCGAAAAGATCAAAGAGGTCGTTGAACGCCTCTGCCCCGTCGGCAAAGTGCTTTTAGTCGGCGTAGAGGACGTTTTGCCGTACATAGACGAAATCGACGCACGGCTTTCGCAAAGTGCGACCGAAAGGCTTGTTATCTCTCTTGGAGACAACGTGTCGGAAAGCACGATGTCAAAGCTCGATATACCCGAGGACGCAAGGCTTATTATAGCGGTCGGAAGCGGAACGGCGTGCGATATCTCTAAGCTAATCGCAAAAAAGCTCGGCGTGCCGCTCGTGCTGTTTTTGACAGCGATGTCTTGCGATACCGTGTTCGAAAGCGATGTAGAGATATGGCGAAGCTTCGTTCTTACTAAGGAGCATGGCGCATTCCCGTCGGCAGTCATCGTTGACCACGATATTATTGCCGAAAACAGCGATGAACTGCTTGCGGCGGCTATCGGGCTTGCGGCAACGGAGTATCTTACGGTCTTTGATTGCTACACGAGAGAGAAATTTTTGAAGGCAAAAGTGTGCCCTCATATGATAGATATGCTGATAGCAGGCGTTGAGAAGGTATTGGCGGCTGCGGAAGAGATAAAAAACCACGCAAGAAACGGCATTGAGCATTTCGTGGACGGTATGCTCAAGATCTCTGCGGCAAGAGCGTTGCTTTCAGTCGATCTTACGAACTCAGTCAGTAGCACGATGCGTGCGCTGTATCTTTTGAGAAAAAAGCGTGGAGTGCCCGTCGAAGCACTTTACGGTGCAAAGGCGTTTGAGGTGTACGTAAAATTAGTCAACGTGTTCTCGTTATTTTACGAGACCAAAACGGTCGAAGAGACATTGCCTCCCGATATGGACTATCGGTATGAGCTTTTGACAAAGGAGCTTGGCGTCAACGAATGGGCGGCGTATAAGATAACGTCGCAGCTCGTGTCTCCGAAAGCGTACGAAAATATCAAGAAAGCGGTCGACGAGAACAGAGAGTATTTCGCAGACGCAGCAAGAGAGCTTAAAAAGAGCTTGCCCGCAGTCGTTGCGGCATACAATTTGTTTGCCGAAGAAAGGGGCTACGACGACAAAAAAGATTTGTATATCGCGCTTGTTAGCTCGACCGAGCTGTGCGGTTCGTTTACGACGCTTAGCGTGATGAAATACTTGGGACTGTTGGAACGTTATGACGGATAAAGATATTGAAAAGCTAAAAGGGATAGAGTGCTTCGTCTTCGATCTCGACGGAACGGTGTATATCGACGGGATACTCATCGACGGAGCAAAAGAAACGATAGACTATTTGCGACAAAACGGCAAAAAAGTTATATTCTTGACCAATAATTCATCCGTTTCGGCGGAGTTTTATCGCAAAAAAATCAACGGCATAGGAATAAAGTGCGATGTAAACGAGGTCTATACTTCGGGAAATGCGACGGTGAGATATCTGAATCTTAACCACCCGAACGAGAGTGTATATCTCGTCGGCACGGAGGAATTAAAAAAAGAATTCGAGGCAGGCGGTGTTAAGCTGACCGAAGGATTCCCCGATATAGTGTGCCTTGCTTACGATAAGGAGCTTACCTATCAAAAACTCGTATTGCTCACAAGATATCTCAATATGGGCGCAAGATTTATTGCAACGCATCCTGACGTAAACTGCCCTGCTCTTCCCTATTATGAACCTGACGTAGGTGCAATGCTTGAAATGATAGAGGCAAGCACGGGAAAACGTCCCGAGGTAATTTGCGGGAAGCCCTATCGCCCTATTGCAGAGGGCGTATCTGAGGCGTGCGGATTGCCGCTTGAAAAAATAGCCATGGTGGGAGATCGGATGTATACCGACATAAGGTTCGGTCTTTTGAACGATATGCTGTCCGTTCTCGTCTTAACGGGCGAAACGAAACGGGAAGACTTGAAAAACAGCGACATATTCCCCGATGTGGTGTTGAAATCCGTTGCAGATATAAAAAAAGCTCTTGAAAGCTGAAAGTAAAAAAATAAACCGCAACCGGAGTTGGTTGCGGTTTTTTAGTAGTAGAAATGATGTAGAAGCGTAAAACAAACGCATTCAGAGAAAATACATATTCCTTAAGAAAAATCAGATTGATTTGCGATCTCAATTATATTGAAGATTGGGACAGTAAAAAAAGACCCACCTCAAGGTAGGTCTTTTTTTTGAGATAGAGAAAACTTAATTAGTTCAAAAGATCCTTGTAAGCTTTGCTGAATTTTGCAGCAGGGGCTTTGCTTGCAGGAATCTGGATCTTCTCGTTCGTTCTGGGATTGATTCCTTCACGAGCGGGTTTATTTTTAACTTCAAAATTTGCAAATCCTGTGAGCTGAACTTTTTCACCGTTCTTAAGAGCGTCTGTCAAAGTTCCGACGAAAGCGTCATAAACAACAGCTGCGTCTTTCTGGCTGATGTCTGCCTTTGCGGCAAAAGCCTTGATAAATTCACCTTTATTCATAAAAACTACCTCCTGAATTTGTATTGTTATTATATCAAATTATAATGGATTTATCAATAGTTTTTAACAAAAATTCATAATATATAGTGAAATATGTGTGGAATCACACGAAAATACGACGAAAACGTATAAAAAAATTGCATTTTTGGAGTATTAGATGTATAATTTGATTATGGAAAACTATTGGATACTGCTTGCTTTCGGCTCTTGCGTCTTTGCTGGTGCAACGTCGATATTGGCAAAAATAGGAATAAAAAACGTCGATTCGCACTTTGCGACTGCGATAAGAACGTGCGTCGTTGCCGCAATAGCGTGCATTTTCGCCGCCGCACTCGGGCAGTTTGAGAGCATCGACAATATATCAAAGCGAAGCTATATTTTGCTCATACTTTCGGGATTAGCGACGGGAGGAAGCTGGATATGCTACTTCTACGCGCTCAAAAATGCCGACGCATCAAAGGTTGCCCCGATAGACAAGTCTTCGACGATATTAGCGATACTTCTTGCGACGATAATATTCCCCGACGAAGCATTCAACGAGATCACCGTAGTGGGACTTGTTGGCATTGCAATGGGTACTGTTATGATGCTCGGACTTCCGCGTAAAGCGATTAACGAGGATATGAACAAGGCTCATAAAATTGAAATATCCGAAGAAGAGATCAAAGCAAAGAAAAAAGAATTCAGAGGACTGATATTCGCATTGCTTTCGGCAATATTTGCCGCTTTTACGTCTATTTTGGCAAAGCTCGGCATGGAAGACGTTCCCTCGCAGCTTGGAACTGCACTTAGGACGTTAGTCGTCCTCGTTCTTGCTTGGGGATTGGTGCTTCTTAACTTCAAGCATAAGAAAGAGCCATATACTATGGACAAGAAGTCCTTCCTCTATCTCATACTTTCGGGCATTACGACGGGACTTTCTTGGGTGTGCTATTATGCGGCATTGAAGTTCGGAAAGGCGTCCGTTGTCATTCCTATTGACAAGCTCTCTATCGTCATAACGGTACTGTTTGCTTGGATAGTCTTAAAAGAGAAGCCGACTCTTTCGTCGGTAGTCGGATTGGTTCTTATAACGGCAGGTACGCTAACGCTCGTTTTGGGCGCATGATAATAAAAACAACGTAGGCATTTCGTTTTTATACGGAATGCCTTTTTTTATTGGGTGTACGAAAAAATCCTTGAAAGGAGAGTAAAAAGAGGTTATAATAAGAAAAAGGAGTGGGAATATGACGCAAGAGGAAATAAGACGGGAATTATTTGATAAAAAAGACGAAAAATATAGGGAGTTTAACCGCAAGCTTACGCCGACAAAATACGAGATGATCGGCGTAAGGCTTCCGATTTTACGCAATATCGCTAAAAAGATGGCGGAAAACTATGTGGAGAGCCTGAAATTTACGGAATTCAAGTATTTTGAAGAGGTATTGCTTTACGGGCTAACGATCTGTTATATCAAAGAGAATGCGGATATGAAGCTTAAATACCTTGACGAATATCTTAAATACGCAGACAATTGGGCTCATATCGACTCCGTTGCTATGACATTAAAGTTCAGACAAAGCGAAAAAGAGAAAGTTAAGGCAAAAGCGGAGGAATATATCGTATCACAACAAGAATTCGTTGCAAGGACGGGTGTTATTCTCATTATGAAGCACTTTTTAGGTGATAAGGAGATCGAGGAAAGCCTGAAAATGCTCGAAAAGGCAGATACGAGCAAGTATTACGTCTCTATGGCGGTCGCGTGGTGCCTTTGTGATGCGGTAATAAAAGCACCGCAAATCGCAGTTAAATACCTTAAAAACGGAAATATTGACGCCGCAACGCTAAACCGTACGTTAGATAAGTGTAGAGACTCGTTCAGGATATCCGACGACCTAAAAAAAGAGCTTAAAGAAATGAAAAAGAAGTAAAAAGAGAAGAAGATGGAGAAAGACGCAAAAGATCTAGATAAATTTAGAGGATGTTTGATTGGTGGTGCAGTAGGTGATGCCTTGGGATATCCTATTGAGTTTATGAGCGAAAAAGAAATTTTTCAAGAATATGGAGAAGGTGGAATATGCGAGTATTCCCTTGTTGACGGTAAAGCGCTTATTTCAGACGATACGCAATTAACGCTATACACGGCAAACGGACTTTTAATAGGAACGACGAGAGTAAGCCTTAGAGGAATAATGGCTCCGTACCAATATTATATCGGAGAATGCTATAAAGATTGGTTGAAGACTCAAGAAGCAGAATTTTTTGGAACACAAGAACCGAACGTTTCTTGGCTAAACAATATTCCAGAAATGAATCATAGCAGAGAACCGGGAAGAACGTGCTTATTTAGTCTTATGCAAGAAGAGCTTGGTTCTATTTAAAAACCAAAGAATAACAGTAAAGGAAGCGGCGGTGTAATGCGAGTAGCTCCAATAGGGTTATATTTAATACATCGAAACTATTCTTTTGAGACGATTGAAAAAATTGGAGCGGAAACGGCGGCACTAACGCACGGGCACGAATTAGGGTATTTGTCCGCAGCTATGTTAACACATATTATTGCAAAGTTATCGAAAGAGAAAGAATGCTCTGTTTTAGATTCTATTAAATCAGCCGAAAAGACCATGGTAGAGGTGTTTAAAAAAGCAGAACATATTCAAGAGTTAATTGCGATAATCGAAAAAGCAATAGATCTTTCCCAAACAAACAATGCGGAGGATTTAGATGCGATAAATCAAATTGGCGGTGGCTGGGTGGCGGAAGAAGCGCTCGCAATAGCAATTTATTGTGCAATAAAATATGAAAATGATTTTGAAAAAGGTGTGATTGCGGCAGTAAACCACGGCGGTGATAGCGATTCGACAGGCGCAATAGTGGGCAATATTCTTGGAACGAAGCTTGGGATTAATGGAATCCCGCATAAGTATATTGAAAATTTAGAATTAAAAGACATTATAATTGAACTGGCGGATGACCTTTATCATGATTGTCAAATGTTTGAATACGGATCTTTTAGAGACGAAATATGGGTGCAAAAATATATTGACCATACTTATTCGGGTTAAGTTAATATAAAAAAAGCGGCGGGCTTTGAACAGCTTGCCGCGTTTTAGTTTTGTGATCGATGGCGTTTACAAAATCGGTAGATGTGTAAAGTGTGTATTGACAAAGTGTAAACATCAAGATATACTGAAAGAAAACTCGGAGAAATGATGATGAAAAAAGAGCTTTATATACCGCAAAACGACGTGGAATATTCTTCACGTTATATCGACGTTGACGAAATTAGAGTCAGAGTAACGCCTTACGGAGACAACATAAAATTCCGTTACGTTCACGGTGGATTTGATGGAACGAACGTCAAATTCTCGCTTTGTATGCCTGAAAAAGAGGTGTGCGAGGGAAGAATTTATAATTATCTCAACCCGTCGCCTGCATACGACGAAGAGATACAGGCTCTTCCGCTTGTAGGTGAGGAGGATCAGATTTCGTTCTGCCTTATCAACAAGTCGTGCTTTTTAGAGAGCAACATGGGTTCTGTCCAGGCAAGTGTTCCCATGTCAGACCCGACTGTCGTTTGGAAGTCGAGTGCACAGGTAATGTTGTTTGCGAAAGAGATAGTAAAAGAGCATTGCGGAGTGGACAAGGTCTACGGCTATGTTCACGGCGGCTCGGGCGGCGGCTACAAGACGATGGCGTGCATAGAGAACACAGACGGCGTTTTTGACGGTGCGTTGCCTTATGTTATCGGCTCGCCCGTATCCCTTCCCAATACTCTTTCCATGCACGTTTTGGGACAGAGAGTGTTGAGAAACGCATTCAGGAAATTCTATTCGAGCATCGATGCAGGCGGCTCGGGAAATATTTACGACGGGTTAAATGAGGTAGAGGCGGCGGCATTGAAAGAGCTTACAGTCATGGGATTCCCTCCAAGCGCTTGGTTCTACGAGGCGAGAGGAGTGATAAAAGGCGATCTTCTCGGAGTTATCGCACCCGTTGTTCGCATGACCGATCCGACGTATTTCGAGGATTTCTGGACGAAAGAGGGCTACGAGGGCAAGGATGACGTATATTATGCGCAAAGGGATAGGTTGGCATTTGACGGAAAGGTCAAAGGCGTACATCTTCCCGTAAGCGGTGAAACGGAAATATCTAAAACAGGCGTTGACAGCGCATGGAAAAAGGGCTTTGCTTACGCAAAAGAGGCTTATATCGAGCTTGAAAAGCTTCCCGAAGGGGACGATTTGTATCTTGGCGGTACGCATATCGTGATAACGAGTGGAGAAGCGGCTGGAACGGTATTCAGCCTTGAGAAAATGGAGAGAGATGAGAACGGCGGCGGCAAGCTGTTTGTTGGAATGACCTTCGGCATGACGGATATAACAACGCCCCTTTCAAAGGTAGCATCTGGAGACTTTGTTCACCTTGACAACTCCGATTATATTGCAACGCAATATTATTACCGACATCAGGTTCCCGACGATCGCTCGTTCAAGGCGTGGGAGCAGTTCAGGGAGGAGGACGGCAATGTATTGTTGCCGCAGAGAGGCTTTATTATGGGCTACGGATTCACCGGAACGGGAACGATACAGGACGGCGATATACACTGCAAGACGATCAACCTGCAGTCGCTTATGGACGAATCGACGTGCCCGTGGTGCGCAGACTGGTACAGGAAAAAAGTTGCGAAAAACGGCAAGCTCGATATGTACCGTACGTATTATATGGAGCGCACGATGCACGGAGATTATGACTGTCCGCAGACAAATCTCAATGTAAGCTACATAGGAGCAAAGAGACAGCTTCTTCTTGATCTTGCAAAGTGGGTAGAAGAGGGCGTAGAGCCGTTACCCTCGACCGAATACGAGATGATAGACAATCAGCCGAAGCTCCCTGAAAACGCCAAAATAAGGCGTGGAATTCAGCCCACGATCGAATTTACGGCTAACGGTGGAGAACTTGCGAGAGTAAAGGTAGGCGAGCCCGTCAAATTCGTCGTCAAGACCGAAGTTCCCGACGGCGCAGGAAAGATCACCGACATTGCAGTCGATCTATACGATCGCGATATAACGGAAAAACGAGTTGAGTTTGAAAAACAGCTTGAAGTAAGCGCAGACGGCGGCGCAGAGTTTGTCGAAAGCTTTGACGAGAAGGGAGAGAGATTCGTTTCCGTAATGGTCAAATCGCAAAGAGACGGCGACAACAAAGACCTTTACACTAAGGTAAAGAACTTAGCAAGGGTCAAGGTAATCGTAGAGTAATTTTTAATGGAACGTTAAAAACGGCAGGATAAAAGCTATGGCAAAATATTACGATAAAAATTCTGATAAAGTTATCGGAATATCGAACGAAGAGTCGAGAAAGTTCACGAGAGAGTGCATTTGTACGGCTCTCGTCAAGGTGATGGCGGTAAAAAACTACGACAAAATAACCGTTACCGACATCTGCGACAAGGCAGGCGTTTCGAGAGCGGGTTTTTATCGCAATTTCAACGGCAAGGAAGACGTTATGGAGGAGATACTCGGAAATGCTAACGTATATTCCAAGCAATCGATTCAAAACATATCTAACGCAAACAGTGATGATAGGTCGTTTTGCAGGGAAATAGTGAGAGCTATGGTCGAAAGGGACGGCGATTTTGCCATTATTATGGACATTCTTGAAACAGGGCAGGGCAACGTGCTTACGGAGTATATCAACAAGCTCGCCGACAGACAGCTTTCGCACGACGAACTTGAAACCGTGCCGACGATATCGGCGTATTTTTGGTCAGGCGCATTGATAAACGTCTTTACTTATTGGATAAAGTACGGTAAGAAAGAGACGCTCGACGAGCTCGTTGACTTTATTATGTCGGTAAAGTTCAGCTAAAAGAGTTTTAGCATATAAAAAGAAAGCAAGCGGCAAAAGCCGTTTGTAATAGAGAAATATTTGTATTAAGGAGAAAAAAATATGGGAAAGAAACTTAAAAATCCAGACAAAGTTCCTTTTGGGATCATCCTCACATGGGCGCTCCCAGGATTGTCGCTTGCGGCACAGATGATGGTCATAGGACAAGTTAACCTCTTCTCGACCTCGGTATTAGGTCTTGAAGCAGGCTTAATAGCAGGTCTTATGGTCGCAAGCAAGGTCATCGACTGCTTTACCGACTTCGTAGTCGGATATTTGGTCGATAACACCAACTCCAAATGGGGAAGAGGCAGACCTTACGACTTCTGCGCAGCGTTCACTTGGGTGTTTACTGTGCTTATCTACCTTTGCCCGCCAAGCTTTTCTAAGGTCGGCAAGTGCGTCTGGATAATGGTATTCTACGTACTTATGAGCTCGGGCTTCTATTCGATCTACTCTGCTGCACAAGGTCCTTATATGGTAAGAGCGTTTAATAATAACAACAAGTACGTTCAGCTCAACTCCTACTCGGGACTTATCACCATGCTCGGTGCAGTCGTAGTAAACATCATCATGCCTCAGCTTCTTGCTAAAGATGGAACGAGAGAAGGATGGATAAGAATGGTACTTATTTTCGCCGTTCCTTTGGCTATCATCTCGCTCATCAGATTCTTTGTAATCAAGGAGAAGTATTCCGTAGACGCAAAGACGGAGCATATCAAGTTCAAGGAAATTATCGAGGTATTGAAGATAAACAAGAATCTTTATCCCATCGCATTGATGATGTTGGTGGTCAACGTTGCCGGAAACATCGGCGTTTCTACGTATTATTATCAGTACGTAGTAGGCGATATCGGTCTTGCAAGTATCGGCGGAGCCCTTCAGATAGTTATGGTTCCCGTTATGTTCATATTCCCACCGCTTCTTAAAAAGATCAAGCTGTCCACGACACTTGCGATAGGTTTTGCACTTTGTATTGTCGGTAACCTTATCAACTGGTTTGCATATGACAACGTTGCACTTCTTATTCTCGGCGGCGTATTTACAGGTATCGGAGCCGTTCCGAATTCGATGTTCTCAGGACTCTTGCTTTTGCAGTGCGCAGATTACAACGAGTGGAAGGATAAACCCAGAATGGAAGCAACGATGTCAGCACTTCCCGGCCTTATGGCAAACATCGGCACCGCACTCGGCATGGGTCTTTTGGGCTTGTGCTTATCTATCGGCGGCTTCGTAAGCTCCACCGAGGGCGTTGCTTACACTCAGCCCGAATCCGCTATCACGATGTTGAGACTTCTCATAAGCTTCATTCCTATGGCGCTTTACGCAATGTCTTTCATCGCTATCAGATTCTATAAGCTCGAGGATCAGCTCCCTCAGATGACGAGCGATCTCGCAATCAAGAGAGCATCTTACAACCACGCAAACGACGAGGTAAACGGCTAAAACCCCTCAAAACAATGCCAAAAATCTCATCTTTAACCGAAGGGACGCATCAAGCGTCCCTTTTGCATACAAGAATAATATAAGGCGGAAGCGACACAAAGTAGACGTAAAGAGATAAAGGCTTTGCGTTCGGGATGAAAGAGCTTTTAACAATACGGCAAAATGTTTACGATGAAGCCTTTTCAAGGACGGAGACGCAGAAGATCTCGCTATCGGTAATTATGCCAAAAGGAAAAATTCCGTCAAAACAGACAAAAAAAGTCCTCCGATGAAAATCGGAGGACGGTGTTTTTAAGCCGAGATCGGTTTGATTTTACAGCATTGCCGAGCCGCCCGTTACTATCCAGCAAGCGAGGGTAGAGACTGTCAATGCGCTGATATAGACGTTGTTTGTGCGCCTATAAATGTAGGTACAAAGTATCGAGAATACCAATACCTGCGGAACGAATACTATCATAAGCGACATGAACGGACCACCGAATGTCGAACTGAAGAGTAGGTCTGCGCCCGGACCGATATTCAGGAAGAAGGGGATATACTCTATGAGGACCATAATTACGATACCGCCTGCCATCATAAGAGCATTCTTCCACCAGCACTTGAAGCCTGCTTTGAACGAGAGGTCTTCTGCACCTTCTTGCCTCATCATCGCAAAGATCTTCGAGTTGTTGAGCAAGAAGAAGAGTGCGAATATCGGGAAGTATACGCAGAACTGTCCGAGACGAGTCCAAGAGAAGGTCTTGAAGAACGGCCAGATAAATCTGAAGTCGAGCTGGAAGAGCGCTTGGCAGATCGCAACGAGGATATACATCGTGCCGACCATGCAAAGGACTACGAGTGCAGACTTTCCGAGCATGCCGAAGTCTATCTTATCCTTGTTCTCAGGACGAGCCAAAGCCATGTCGTAATAGTTGAGCGGATTTACGTTCTTTTTAGACGAACGGACGGAAATAGCCGTCGTTACGAGCATGATAATGATGAGGAGCAAGTACCAGGAAAGGAAGCCGTTGCCGATAGTCATTCTGAATATATTCTCGGGGAGAGGCAAAAGTCCGTGACCGAGCTGGGTCATGAACGGATAGGTGAAGCACGCAATGAGCATCGTGATGATTATGCCCTTCCAAAGTGCACCACCCTTCTTTGCCTTAGTAGGATCTGTCGGGAGAGGCTGTTTGATGTCCGCAAAGAACTTTATTCTCAAAAGAATGTTCATTATGGGGAGCATCATGAATATAGCGCAAAGGGTCGCCGCGAAAACGAGCCACTCCTTTACCATAAATACTTGGCTGTCGGAGTCGATTGCACTCGTATGAGAAAGTGCGGTATCAAACCAATCGAGGGATGCCTGCATACCGTGGTGGTTGTGCGTCGTAAGGCGGTGGTTGGTTATGATAAGCTCCATGCGCCTTGCGCTACCGTCGCCGAAATTGCCGTAGGTCTTGTTCCACTCCGCTTTTCCGCTCGTTCCGAGGAACTCAAGCCTTGCTTCCGAGGTAAGCTGTTCGTCGCCTACGGTGTTCTTGTAGTCTCTGAAATAGCTAAATTCGTCGTACTTAGCGGTCAAAAGGAGAACATTGTTGAATTTGATATTATCTGCGTCGTACGCACTCTTTCTGAATATTTCACCGCATTGCAAAACGACCGCTTTAGGGGATATATCCTCGCCCTTAGCGTTCTTTGCGCCTGAGTATGCCGCTGCAGTAGACCAGGTTGCCCACGTGCCCATCGAGTGGCCTGTAACGGCCATCTTGGTGTCGTCAACGAAGTCCATAGAGGCAAGGTATGCGTATGCCGCAACGCCGCCCATGGAGCTATCCGTTATCTTGTTGCCGTCAGAATCAGCGGAATAACGCTCGTTGAAGAACGAGAGGTTGGAGAAGTTCATCATTACTTTGTAACGAGTTGCACCGCCGATTGAAACGTAAGTGCCTGCTTCTTCGCTGTCTTCACCGAAAAGAACGGTAACTTTGTGGTTGACGTAGCCTCGGTTTATCATCGAAAGCGTAGTGCTGCCGTGTCCGTACTCGTCGAGCGAGAGAACTACATAGCCTCTTCTTGCAAGCTCGACTGCGTAAGCGGCGTTGGTCTCCTTATCGTTCTGATAACCGTGGAGGAGCAATACCGCAGGAGCAGGGTTGCTTTCGCTGACGCTTTCGGGCTTGTAGAGCTTGTAATAAAGCTCGCCGCCGTTGTACTCGAACGACGAGGTCGTTACCTCGACATTGCCGAAATCGGTCTGGATAAGATTTGCGAATATCATGCAGGTGAATATCACCACGAGAAGTATCGCAATCACTATCGCCGATCGTCTGTTTTCTTTACTCATATTTTCTCCTTATATTATATAGATTTGCAAAAGAAAAATGGTTTTGCCTCTAATAAAATTTTAATACTCAAAGCAGGCTATGTCAATAGTGCAAAAGAAAAAATCATCAAAAATAATGAATAAAAATAGAGTGAATTTTATAAATTTGCAAAAAGCCGTCAAATGAAAAGCGGATGACGGGATTTTTTTGAGCCATGTTCAAAAAGAGCTGAAAGCGGGAGAGGTAAAGTAGTCAATAACGAAAAGAGAAGACAAATTAGAAATCGATAAACAGAAAAGAATGAATAAAGTCTGTTGTCAGAGTAAACAAAGGGTTTTCAAATAAAAAAGGACTGCATAAAAATGCAGTCCGATGAATATCAAAAACGATTATTTTACGATCTCGCCGAAGCAGTTGACCATGGGGCAAGCAGCAGCGTTAGACTCGTCGGTATCGAGATGAACGGCAGTTGCGAACTTGGGAGAAACTCTTACTACGACATCGTCGAAAATGACTTTTCTGCCCTCTCCGCCGCAAGCGATCTTAATTATTTCCTTATCGGAAACGCCGAGAGTTGCTGCGTCTTCGGGGGTGGTATGGAGATGTCTTTTTGCGACGATAACGCCCTCAGCTATTTCAACTTCGCCGCAAGGACCAACGAGCTTGCAGCCGGGAGTTCCTGCGATGTCGCCCGATTCTCTGATAACGCCCTGAACGCCGATATTTCTTGCGTCGGTAGCGGAAAGCTCTACCTGATCTGCGTTTCTGCACGGTCCGAGGATGGATACTCCTGCAAGCTCACGCTTGGGACCTACGACGGTTATCTTTTGTTCGGAAGCAAACTGTCCGGGCTGAGAGAGGTCTTTTTTCTTGGTAAGAGTTGCGCCCTTGCCGAACAATACTTCGAGGGTCTCTTGAGTAACGTGTGCGTGACGTGCAGATGTTTCGATCAATACTTTCATTTTATATTATCTCCTTTATAATTTCTATGTTTGACCTCGAAAAAACCGAGGCTTTTTCTATGACTATTTTACAACATTTCGGCTTGAAATTCAACTGTTATTTGGTCAAATCGAAGTCTATCGCTCTTTCTTTCAAAAAGTTATTGCATTTTGAGAAGGGGCGACTGCCGAAAAAGCCGTTATACGCCGAAAGCGGACTTGGATGCGCAGATTCTATAACGTAGTGCTTCGAGGTGTCTATAAAGCGTTTTTTGCTCCTTGCGTTGCCGCCCCAAAGGAAGAATACGATAGGAGTCTCCTTTTCGTTGAGCTTTTTAATTACGTTGTCGGTAAATTGCTCCCAGCCACAGGTCTTGTGCGAGTTGGCTTGACCCTCTCTTACCGTAAGCACGGTATTGAGCAGGAAGACTCCCTCTTTTGCCCACTTTGTGAGGTCGCCGCTTTTCGGGATATCGACGCCAAGGTCGTCGTGAAGCTCCTTGAAGATGTTAACGAGCGACGGCGGGATTTTTACGCCGTCAGCAACGGAAAAGCAAAAGCCTTGCGCCTGACCGTATTCGTGATAAGGGTCTTGTCCGACGATGACTGCTTTTACGTCCTTGTATGGCGTTAGCTTGAACGCAGTGAATATCTTATCCATAGGTGGATAGATCGTGCGTGAAAAGTATTCCGTTTTGAGGAACTCGCGAATTTTCAGATAGTTTTCGCTTCTGAACTCGTCGTATAATATTTCGTCCCAGTCGTTGCCGATGTTAACCATTAGTTGTTTCTTCCTTTTTGTCATCCTCGCTGTCGGGCGATACGATGTCGTCGAACGTGTCTTCTATTTTGTCTTTCAGCTTTTCAAACTGCTCACGGATACTTTCTGAAAGAGAGAAGTCGTCGTTGAACGGAATGAAGAAGTTATAACGTCTGCCTTTTTCGTGCATCTTGTTTCTGACGGATACCTTGAGCTCTTCAAACGAGATGGCCTCTTTTCTTGCCTCGATAGCGTCCAATTTGGTGTCGATGACCTCTTTTTTGAACTTTGCAAGCTTTGTTGCGAAGTCGATGGTTGCGAAGAAGTCGCAGAAGAATACGCCGTAAAACAAGCCTATCAATAGGTAGGTGTAATAGTGGTCGAGAATGTAATGGACCACGCCGTCGAGGGTCGGGAATACTAAAAAGTAGAACAAGATGCCCAAAACCGTCCACAGGAAGGAGTAGAGCGGACAGATTATTCCCTGAATATTGCCCCAGCACTTGCTGTAATCCCAAAGCTTGATCTTCATGCCATTGATGAAGATTATGCCAGCGATATACTCAATGAGAGTCATTACGACGCAGAAAAGGATGATCTTAACGACCAAGTTTACTTCAAGCGACGATATTGCGTATAACAAAACCGTGCCGAAGCCGTAAAGCGGAAGCCATGGGCCGTGTAAAAAGCCGGGGTTTTTCCACACCTTTGGGTTGGAGAAAAATCTTCTCCAGAAAACCTCTATCACCCAACCTATCATTGCGCCGATAGAGAATAATATCAAAATCGCTACAAATACTTCCATAAAAGTACCTCCGCAAA
The DNA here is from genome assembly GCA_964406735.1 of uncultured Clostridia bacterium. GTDB lineage: Bacteria > Bacillota > Clostridia > Christensenellales > CAMQZB01 > CAYOSU01. Next base: position 61,196 of record CAYOSU010000006.1, on the reverse strand, counting down.
TATTTTAACATAGCGACGCAAAAAGTCAAGAATTTTGGCGTAAATAGCCAAAAGGAGTGGTGCAATGCCAAAGAATTATAAATAGTATTTGACTTTTTCGCCGTTTATGTTAAAATAGAATAGGATAAAGCCGAGCTGTTTTTGCGGCGATGCGACGAAAGTTTCTGGCGCAAAACGCAGGGCTTATTAAATTAACGGAGAAAACGCATGGCGGATTTTACTACGCACTATATAACGGCGCACAAGTTTTTGGAGGGTAAGGGCTTTTCAAAGAACTTCACCGAGGGATTTTACTTCGGAGTTCAAGGTCCGGACATCTTCTTTTATTATACGCCGATAAAAAGCGGTAGCGACGGCTACGTCGTCGGCGGCAAGCTGCACAAGAAAACGCAGGACGAGCTGTTTTCTAAGGAGATCGAGCGAATCTTCGAGCGTAACGACTATTACAGAGGATATTTCTTCGGTGTATTGCTACACTATTACGGCGATGCGAATATACACCCGTACGTCGGATTTCTTGAAAGGGAAAAAGGCAATACGATGTCGCACGCCGAGATAGAAAAGAGGATAGACGTAGAGATGTATAAGCGCACCTTTTCGTCGAGTATCAACGGGTTTGACGTCAAGAGCGCATATAAGGTGAGCAACGCACTTTGCGAAGAGATAGTAAATTTCTGGTCGGAGAGAGTTGATATACTCAATCTGTCGAAGGGGTATATCAAAAAATGTATGAACAATATGGTCGTCTTCAATAAAGTGTTCTCGAAAGCTAACCCGACGCTCGTAAACGTTCTGAAAAAATTCGACGGCGAAGAGAAAAGGCTTACGGGACATTTCAAGTTCGGTGAGTATGAGGAGATCCTCAATCTTGACAAAAAGCCTTGGACTCGTCCCGACGGAGAAGTAACGCTTTCCGTTCCCGAGATATGCGAGAATGCGGTAAGCGAATTTGAAGCAAAATATAATGAGATCAAGGGCGGCGAAACGGTCTTTACGGACGTTCGCACCTTTGAATACGGACTGCAATAAAGGAGGAACCTATGAGGAATTTCGAGTATGAAAATCGCACGAAGATAATGTTCGGCAAGAATTGCGAGAACGAGCTGTTGTTCGAGCTTAGAAAATACGGCGACAGAGTAATGTACGTCTACGGCGGCCCTACGATAAAAAAGAGCGGTCTTTACGAGACCATAGCAATGCAGCTCCGTGAGGCAAACAAGGCAGTCTGCGAGCTTGGCGGCGTACAACCGAATCCTCGACTTTCGCTTGTCAGAAAGGGTATAGAGATCGCAAAGCGCAACAAAGTTGAGCTTATTTTGGCAGTAGGCGGCGGCTCTGTTATCGACACTGCGAAGGCTATCGCAGTAGGTGTAGTCAACGACGGTGACATCTGGACGTATTACGAAAACGGCATCGTGCCTCATAGGGCGATTCCCGTAGGCGTAGTTTTAACGAATGCCGCATCGGGAAGCGAGGGCTCTGACAGCTCCGTCATCACGAACGAGGAAATAGGAGTCAAGAGAGGCTTGAACGCACCCTGCATGGTTCCTAAGTTTGCGTTTATGAACCCCGAGAGGACTTTCACGCTTTCAAAATATCAGACGGCGTGCGGTTGCGTAGACATATTGGCACACCTTTTCGAAAGGTATTTTACGCCCGACCAAAACAACGATTTAACGACCAACCTTTTGATCGCAGGAATGAAAACACTTGTCAAGAACGCACCTATTGCGTACAAAAACCCCAAGGACTACAACGCAAGGGCGGAGATCATGTATACGGGCACGCTTGCGCATAACGGATCGCTTTCCGTCGGAAGACGAGGCGATTGGGCAAGCCACAAAATAGAGCACGCACTCTCTGCAATTAACGACGTTGCGCACGGTGAGGGTCTTGCGATAGTGTTCCCTGCTTGGATGAAATACGTTTACGAGACCAATCCATCTGCGTTTGCGCTCCTTGCAACTGAGGTATTCGGCATCGAGAAAGGCGAAAAGAGCGACGATCAGTTGACTTACGAGTTCATAACCGCACTCGAAGAGTTCTATAAGAGCCTCGGAATGAAGACGAGGCTTGGCGAAATAGGCTTTATCGAAAGCGACGTTTCGCGTATTGCGGACAACGCTATGTATAAGCTCGACACGATCGGGGGCTTTATGAGACTCAACAAAAACGACGTAGAAAATATCCTGCGTTTGGCGTTCTAAAAAGAAGACTTTACAAAATAATGAAAGCTCGGAAACATCCGAGCTTTTTAGTGTTTGTTGCTATTTTAATGCGGTGGAAAACGATACGTGTCATACCATAGTAGATGTCTTATATTCCTTTGGAGTCATTCCGGATATTTCCTTAAAGGCGTTCTGAAAAGCGCTTTGCGAGGAGAAATTGAGGATATTGGCTATCTCGACAAGAGAATAGTCCGAAAATCTCAGCAAATACTCTGCATAGCGTATTCTGCACGATTTGATAAAATGTGGGATGGTCATATCAAACTCATTTGAAAATTGAGAAGATATATAAGTCGGAGATGTGCCGACGGCGTTTGCGATATCGTCGAGAGTTATTTTTTTTGCCAAATTGTCGTAGACGTATCGCACGCATTTTTTGACGATGTAGTTATCTGTATTAAAGCCTCTGAAATCACGTACCTTCGTAGCGAAGATCAACGGTATGTTTGCGGAAGCAGCGTAAAGCTCTTCGATAGTAGTGGCGTTTTCTACTTTCAAATAATAGATATCTGAAAGGTCGTAAGCGATGATCGGCGGCAATCCGCCTGCCATTGCCGCACGAGAAGAAATGGTGATCAATATCTCCACACAGTTTTTAAGTTGCCTCAGCGTGCCCGTCGCGATCTGCGATGCGGTTGAGGACATATCGGCAAAGTTATTCATATCAGAAAGGTCTTCTGTAAATCCGTTTGAAATAAGAAACCTGAGTTTTTCTTCAAATTGATAAGAGCGTTCTCTCGTAGAAAGACTAAGATCCGTCATTTTGAACTGCGTTGGTATCGTAGATCTGTTTACGGTTGCCGAAAGGTCGAGAGAATAGCTCTTCGTGAGGTCGGGTATCGAATGATTCAAAGCCTCGTATAAAGAAATGGAAATGCTCAGAAGTGAGTTGAATTTTATCGACGGAAGAGATGATACGTAAGCGTTCAGATCCTGAAAGCTCGACGACGGAAGGTCGAAATAGGTAAGCACGTTTTGCGTGGTGTGCTCGTTTTTCTCGATGGTAAGGCACGACCCGATATATACAATGTACGGCGTATTGACGACGGGGACTTTTGCGATGCCAAGCTCGGGCTCGCAATTAAGGATGAACAAAGGCTTGTCGTTCATAAGCTCGATAAGGTGCGATCTCAATGAAAAAGGGTCTCCGACCGAAGCGAACGAGTTCACCAGCTCGTCGTTTTTATATAGCACGAAGTCGAGATTCAGAATGTTCGTAAGGTGAGACAAGTAATTTTTCATTACGTCGTATTCCATAGATATATCTCCTTATCACAAGACGAAAAATTGCCGCGAAAACAACAGTCTTGTATTTATTATATAAGCTATTTTTCAAAAAATCAACATTTTACATCAAAAATCTGTACAAAAGTGTAGGATTTCTGCAATACACATTTCGAAAACGGGTGTAGTATAACAATACTACAATGCATATTTGTGCAAAAAAAAGGAGAAATGTTTATGGGCAAAAAGGTTAAAGACCCGAATAAAGTAGGGTTCAGAGAAATTTTTGGCGTAACAGCGATGGCGGTACTTGGCTCGCTCGTTGCCATGATCATGCAGGTCGGCTTTATGAGTTATCTTACCGACTACGCAGGACTTGGTGCATACGGAGCAATCGTTGGTACGACCGTACTTTTCGCGGCGAGAGTTATCGACGCAGTCGACGATCCCTTGCAGGCGTACATTATGGATAAGGCTAAACCGACTAAGATCGGTAAATATAAACCTTTCCTTCTTATCGCAATGATATTGATGGCTCTCGGTATTGCTTGTCTTTACTTCATTCCGACGGCTATCGCTCAGATGCCTCTTCTCGTAACCGTTTGGGTAATCTTCTTCTACCTCGTTTACGATATCGGTTCATCCTTCAACAACCCCAATCTTCTTTACAGAACGATGACGGACGACGTTGGCGAGCGTTCTAAGCTCGTTACATTCCCGAGAATCCTCACGATGGTTCTTTCTATGATGGGAACTTCTCTTACGGCTATTATCGTTAAGGTAAACGAATCCGTTGGCAGCATGCACGACGCGTACGGAATCGTTGTTACCGTTATGATGATCGGCGGTCTTGTAATTTCCTTGCTCGGCTGGGCACTCATCAAAGAAAAAGTTGCTGTTGAACCCGAGAAAGAGGAAGAAGTTAAGATCAAAGACTTCTTCGTTCTCTTCAAAGAGAATAAGGCAATGACCATCAACCTTCTCGCATCGGTATTCTCAGGATTTATCTGGACTTTCCTTTTCTCAACATCTTCTTATTACATCAAATGGGCGTTCTGCTGTGACTTTACGACGGGTGCAGTTGACCTTGAGCTTATGGGCACGCTTACCCTCATCGCAGGAATGATGATGATTCTCCCTCTTCTTTTCGCAACGGTTATTTCCGTTCCCGTAATGAAGAAGGTCGGCGATCCTGCTAAGATGCAGAGAGTTCTTCACCTCATTCAGGCAGGCTCCGGATTGTTCCTTTTCATTCTTCAGATGGTTGGCGTTTTGGATGATGTTCCTGCTCTCTTCTTCGTTTCGATGTTCGTTTCCGCATTTGCGATCGGTATGGGCTTCGTTCCCGGCAACGCAATGGGAATGGAAGTTATGGACTATCAGATCTGGAAGAACGGAAAAGACCGTTCTGCTTTGACTCAGGCAGGACAGAAGTTCCTCGAGAAGGCGCAGAGCGCTATCGCTTCTGCAGTAGTCGGCGTTATCCTTATCGCTATCGGTTATGAAGTTAACTCCGATACCGGCGACTACGTAGGCGAGCTTTCCAAGCTTCCTTCGATGCTCACCTGGTTCATCGTAATCATGGGTCTCGTTCCCGGAATCCTTGGTACTATCACCTATTTCGTATACAAGAAATATCCTATCACCCCTGAGATTCGTTCTCAGATGTACGCTGACTTAGAAGCGCAGAACGCTGAAAAGAACGCTTAATAGGGTAAAAGCAGCTTAAGAGGCGTAAGGGTCTCTTGGCGAGAAAAAGCTAATCACTCACACAGGATTTGTGTCATAATTAACCCTTGAAGAATTGCTCCCGAAAATCGGGAGTGATTCTTTTTATAGGGAGAAAAGCAAAAGAATATGAAGATATATTGGCAAGTTGGCGTTTTCAGATAAAAGAGAGGCAAATGTACGAAATGCAACAAGACTCGGCTTTCGTCGTTGACAACGAAGCGGTCGATTTGATATTATATATAAAAATGGACGTAAAGACCTGTAGATAACAGCTTTGCTATGGAGGATAAATAATGAAAAGATCAATGTTTTCGTCGGTAGAAAACTTCCGTGATATGGGCGGTACGCCCGTTGCCGACGGCAGAAAGATAAAGAAAGGTATGTTTTTCAGATGTGGTGCTTTGAATGCAGTAAGCGAAGAGGATAAGAAAGCTATCAATGCACTCAACATCGGCACGGTGTTTGATTACCGTGATGCAAAAGAGATAGCGAAAGCTCCCGATTTCGAGGGTAATTTCAAATACGTCAATCTCCCCGCTTTGAGGTCGTTGTCGGCTGGTGCGGCAGATATGGAGTCGCAGGCTAAGGGATCGAGCGGACTTACTGCGGAGCAGGCTGAAAAGATCAAAAGAGAGTTTGAAAATTCTTACGCCGAAATGCCGATGAACAACGAAGCGTACAGACAGACTCTTCTTGCGCTCAACGAGCACAAGCCTATACTTTATCACTGCGCAAGCGGCAAGGACAGGACGGGTGTCGGCGGTATGCTTATCACTCTCGCACTCGGCGGAACGAAAGAACAGGCGATGAAAGACTATCTCGACTCCAACGAGTACAGAAAGGAAGACAACCAGAAGATGTTCGATAAGATAACCGAATACGCAAAGGCGATGAATGCGCCCAAGGAGAGCTTGGATCGCGGTTTGGAGCTTATGAGATACATCGTATTCACAAACGAGAGGTTCCTTAATGCGTCGTTTGATGCGATCTTTTCAAAGTACGCAACCTTCGACGACTATCTTTTGGGAGAATACGGCATCACCAAGGAGATGACGGACGACTGGAAAGCGTTCTATCTCGAATAAGAGGAAATAAAACGGTGGACGGCAATAAGATCAAAACGTTTATAAAGAAAAACTGGTGGAGGGGCGCAATAATTATTGCGCTCGCTCTTATCTTGATCCTTTTATACTTTTCAAGGGGCAATACTGAGCTTTGCGACTCGTTTTTTGCAAAGACCTTGGGGCGAGGGTATATCTTCTTGATAAGCCGTATCACCAACCTTTTGCCGTTTTCTCTCACCGAATGGGCGTATATTGCGGCAGTGATCGCACTTGTTGCGATATTAATAAGTCTTATCGTTCTCCTTTGTAAGAAGAAGTGGGAGACGTTTTTCAAAAGACTTTTGAACGTTACGGCGATAGTTCTCGGAGTTATAACGCTGTTTAACGCAACGTTCACTTGTTCTTACAGCAGAAAGTCCGTTATGACTGCGTTTGATCTACCTAGTGTCGAGATGTCGATAAAGGAATGCGCAGACGCAAGTATATATTACGCAACGCAAAGCAACGAGCTTGCCAAAAAGCTTGAGTTTGACGAAAACGGCGACATCGTGTGCCCTTATACGTTCGACGAGCTGTCAAGCCTTATCAACGAAGAGTACCACAGATTTGAGGGTGAATATTTCTCCACGTTTGAGCTTAGAGCCAAGCCCGTATATTTCAGCAAGTTCATGAGTTATTCGGGAATTACGGGGCAATTTCAGGTCGTATTGGGCGAATGTAACGTTTCGACGGACGTGCCTACTTATCAGCTTGCAGAGACCGTTGCGCACGAGATAGCGCACGGCAAGGGCGTGTCGCGAGAGGACGAGGCAAATTACGCAGCGTATTATCTGCTCCTCACCTCCGAAGACGACTTTTTGCGTTATTGCGGACTTTTATACGCCGCAAACAAGATGCTGAACGAGTCGTACGACAAGAATGATACGTCGGAGTATTACCGAGCGGTGGAATATTTTGGCGAGCATGCGATGACGCAATATCGGAATGCGAGTGCGCACTGGGCATCTTACGATACGCTTTGGGATAAGATAACCGATTGGTGGAATGATAAGTACCTCAAAGGCTCGGGGCAGAGCGAGGGCGTCAAGAGTTATTCGATGACGGGACGATTTCTTTTGCAGATATATAAGAGGCAAACGAGCGAAGAGTCGTGATATGCAAAAAAGCAAAAATATGCGAGATTTCGGCGTTAAACGGCAAAACTTATTGCGAAATAACCGCAGCTATTGACAAAAAGTGAATAGAGATGTAAAATAACGGCGTAACGAAAGAAACGCCGTTTGTTTTTTTAGGAGATATTATGTTGGAAAACAAAAAACCTCTCGATCAGAATGCATTGAAGCTCATTGCGATTATCGCAATGACTATAGATCACGTTACGTGGCTGCTTTTCCCCGGATATCCGACGGAGCCTCTCCCGATAATACTTCATATCTTGGGCAGGCTTACGTTCCCGATAATGTGCTATTGCATTGCCGAGGGCTATCACTACACGAGAAACGTCAACAAGTATATCGCAAGACTGTTCATATTTGCGCTCATTTCGCACATCCCGTATATGTTGCAGACGGGGATATACGCAAAGTATGGTCCGATATGCTTCATACCGTTCGCAACAGGCGAGGGGATGGGCAGATTTCTCAATCAAGGAAGCGTGCTGTGGGCGTATGCGATAGGACTTTTGATGCTCAAAGTGAACGATAGTGAAAGATTGCCACAGTGGGCAAAGACAATTTTGGTCATTCTCCTATGCGTACCTGCATTCCCTGTGGATTGGAGCTGCGTCGCATCGCTTTGCATTCTCTCGATAGGCTCGAACAGGAACGAGCCAAAAAAGCAGTTGCTTTGGTGCTTTATATGGATAACTACCTATGTTGTCGTATATTACTTTGGGCTTTCAAAGTCGTATGCGTTCTTGCAATACGCCGTTTTCCTCGCAGTGCCGATAATTGCACTGTATAACGGCAAGCGAGGAAAAAATCCGAATATAAACAAGGTAATGCGCTGGGTGTTCTACGTTTACTACCCACTGCACCTTCTCGTAATAGGACTTATTTTTAACGTCATAGCGTAAAAACAGCAAGCCCGAGCAAAAGATGCTCGGGCTTTTATTATGCGGTCTTCACAAAAAACATGAATAGCTCGTCTAGTCTTAAGGCTGATAACACGGAAAACTGCGAAATATATTGAGTTAAGAGGAAGGAACGTCAGGGTTAACTTGTATAAAGCGTTCAAAAGAGTGGTCGCAAAACGCCCGTAGAGTTCAAGTCGGACGAAATCGGACAAAAGTTATAACTAAAGAATTACATAAAACAAATGAAAAACACGCCCATTCGGCGTGTTTTGGCTTAAAAATAAGGTCTGAATTAGTTTTCGTAAATTGCAACGCTCGTTTCGCCGTCAAGATCTTTTATCTTGACTACTACTTTTTCGCGTGCAGAGGTCGGAACGTTCTTGCCAACGAAATCGGCACGGATGGGGAGCTCTCTGTGTCCTCTGTCCATAAGAACGGCAAGGCGTATATATTTTGCTCTTCCGCTTTCCATAACGGCATCCATACACGCTCTCGTCGTACGGCCTGTGAACAATACGTCGTCTACTATGATGACTTCCTTGCCCGTCGGGTCAAAGCCTGCGTCGATCGTATGCGTACGGGCGTTCACGTCGTCTCTGAAAGAGGTTGCATCGAGGTCAAATCGTGGAACGTCTACGCCTGCGAGACGTTTTATATTTTCCGCAAGCGTTTTTGAAAGCGGTATGCCTCTCGTTTTGACGCCGACGAGGATGATGTTGTCGAGCGATTCCGAGCGTTCGATTATCTCGTACGATATTCTTGTAAGTGCCTTATTTACGGCAGTCTCGTCCATGACTAAGGTCTTGAATTTCATTAATTAAGTCCCCCTGAGTGAGTTTGGTTGCGGCAATTTTGCCTTTCATTATATGTGTTTGCGAAAATCGTATTAGCAAACTATGAAGCCCCCGAAATTTCTTCGGGGGCTTGCTGAAATCTTGTTAGTTATGACTTCCCGTTTTTATTATTCAGCTTTCTCTTCTTCAACCTCTTTCTTCTTGCCGATAGAGCAGAGGAGGTTTGTGAGGATTCCGAGGATGAGTGCGCAAGCCGTAGAAGTAAGGGTTACTGCACCGATCTGGAGCTTGAGTCCGCCGATACCTGCAATAAGGATTGCGGATACTACGAAGAGGTTTTTGTTATCTCCGAGGTCAACAGGCTGGATCATCTTGAGACCTGATACAGCGATGAAGCCGTAAAGAGCCATGCATACGCCGCCCATTACACAGGAGGGGATCGTAGCAAGGAAGGTTACGAAAGGTCCTACGAAGGAAGCGAGGATGCAGAGGATAGCCGTCATAAGGATGGTTACTACGGAAGCGTTTCCGGAGATTGCTACGCAACCAACGGACTCGCCGTAAGTCGTGTTGGGGCAGCCGCCGAAGATTGCACCGACCATAGAGCCTACGCCGTCACCAAGAAGCGTTCTGGAAAGACCGGGATTTTCAAGAAGGTTGTTGTCGATGATGGAAGAGAGATTCTTGTGGTCTGCGATGTGCTCTGCGAATACTACGAATGCAACAGGAGCGTAAGCAACTACGATGGTAGCTATGTAAGAACCGATGTCTGCATCGCCGTAGTTACCGTTGAATGCCTGCAAGAATGTGAAGGAAGGAACCCATTCCATAGTTGCGAATTTGCCGAAGTTTACGATGATAAGTTCAGGGTTGTTGGTAAGCGTTCCGATCAAGGTGAAGATGGAAGCGAGAACATAGCCTGCGAGGATACCCATAATGAAGGGGATCATCTTGAGCATCTTCTTGCCGTATACCGAGCAAGCGATGGTTACTGCGAGCGTTACGAGACCGCAAACGAGAGCGATGTAAGGATTGGTTGTGCCAACGCCGCCCTTAGAAAGATCGCCGACAGCGTTTCCTGCGAGGGAAAGTCCGATGATCGCAACCGTAGGTCCGATAACAACGGGAGGCATGAGCTTGTCGATCCACTTCGTACCTGCGAGCTTAACGACGATAGCGATTACTACATAAACGAGACCTGCAACGACAGCACCGATCAAAATTCCGAGGTAGCCGAGCGAAGAAGTCGCTGCACCTGCGAAGGCTGCTGCCATCGATCCGAGGAACGCGAATGACGAACCAAGGAATACAGGGCTCTTAAACTGCGTGAAGAGAAGGTAAATGATCGTGCCTGCGCCTGCTCCGAAAAGTGCCGCCGACTGCGACATCGGAACGAAATCTGCGGGAAGATTTGCTCCTCCGTTGATTACTGCGGGAACAGCGATCGTAGCCGCCAAAATAGCGAGGACCTGCTGCAATGCAAAAACGAGCGTTTTGCCAAAAGACGGTTTGTCTTTTACGTTGTAAATCATCTGCATAATTTTAATATCTCCTTGTATTAAATTAATTATTGCATATAAAAAAGCGTTTTGCCGCTCGACAAAACGCTATTATATCATAAGTATAGCTTGAAATAGATCTTGTCGACATCACAGTATCGAATTAAAGAAAGGATTAAATTATCGTGATAATGTTAACATAATAAACCGTCGTTGTCAAACGTTTTGACCTCACTTTGAAAAAATAATAGTGGCGCAAAAATAATAATATTTTTTATCGAAAAGGTGAGAAATACTTTGTAAAGCGACAAAAATATAGCTATATAATAAGGATATATAATATATAAGCAAAAATTGAGATAATACAGGGAGTGTTTGACAAACAAAAAAAAGACCGCATTGAAAAGATCGATATATTAAAAAGCAGAGAGTGTTAAACGTCAAAGGTTCGAATCAAAAGCGAGAAAAGGCGGTCATTTAATTTACAAAAACGCTTTCGTGTGATATTATATGAAAAGAAATTTGATCATAAGGTGATATATATGAAAGAAATCAAATCTGCACAGTTGAAGGAAATGTACCTCAAGTTCTTTGAAAGCAAGGGACATGCTGTTATAGCGTCAGCTTCTCTTATTCCCGAGAATGACTCATCGGTATTGTTTACGCCTGCCGGAATGCATCCGCTTATTCCCTATCTTCTCGGTGAAAAGCACCCTGCAGGAACGAGACTTACGGACGTTCAGAAGTGCGTCAGAACGGGCGATATCGACGACGTAGGTGACGATACGCACTGCACCTTCTTCGAGATGCTCGGGAACTGGTCGCTTGGCGATTATTTCAAGAAAGAGGCGATCACTTGGTCGTACGAGTTCTTGACGAGCCCCGAATATCTCGGAATACCCAAAGAAAAGCTCGCAGTAACCGTTTTTGCGGGAGACGAGGACTGCCCGAGAGATACGGAATCCGCCGATATCTGGATGGAATGCGGAATTCCCGAGGATAGAATTTTCTATCTTCCCAAAAAGGACAACTGGTGGATCGCAGGCAACGTCGGACCGTGCGGACCTGATACGGAGATATTCATCGACACGGGTAAGCCTGCTTGCTCGCCTGAGTGCAATCCCTCTTGCCACTGCGGAAAGTACATAGAGATTTGGAACAACGTCTTTATGAGCTATTATAAGGGCGCAGACGGAAAATATACCCAGCTCGAACAAAAGAACGTCGATACGGGTATGGGCGTTGAAAGAACGGTTGCTACACTTAACGGAAGAAATACCGTTTACGAGACCGATCTTTTCGAGGAAGGAAAGAAGATACTCGAAGAGAAAACGGGAAAGACTTACGAAGAGAACAAAAAGGCGTTCAGAATTATACTCGATCATATCAGAACGGCAACGTTCTTGCTTGGCGATCGCAAGGGGATAGTTCCCTCTAACGTCGATCAGGGATATATTTTGAGAAGACTTTTGAGGCGTGCGATACGCTTTGGAATGAGCCTTGAGCTTAAAGAGGGCGGACTTTCCGCACTTGCGGCTTCTTATATCGAGCAATATAAGGGATTCTATCCCGAGCTTTTGGAAAACAAGGCTAAGATCTTGGACGAGATAGACAAAGAAGAAGAAAAATTCGCAAAGACCCTTCAGCAGGGACTTAAAGAGTTTGAAAAAGTCGCTGTTCACATTCAGGGAACGGTTATTCCAGGAAAGACGGCGTTCAGGCTTTACGATACTTACGGCTTCCCTGTAGAAATGACCATAGAGCTTGCCACCGAGCGCGGAATGACTGTTGACCTTGACGGCTACAAGAAAGCTCAGGAGGAGCATCAGAAGAAGAGTCAGGCGGGAAGCGAGCAGCGTTTCAAAGGCGGCCTTATCGACGCATCCGAGGTCGTTGCTCAGCTTCATACGGCGACCCACCTTATGCACGCAGCCCTTAAAAAAGTGCTTGGCAGAAACGACGTTAACCAGAGAGGCTCGAACATAACGGCTGAAAGATTGCGTTTTGACTTCTCGTTTGACCGTCCTATGACGAAAGAAGAGATAGCGGACGTTGAAAAGCTCGTTAACGAGGCTATCAACGCGAATGTTCCTGTCGTATGCGAGGAAATGACCGTTAAAGAGGCTAAGGACAAGGGTGCAGTAGGTCTTTTCGAGTCGAAGTACGGCGACATCGTCAAGGTATACACGATGGGAGAGTATTCTTGCGAGATATGCGGAGGTCCTCACGCTAAGAACACGGGAGATCTCGGACACTTCAAGATCATGAAAGAGCAGTCCTCTTCTGCCGGTGTAAGACGTATAAAGGCTGTGTTAGAGCCTAAGCAGTAAAAACAAATATCATAGCGGCGCACCTGAAAACGGGTGCGCCGTTTTTTATGTGTCAACGAGCATAGGGCGAGAGAAAGTTTTATCTTTTTTTTTGCGACGTTATTGACACTGAAAAATGACGAGAGTATAATGAAAATCGAAAAAAGTATTATTGAAAAAATATATCTACTATGTATCAAGGGGTTGATTAAAATATGAGAAGAAGCGATAAACTAAAGACTGTAATTGCGTTTGCGTTGCTTTTTGCAGTATGCATCGTAGCAATAGCGCTGGACTTAAATGATAATGGTGGAGATGTTTATCCGAACGACGATACGAAGATAATGCTATACGGAGAATCTCACGGTGTTGAAGAATACTATGACGCAGAGTTCAAGTTGTGGAAAGGCTATTACGACGATGGCTGTCGCAATCTTTTCGTAGAGCTTCCGTATTATAGCGCTGAGTTTTTGAATATCTGGCTGAAAGAAGGCTCGGACGAGTTGCTTGACGTTTGGTTTGATGAGATAAAAGGAACGTTGTCGGGCAACGAGTATTATTATAACTTTTTTAAGAGCATAAAAGAAAATTGCCCAGAGACGGTGTTTTACGGAACGGATATCGGGCATCAAAGCAGAACGACGGGCGCAAGGTATTTGAAATATCTTGAAGAGAACGGACTTAAAGAGTCGGAAAATTATACGCTTACCGAAGAGTGTATGAGGCAGTATAAAGAGTATTACGAAAGCGGCGAAACGCACGACGGAGTATCCGACGTTCGTGAAGAGTATATGATATCAAATTTTAAGGCTGCTTATGAGCGTTGCGGCGGCGGTCGGATCATGGGTATATACGGTTCGTACCATACAGACATTGATTCGCCTGAGGTTATGGCGGGACGATTAAAAGAAGATTACGGAGAGGAAATAAGCAGCGTAAAAATAAGCTCGGTCATAATGAGCTCAAGAAGCCCGTACAAGCTCGGCGTTTGCTTTACAGGGATCGTATTTCTTGCAATGCTGTTTGTTCCGAATATTATATGGGCAAACGGTAAAAAGCCAAAAGGTTACGAGCAAGCAGAAAAACGAGAAAACAAAGTTTTGCTTGCTTTTGAACGTATTGGAGAAGTTGCGGTAACGGCGTCGCTACTCATATTCCGGTCCATTGATCCGTTAATAAAAAAATTCCCCGACGGTATTTATTTCAAGTGGGATCTGTTAATATGGCTTGCGGCACTCGTGCTGATGATATTATACGAGTGTTATTGGGCGGGATATTTCAAAAGCGATCTCACGATGAAAGATATGTACTCGTCGTTTGCTGGTTTTCCTGTAGCAGGTGCAACGCTACCTACTTTGGCGGTACTTTTTCTCGGCGTTTATTCACGAAATTTTATTGTCGTTGCCGCAGCCTTGATTCTGGGCGTCGGGCATATCGGAATACACCTTGAACACAAGCGAGAGGTGGGCGAGAGTCAGAAAAATTTGCAAAATTTTACGAAGGAAGTGAAATAGCGTGGAAGTTATTCAAATGTCGGCACTTGCCGTTCTTGCGGTATTTTATATCGCATACTTTACAAAAATTATTTTACAACATAAACATGGCGTTCAGACCGATCAGATAGGCAAAGGAAACAAGCCTAAAAAAGTGCTTGCAATAGAAATAATTATGAAAATTGCGACTTATTCCATTGTTGTGGTTGAAGTTGCAAGCATAGTGTTTGATCTTCGTATGTGGCGTTCAAGCTATGCATTTGTTGGTGTAGGCGTTGCCGCAATAGGGGTTTCGGTTTTTATCGTTGCAATGATAACGATGAGAGACAGCTGGCGTGCAGGTATCCCCGAAAAAGATAAAACCGAGCTCGTTACGACGGGGATATATCGCATCAGTCGCAACCCTGCATTTTTAGGCTTCGATTTAATGTATATCGGCGTGTTGATAGCTTACTTTAACTATATGCATCTGGCGTTCGTGGTTTTTGCTGTTATTATGCTTCATTTGCAGATATTGCAAGAAGAAAAATTTTTAACGACGACGTTTGGGGAGAAATATACTAAATATAAAAAGCGCACGGGAAGATATTTTATTTTAGATAAGACCTGCTCCAAAAAGCAGGCGATCATAACCATTGTTTCGGTCGTTGTTTGCTTTGTTTTGGTGGTGGGTGGCTTTGCGGCCTACGGAAGCAAACGAATGGAAGAACTGCCAGGTCTTTCGTTTTATGAGGCGCTTGAATATACCACCAGAAACAACACTGACGCCGTTATAACGGTAGGTATCATCAAAGACGGTCAAGCGTCGTACAACGTTTACGGCGCAAACGGGAAGGAATTGAAAACGGCGATTCATACGTATGAAATAGGGTCGCTTACAAAGACTTTTACAGCTGCATTGATAAACAAAGCGATAAAAGAGGGGAAAGTAGATCTATATTGCACGATCGATAGCTATTTGCCTCTTCCTAAAGGCAATACTTATCCAACGATCAAGGAACTTTTGACTCATACATCCGGATATAAAGGTTATTATTTCGACCAAGCAATGATCGCTAATTTTCTTATCGGCAGGAACGATTTTTGCAGCGTTTCGAGAAAAAGAGTTCTTGACAAAGCGAGCAAATTGAGTATGGCGGATAAGGAGTACGATTTTAACTACTCAAATTACGGCTACGCTGTTTTGGGGCTTATTCTCGAATCCGTTTACGGCGTAGATTATACTGTGTTGATAAATGACTTTGCGAAAAACGAACTAGGACTTAAAAACACAAGAATATCGACCTCAAACGGCGATCTCGGTAATTACTGGGACTGGGAAGAAAACGACGCTTATTTGTCGGCAGGAGCGTTAACGTCCGATATTTCGGACATGCTTGCTTATGCGCAAATGCAGCTTGAGAATAACTCGTATTTTGCAGATTGCCACAAAACCCTGAAAGAGATCGATGTAACGACAAAAAGCTATGAGGCTATTGGCATTCGTATGGATGAGATCGGAATGTCTTGGATCATCGATGACGAAAACGGCATCGTGTGGCACAACGGTGGAACGGGGAATTATAACGCATACCTTGGATTTTGTGTAGAAAACGGCACTGCCGTCGTTATTCTTTCTAATCTTGCGCCGAGCTATCGTATTCCTGCAACCGTGTTAGGAGTAAAACTTTTGCTTGAGCTTGAGTAGAGCTCGTTGCGATAAATAGCGTTCTGAATTGGATCGCAAATATTATTTGTGGAGGGCGCATGAAGAAGAACGTAAAAATTACGTTGGGCTTTGCCGTTGCAATGCTATTAATTTATCAAATGAGTTCAAGGCAAGCATTAACGAGCTTGTGGCAGGCGACCGATTGAATGATGATGATTTCAAGAAGGTTGCCGAAACAAATCTCGTCTCTGCGTTAGAAAACAGCACGTTTACCGCCAAAGAAAAGGTATTGTATTTTAAGAAAAAGTGGCGAAAAGAACACGTTTGGAGCATTATTATTTCTGCTATCGTGTGGATCTGTATAATAATTGCTTTGAAATTTCAAGATGTCGAGACTGCTCTATGCGGAGCGAGCGGAGGAATTCTTGCCTCACTTTTCTACATTGTGCTATACAATCGCATGATGGCGTATGTGGAGAAACACGTTTATACGCTGCCGTCCGAAAACGAATCGAAAGAAAAAGAATAGCGTAATAGCTAATTAGTTAGTGCCGTAGGCCGAAATATCGGGACGACTAAAAAGGGCTGAGCATGTTTGCTTAGCCCTTATTTATAAAGATAGGTGTATATAAAAAAAGGAAGCCGTTTGGCTTCCTTTTCGTTTCAGATGTTTTTCAGATAGTCTATTTCACGCTCGTTGAGACGTCTGTATTGACCTCTGTCGAGGCTCCCAAGTCTCAATTCACCGACCTTGATACGTTTCAAGAACTGCACCTCGTGTCCGACAGCCTCAAACATACGACGAACCTCACGGTTTTTTCCCTCGGTGATCGTGATCTCAAACTTAGAGGAGGCTTTCGTCAGCTCTACGGGTTTAAGGCTTTTTGCTTTGACGAGAGCTCTCGGCTCTATTTCAACGCCCGTTCTGAGTCTGTTCAATGCGTCTGCCGAAAGCGAGCCTTCAACCTTTACGAGATACGTCTTTGGCACTTCGTTTCTCGGGTGGGTGAGCCTTTCGGTAAGCTCACCGTCGTTCGTTATGATAAGAAGTCCCTCGGTGTCGTAGTCAAGCCTGCCGACGGGGTAAAGTCTACCCTTGTCCTTTGGCATAAGGTCCATGACCGTTCGTCTTCCTTTGTCGTCGGATACCGTGCAAACGCAACCTTTAGGCTTGTTGAGCATAAAATACTGCAACGTCTGCGTATGGTGTATCGTCTTACCGTCAACGACGACGGAGTCTTTTCCTTCGTTTATCTCTTCACCTAAGCCTGCACGCTTGCCGTTTACGAAGACTTTTCCGCTCTCGATGAGCTTATCTGCGTTTCTTCTGCTGCAAACGCCGCATTCGGCGAGGTACTTGTTTATTCTCATAGTAACTGTCCTTTTACGAAAAAATCAATTTGTTCTTTCCAACATCCTCAATAGTATAGATTTTTTGCGAAAAAAGCAAGTCATTTTGACATAAAACGCTTATTTGCCCGATTTCCGCACCTTTTTTGACTGGGAAGTCGAGGGATTCGGGCAGGTTAAGCTCGATGCGAACGTGCTCTTCCGATCCCTTTTTAACGGGAGCTATTACGTCCGTTTGCGTCCCTACGAGGCACGAAAGCCTTGGGATCCCGTTTATCGGGAGGGATTTTTTGTCCTCTTTTGACCATACTTTCATAAAGCTATGGTCTGAAAACGCCTCGTCGAGCAGTTTTTTCGATGTTTCGTACATCGTCGGGCAGTCAAGTACGACGCAAACGACGGTATTACCATCTCGCTCTGCGCTCGAAACGAGGCATCTGCCTGCGTTTTTGGTATAGCCCGTCTTTATACCGTTTGCGCCTGAAAAGTCAAACAGCAGCTTGTTTTTGTTGCGATATGTGCCCCGTTCTCCTACGTAGCTCTTTGTCGAGACGATTTCTCGGAAGGTCGCATTTTTCATGGCATAAGCGGAAATTTTCGCAAGCTCTTTTGCGGTCGTGTAATGCTCGTCGTCGTGTAGTCCGTGCGGATTGACAAAGTGGGTGTCGGCAAGTCCGAGCTCTTGCGCCTTTGCGTTCATAAGCGAGGTAAAATTTTTTACGCTTTCGGCGGTTATTATGGCAATAGCCACTGCGGCGTCGTTTCCTGAACGCAACATCAGGCAATATAACAGCTCGCGCACCGATACGGGTTCGCCTGCTTTTAGGTATACGCTTGACCCTTCTACGCCGACGGCGGCTTTGGGAACGGCATATTTTTCGTCGAGGTCGTCAACGTTTTCAAGAGCGATGATCGCCGTCATTATCTTAGTAGTCGAAGCCATAGGCTTTCTCTCGTCGCCAAGACTTCCGTTCAAAATTATGCCCGTATTGACGTCTATGACTGCGTACGACGTTGTAGACGCAACAGCTTGTTTTGGAAATATGGCAACGGCTATACAGCAAGCGAGAACGAGAGATATTATCGCGGCTATTTTGTAATGCTTATTTTGACTTTTCATTCTTGTTAAGGTGCGTGATATATTCCGATGCCGCCTTGATAAGCTTGTCGAGTGCGCCGCAAGACTCGTCTATCGTTATGGTCGAAAGCTCGCCGTTTTTGCCGACGAGAAAGCCGATAGGGGTAAGCTGTATAAAGCCTCCGCTACCTGCGCTTAACGGGTAACTATCCTTACTGTACGCTTCGACTGCGTTTTCCCCTGCCGAATATTCTCCGCCGCCTGCGATATAAGCTATCGTAACCTTTGAGACGGGTATAACGGTGCTGTCGTTCGTGCCAGTCAGCGGTTGACCGATAACTGTGTTGACTTCGGCTATGTTTTTCAGCGACTTCATCGCCTCTTCTACGACGGAAGCTATCTTATTGCTTTTGAAGCTTTCCATTTGCTCTCTCCTTTTTTTATTGATAAGTTTTCAGATAATAACAATATAGACAGCACGACTATTTCGCAAACAAGGAGCGAAAAGTCGGCAAATATCTCGACGTGCGGTGATTCGTTGGCTTTAACGGTAACGCTCTTTTTAAAAGAACCCTCATCGTGAGTGCGTTTTAAGAACGAAAGTGCGTTATCTACGGCTATTGAGTAAAAAGCGGACGATATTGCCGCAAGGGCGGCGTTTTCAAACGGAAGAAACAATTGCAAATTTACCGTTCTTATGCCGACAAGCTCGAACGCCTTTTTCTGCGTGGTATTATATTCGAGCGTTCCTTGCGATCTAACGCCAAATATATGCGAGCTTTTGAATGAAAGAAAGGCAATTTTTAGCGAGACAGTGCATAAAAGGCTTGATAGATCGATCTTGAAGCGACAAATAAACCGTATCGGCAAAAGCGCAACGAAGAAGATCGCAAGGAAAATAACGAATAACGCTTGCATATAGCTATTTTGCGTAAAATCGCCGTTATTATTACAGTGCTTTGATAAAACACCATGGAAATGGCAAGAAGGAAGTAGAATAAAAAGAGTGTATCCTGCGTTACAGAGGGTGGTATATAATAATGCGCAAAACGAAGTTTAATTTTTTAAGTTTATTGGCAAAAAGCGATTGGAGAGTGTTGACTATGGTTGGTTTTATGTGATAAAATATACAAATAATCGTTGAATTTTTAACAAAACGCCAAAACGAGGGATGAATGAGGAACGTATTATTGGTTTCGGATATAGGCTCTGCGCTCGACTATTACAACAAGCTCGGTAGGTTTTCGGACTACGGCTTCGTGATAATGGGACAGGCAAAAACACGCAGTGAGCTTAACGACTACGCCGACAACAATTACATAGACCTTTGCATCGTAGAGGACGGTTTCTCGGGAATGGAATACGAAGCTATCGACGCAGTAATAAGGAGCAGTAATCCCGAAGCCGAGATAATCGCCGTAACGACGAGCGATTCGCCGCTAAGGGAAAAAAAGGTGCTTTCGCTCGGTGCGTTTGCTTATCTTCACAGGCCTTTGGCATATGCTACGTTCGACATGATATTGGAGTCCGTCTCGAAGCGTCTTGCAAGGACGCAAAGGCTTATCTCTTCACTTGGTGAAAATAGCGGCGGAAATAAATATCAGACGGCGTTGAAGAGCGTTCTTCTCAACGGAATACTCGTCAATCCCGAACAGGTCGTCGGAAGTGAAAAGCTCCTTATAGACGCAGGCATAGTGCTCGACGGTGAGGCGTTCTGTCTTATTCTTGCAAGAAGTAAAAACCCTGCAAAAGACAAGGAAGCGATGTCTGAATATTTCAGCGATAAGTGTTATGAAGAGTGCTTCGTAAGGGGCAATACCGTCGTTGCGATATTGTCTTCCGAGAACGAGAAGATAGAGGAGATAGTGCGTGAAGGTGCGAAAAAGCTGTCGGATGTTATCGACGGCGAGATCCTGTTCTCGAAAAAATATGCGAGATTACTCGATTCAGCAATAGCATATTCATCCCTTCTTTCAAAGCTTTCGACAAGCGGAGATGAGGAGAGGTTTGCCGAGATACGCACTGAAAGGGTCAAGCAGTTATCCGAAGGACTCATTGAGGAGATAAAAACTGGAGAGGAAAACCTTGCAGAAAGGCTTTCGACTGCGTTTTCCGTCAGATATGGCGGACTTACGCCCGAGGAGATCTCGTCTGCGATGATAAAAATTTTGGCGTACTGCGATGAGGCGGCGCAAAAAGCACCGCTTGTCAGAGAGAAATTTTACTCCCGTGCGGCAACGGCGTTCTGTTCGCAGGAGATGGTCAAAAACACAGTGGATTTTTCCGTCGAGACCTCAAAAACGGTAACGAGGTCGAGGGTATCGGCATCTGCGGCAGTTGCGAGCAAGTGCTACGAGATGATATGCACGGGCTACGGCGACAAAGACTTATCCGTAAAGGTCGTCGCAGAAAAGCTCGACATAAGCCAGAACTACCTGTCTACGCTTATGAAAAAATATTACGGCGATACGTTCGTAAATCTCCTTACCAACGTGCGCATGGAAAAGGCTAAGCAACAGCTGATATATTCAAGAAAAAAGGTGTCGGAGATATGCGAAGAGGTGGGATTTTCCGATTCGCACTATTTTTCGTATAGCTTTAAGAAGTTTTACGGCATAAGTCCGCTTGAAATGCGTGAAAAGGGAGGCAATAACGACTGATGCTTGACGTTATCAATCTCGAAAAAGGGCTGCCGAGGGTATTTGAAGCGATAGATACACTTGACGTTGATGTGGTGCTTGCCAAGGAACGCGGAGAGAAGTGTTCGCTTGTAATACACGGTTACGGAAAAAGAACGCAAGGCGGCGGAAAGATAAAAGAGGCGGCGAGAAAGAGGCTTAAAGAGCTCGAATCGCAAGGGCGGATAAAGCGAGTTGTCTTTGGTGAGGATATGAGTATGTTCGACGAAGAGGTCATGCGTATGAGATATTCACATCCCGAGCTTGAAGAGTATGTCGGCAAGAAAAACCTCGGCGTTTCGCTGATTATTTACCGATAAGAGAATATTTATCGGTAATATGTGGATAAACGGGCACAAAAAGACACTTAAAAGAGAAAATAGACGGGAAAAATTGCTTTTTGCTTGACAAGAAAGCAAGCGTGCGGATATAATACATAAGTGCGACTTCGTGCTTGAAGTGGCAAAAATAAGAAAATTATTATATAAAAGAGGTATAAAAATGAAGCAGACTTATCAACCCAAGAAAAGACAGAGAAGCAAAGTTCACGGTTTCAGAGAGAGAATGAAAACAACGAGCGGCAGAAAGGTTTTGAAGCGCCGTCGCGCTAAAGGTCGTCATCAGCTTACCGTCTGATGCAGAAAAGGTATAG
Organism: uncultured Clostridia bacterium; assembly: GCA_964406735.1. Classification (GTDB taxonomy): domain Bacteria; phylum Bacillota; class Clostridia; order Christensenellales; family CAMQZB01; genus CAYOSU01. The sequence continues at coordinate 39,374 of CAYOSU010000006.1, read as the reverse complement.
GCTGAGAAAAGGTTTTCAGTTCAATTATATCTACCGCAGAGGCAAGTCCCTTGCGGGAAAGGAAATGGTCTTATATTACGTCAGGAACAGGAGCAACAAGCTCCTTGTCGGCGTATCCGTCAGCAAAAAAATAGGCAAGAGCACTGTCAGGAACAGGATCAAGCGTCTTTTTAAGGAAAGCGCAAGAACCCTTTTGCCGGAAATGAGAAGCGATTATAACTACGTTTTGCTCGCAAGGAGCGGCGCAGTAGACGCAGAGTATGCGGATATAAGAAAGACCTTGGAATACCTGCTAAAAAAGGCAGGATGCCTTAAGACAAGTGAAGTACCTGCTGATACAGATAATAAAACTTTATAAGCGTTTTTTCGCCGACGAGCTCAATGCGGGCTGTAAGTTTACGCCTACCTGTTCGGTCTATGCCATGCAGGCGATCGAGGAATGGGGTGCGATAGTCGGCGGAGTCATGTCGCTTGTCAGGCTAATCAGGTGTAATCCATTGTCGCGCGGAGGCTACCACCCCGTTAAAAGATGCAGATACAAGCATCGTTACACCTTGTAAATTAAGGAGAAATCATGTTAATCAACGTTTTGCAGGGAGATCCTCTTCCTTCGCTTTATCCGGTTCTCGGACCGCTTCTCGACTGGCTCGTTAAGGGCGTCGGAAGTATCGGTTGGGGAGTCGTATTGTTTACGATAATAATCAAAACTGTACTTCTTCCTCTCGATTACTGGCAAAGAGCAGGAATGAAGAAGAACAGCCTTAAAATGGAAAAAATGCGCCCTCAGCTCGAGAAATTGCAGAAGCAATATGCGAACGATCAGGCGCTTTACAACCAGAAGTTGCAGGCACTCTATAAAAAAGAGGGCTACTCTATGATGGGCTCATGTCTCCCGATGATAGTATCTCTCGTCGTATTCTACTTCGTATTTGCGGCGTTCAGAGGCTATTTGCAGTACTATCTCGTATCGGGATACAATACCCTTTTAGAGGCGTATGCGAGCGTCGGAGAGAATGCTGACGCATGGGCTAAGATCGCCGCTCAATATCAGGAGCAGATCGCACCGAGCTTTTTGTGGATCAAAAACGTTTGGGTCGCAGACGTTCCTTGGAAAAAGGCTCTTATGACAGCGACGGAGTTCAATACTCAGTCGGGCATAACGGTTGACGCTATTTTGGAGTACGATCCCGTTATGGCACCGTTTGTTGAAACGCTCAACAAGGCAAACGGATGGCTTATTTTACCCTTGCTTTCGGCTGGCACGAGTTTGCTCTTGCAGCTCATCTCCAACAAGGCTAATAAGGCTCAGATGGATCTTCAGGCGGAAAACGCCGCAGCTACTAACAAGATGATGATGTGGATGATGCCCATTATGATGGCTATCTTCTCCATTTCTTGGACGGCGATATTCGCTATCTACCTTGTTACCAGCTCGCTTTACTCCATTTTGACGACCATCATAATAAACAAGATCGTTGACGTAAGATTCAAAAAGCAGGAAGAGGCGGAAAAGCTTAAAAACGCCAGGAGATAGTTCTAAGGAGTTATAATGAGAGTACAGGAATTCAGTGCAAAAAAGGTCGAGGACGCTATTAATAACGGCCTTGAACAAATGGGAATAGATAAAAGCCGTGCTAAAATAACGGTAATCGACAACGGCGGCTTTTTGAGAAAGGCAAAGGTTCGCATCGAGGACCTCGGAACGGAGGGCGAAAAGGCACTTGCGTTTATCGAGGGACTTTACGAGAAGATGGGCATTACGTGCACTTGCGAGCTCAAAGAAGACGAAGAGGGCGCAACGATCAACGTTATCTCGGTCGATTCAAGCTCGGTAATAGGTTATAGAGGAGACATCCTCGACGCAGTGCAGTATCTTGCAAGCATCTATGCGAACGAGGGCAAGGAAGAGTTCAAGAGAATAGTCGTTGACTGCGAAGGCTATCGCGACCGCAGAGTTGAGACGCTTGATAAGCTCGCCAAGAAGACGGCTGATAAGGCAGTTAAGAACGGCAGACCTATAAGGCTCGAGCCGATGAACGCTTTTGAAAGAAGGATCATCCACTCGGCGCTCGTTGACGACGACAGAGTAACGACCTCGTCGTTTGGCGAAGAGCCGTCGAGATACCTTGTTGTTACGCCGAAAAATCTTCGCCCGAGAAATAATAAGGGCAACGGCGCAGGCTACAAAAAAGGCGGATTTAAGGGCGACAGAAAGGGCGGTCCCCGTAAAGACGGACGCAATGGTGATCGCCGTGGCGGATTTAACCGCGACAGGGGCAACGCTCCCAGAAAGTCCAAGTCGACGCCTATTGAAGGCGGCTTCGCAGTATACGGTTTCTACGGAAACTCGGGTGCTAAGGACGAGACAAAGGAATAAAAATCAAGAGCCGAAAATTCGGCTCTTTTTTATTGCCAAAAAGATGGTCTAATATGAGCGATTTTTATATGGGGGGTAGACTTTACTAAGAGTAGTTCGTTTTGCGTGATCCATTCTCTATCAACAGAAATAAATATAACCACTTAAAATCTCAATGTAAGGTGATGTAAAAGCATTTTTACATCGAAAAAGCTATTTTATCAAACCGCTTTGATAGACCGAATAAAGTCTTTGCTGTATAATATAAGCAAAGAAAGGTGGTGCGATGATGGGCATTGGGACAAAAATTAAAGAAGCACGATTGGTGGCACAGCTTACACAAGAACAAGCTGCGGAAGCTCTTGGGGTAAGTAGGCAAACTATGTCGAACTGGGAGAACGATAAAACGTACCCTGACATTGTTAGCGTTATAAAAATGAGCGATCTGTATGACGTAAGTCTTGACCGCCTTTTAAAAGAAAATGAGGGAACGACAACGTCAAACTACATTGATTATCTCGAAGAAAGCACCAACGTCGTCAAGGGAAAAGAAAAATCCTCCAAGATCATTTTGATTGCTACTTATCTTGGCATTTGGACGTTTGCGGTATTAATTTTTTGGTTGTTTATCAGCGGGTCAGATGCTATGGGATACAGCATTGTATTTCTTTGGATCATTCTCCCGATCTCAACGCTTGTGATTTCGTTGTTGATCGGAAAGAATGACTACTGGGGCAAAATGAAGTGGATCGCACTCGGTGTGTTTGGCTTTATGCAAATGCTGGCAGAATATGCTACTTTCAGCGTGCGAAATATGATTGCAATTGAGTTTATGAGAATCAATATGCCTCATTTTGAACTGCTTTTAATGGGCGCGATCATTTCTGTTGTCGGATTGGGTATAGGGACTTTGATCGCTCGTTGCAAAACTAAACACGAATGATATTATCAAAAAAGAATTAATGACGATATAAAAAAATAAAATGATCCTCCGTATGATATTTCATACGGAGGATCTTCTGTTTTTACGAGCTTTTAGCGATCTTGCGACGGCTCGCTATTTATTTGAGGGTTTAGTAATTATTTAGTCTTAACGTAGGTTTGAAGCTCGTGTACGCAGTACTCGTTGTAGGGGTACTTGTCCGTCGTAACGTATCCCGGTTCTGCATCGATGAGCTGAGGAATACGGTTTACGATAGTTGCGCAGGTCATTTCTACGGTAGCAGGTCTATTGACAGAAACTGTCGTTTCGGGCTCGCCGATGAACGTCCAGTCGTTTCTGTCGAACTCATCGGGTGCGAATACCTTGCCTACGCACTCAGTTTCGAGCGTAATGCCCTCTTCGGTCGTTGTGGTAACTACCGCACGCATTCCCGTCGGGTCGCCTGCTTTTATCGTAGCGTTGAGCGTCGTGGAGAAGAGGTCCTCGCCGTGCGTCGTTGGGTAGCATTTCTGTGTTTGCGATACGACGTGAAGTCCCATCTTGCTGCAAAGCCAGCCGTTCTGATTCCACATATACGACGGAACGTACTGACCGCTTTCTACGAGCTCTTTGAGTTCCTCTGCAGGCATCGTATTGATGTTGGCGATCTCTTTTTCAAAGCGTTCCTTGCTGAATCCTGCACCGTGGCCCTCTGCCAAAGCGATGCCGTAGTCTTCTACGTTGTACCAGCTGCTGCCGAGTATCTTTGTAACCTTAAAGGACGAGCCTGCGAGGTTTGTAACCATAGTTCCCCAAACGAGGTCGCAATAGCCAACGCCCGTGAGCGTGCATCCACCCTCTTTTGCGAGCTTATCAAGTTTTTGGGTCAAAGCGGGAGAAGAGTTCCATGGATAAAGAGCCTCTTCGCATGTCGTTATTGCGTTGATGCCGAGCTTTGCACAAATGGTGAATATATCTTCAAGCTCTGCAACCGTACTTCTCGTTGCGATAATGCAAACGTCGGGTTTAGTGCGAGCAAGTATCTCTTCTGCGTTGCTTGCAGGGGATACGACTACGCCTGTATCGGGATAACCGTCGCCGACGACGAAAGCCGCGTCTTTACCTATAACGTCGGGGTTGATGTCGAACGCAGAAGTTAAAACTGCGCCCTTTTCAATAGCGTAGCGTATAAGGTATTTGCCCATTTTGCCGCAGCCGTACTGTGAAAACGTGATCTTTCTTTCCATAATTGCCTCCTTGGGAAGAATAATAGTCTCTAATATATGATATAGCGTATAAAACGACCAAAGTCAATAGGGTAAATTAAACTTCTTTGTGGCAAAAATATATAATTCATCGAAAAGAAAACGTCGAAGATGTCTTCGACGTTTGAATTGCGGCTTTAAGTTTGATCTGAAGGCTCTTCGTCAAAGAAGCGTCTGCATCTCGGGCAATAGGTCTTCGTATCGTAAAGATAAGCAAAAACGGGCGTTCCGCATTCGCAATAAGGGTTTGACGGGATATCAAATTCCGCTAAAAGAGAGGCAAACTCTGCGATAAAACGCTTGTCGGTCGGCGGAACGAATCTGTTGTCCTCGACCTTCATATAGCCAATATTCGTGTCGTCGAAGCGATGTTCCTCGAGATAGTAGCGAATTTCCGCAAAGAACGCTTCGGCGGAGCTATAATACTTTCTGTAAAAAATGCACTGCACGTAGTCTCCGTCTCTAATGACTACGACGTTGCCGTTTTGAACCTCTATCAAAGCGTTTCCACCGTCCTTTTCAAAAAGTCCTTGAAGGTTGCTGAAAGCTCTGGGTTGCGTAAAGCGTATTCAACGACAGCTTCAAGATAGGAACTCTTGTTGCCTGTGTCGTAACGTCTGCCGGAATATTCGGCGGCGACGCAAAGTCCGTCCTTTGTCATAAGGCGGAAGGTGTCGGTGATGCCTATCTCGCCGCGTGAAACGGGCGTTTTTGCGATGTAGTCAAATACGTCGGGCGTTACGATATACCTGCCGAGCGCCGCAATAAGCGACGGAGCTTCCTCGGGCGACGGCTTTTCTATAACGTCGTCGATGTAATATACGTTACCCTCTTGCTTTACGACAGAGATGCTGCTATATTTTGCAACGTCCTCTTTTTTGACGTGCTGAACACCCAAAACGGTCTTTCCCGTTTTATCGTATATGTCTACAAGCTGTTTTATTGCAGGGATTTCGCTAAAAATAAGGTCATCGCCGAAAAGAAGTGCGAACGGGTCGTTGCCGACAAAGTCCTTTGCAAGCTCGACTGCTCCTGCGCTACCTGATGGAAATTCTTGGTTGACGTAAGAAATATTTGCAAGCGTCGAGAGTGACCTTAAAAGCTCGGCTTCAGGCGTCTTATTTCTCGACAGCAATATGTTTTCTTCCTCTTCGTCTCTTGCAAAATGTCTTTCGATAGCCTTTTTCTTGCTGTTTGTGATTATCAATACGTCGGTGATACCGCTGTCGGCGACCTCCTCGACGATGTATTGGAGAGCGGGCTTATCGACCACGGGAATAAGCTCCTTAGGTACTGCCTTTGTGAACGGTAAAAATCTTGTGCCCATGCCTGCGCACGGTATAACGGCTTTACGAACTGCCATGATTATCTCCTAAAACGGTGTTGAAAGTAAGGAATCCAAGCAAATTTTGCAACAGAACGGAAGAATCTGTTCGATTTTGTGTTGGATCTTACTCGTACAAGAAGTATACGGCATTTTGCCAAATAATGCAAGCGTTATTTGCCGAAGTATTCGTCAAGTACCTCTTTCAGTACTCCTTGTGAATTATAATAATCGTCCGTTCCTACTCTCGACCACTCGGCGTATATCTCGTCGTAGGTTGCCGTGCGAAGGTCTAATTTGAGCTGTTCGTCAAACAAGTTCATCTTGTAGACGTAAAGCCCCCAAGAGGTGTCCCACCAGCCGTAAGAAACGGTCTTGTAGTTCCAAATGGTCCAGTTGAAGCCGCAGTCGTCGTAATATTTCAACCACTTGCTCCAAATGTCAGGCTTGTTAAAGAAGGTGAATTCGCCGATATAATAGGGAACGTCGTAGTGATTTAGCGCAAAGAGTGCGTCTTGACCGAAGTAAAACAGCTCATAAGGCAGTGTGTCGCTCGACCAGTTGTAGTGATGTATCTGATAGCAGACGTTATCGTATCCAAGCTCGTCGGGATCGGGGAAGGTACTGTAAGTCCAGCACGACTCGATAGAAATAATGTGCTTGTCATCGACGGAGCGTATTGCGTCATACATTTTTTTGATGATAAGGTGCTGATCCTTGCTCGTTGCGGCGGTATTTCTGTCTACCGGCTCGTTGATAAGGTCGTACATCGCTATCGTTGCCGAAAGATCGGGGCGGTCGTTGAGGTAATGCTCGGCGATGGCTTTCCAAAGATCGCACATCTCCTGCTGATATACCTCGTTGTCCCAAAACTCTATACGACTCGTACCGCAATGCTCGTAACCGCTTTGTCCGCCTACAACGCCGTGCAAGTCGAGTATTGCGTAAAGGTCGTATTTTTTACACATTTCCAAGAACCAATCCAGCCTCTCAAAGGCGTTTTCTTTGAGTGTAAGGCTGTCGTCCTCGCCTTCGAGGAAATTTCTGTAATACATAGGAAGCCTTATCACGTTAAAGCCTTGCTCCTTGACGTTTTGGAAGTCAATTTCCTTGATATAATTGTCATAATAGACGTTCCAAAGCTCTTCAACCTGCTCGTCGGTGAGATTGGGATTGTCTTTGAGTGCTTTATCGACTTCGTCCTGATAGGTCTCCTCGTATTCCTCTATGATGCCGTCCTCGTTAATTTTAGCGTAGCTTCCGTCGGCGTTGTACTTTGCGCCGACAGAGTTGACCGTCATCCAGCCTTCTTGCAAGAACCAGCTGCCGAAGTTAATACCCTTTAAGGCAACTCTGTTGCCGTCTTTATCGTATATACCTCTGCCGACGGTATAAAGCTCCTCTTGAGCTTTGGGTGGATCTATCTTATCGGGGAGAGGCTTAAAATATATCTTTCTGAAAATAAAAACGCTTGATACGAGCAATATTGCAATGCAAAGCGCAACGGCTATTATTGCTACGACGATCTTTATCGTAAGTTTGAGCTTATTGTTTTTCATCATGATCTCCTTTGAAAACAAATGGCGGTAACGAATTTGTGCGATGTCCGTTTCGAGACTATTATACCCCTTTTTGTGTGCTAACGCAATATCTGAACGAAAAAACACCGCCAAAACATACAATAGTTTTGGCGGTGTTGAATACTATGTCGATAATGTTATCAGTCTCGTATGAAATCTTGATTACTTTGTCAAAACGCCGTCGAGGGGAGTGATGTCAAAGCGTTCAGCCAAACCCCAAAGAATTTCGTCCGAGATGACGTTCTTTACATGTCCCAACGTCAACATGTATATCTGAGCGGTCTTCTCTACGGTTTCGATAAGGCCGAATGCCTCATCCATATCTTTGCCCGAGCCGTAGATTCCATGGTTCGTCCATACTACGAGACGGAAGTTCTTCATTTTTTCTGCCGTAGCCATACCGATCTCGTTCGTTCCGCATACCATGCAGGGGAGAATGCCAACGCCGTCGGGGAATACGACGATAGCTTCGGTGTTGGACTGCCAGAGCTTGTGCGCAAAGTCTTTTTCGTCCAGCTCGCAAACTGCGTTCATTGCGATGGTATAGGTCGGATGCGTGTGCATAATAACGCGGTTATCGGGGTCTACTTTGAGTCGTTCGATATGACTCATCATATGTGCAGGGAACTCGGAAGTAAAACGACCGCCGTCCTTGTAGCCCCAAAGAAGCTCGGCGTTTTGTCCGTCTTCTGAGATGCGTACGATGCCAAGGTTGGTTTCGGGGTCTACCTCGACGTTTTTGAAGTACTTACCCGTACCCGTTACGATGAATATCTTGCCTGCAAGTGCTCTTGCGTCAAAATTTGTAGGAATAGTTCTTATTACTTCGTTTACGTCCAAATATTCAGCGACCTCGTTTTCGTCGAGCATATAGCTGATATTGCCGCCGTTGCGCTCGTCCCAGCCGAGTCTGTACATGTTTGCAGTTGTTCTTTCCATTTCGATAACGAAAGGTGCTTCGAGAATGTTCTTCATAATTATCTCCTGATATTTTTTGACGGCAAGTGCTGCTCGCTTGTCCGTTGTATTGCCGTTTTGCAAAAACAGTATAGCATATGTGCGTGAAATTGTCTATATTTGCTCGAAAAGTTGAAAAATGCGCAAATATATGATAGAATATAATCAAAATCAATCACAAAAGGGCTGAATGATATGGAAAACGAACGCATAGACGAGATAATGCGCTATTTGAAAGAGAATAAAAGCGCAAAAGTTGAGACCTTGGCAAGTCTTTTATATACGTCGGAAGCGACGATAAGGCGAGACCTCAAAAAAATGCAGACGATGGGGCTTATCGAAAGAGTGCACGGCGGAGCGTACATTGACGAGCGTTCGGGCGAAATATCTCATCTTTTGCGCAAAAAGAAGAACGAAAGCGGCAAAAGAGAGGTCGCAAGGCTTGCTATAGACGTAATTCCGCAGTTCAATACACTTTTCGTTGATAGTTCAACGACCAGTTTATATTTGCTTGAAAGGCTGAACCTCGGGCTGAAAACGGTCGTTACGAACGGAATACAGTCTGCTGAGGCGTTGACAAAGCTTGGCAACGTCAGCGTGATACTGCTCGGAGGCAGGGTAGAGCCCAATACAAATTCCGTCATCGGGAGTTTGACTATAAGTCAGCTTGACGATTTTCGATTCGATCTTGCGATATGCTCGTGTGCGGCGATAAAGGACGGTTACGCTTACGAGCGAACTGTAGACGTTGGCGAGGTCAAGAAGAAAGCAATCTCAAACAGCAATCACAAAATACTTCTTGCCGACAGCGAAAAATTTTTCGGCGAGGGCGCATATAGAGGATGCTCGTTGCGCACTTTCGATGCCGTCGTTACCGATAAATTGCCGCCCGAGGAAGAACGAAACGAGGATATATGCTTCATATCGGGCGAAAATATGGAGTAGAACGCTACTGTTGTAGCAATAGAGCAAAGATTAAATAATACGAAAAAAGCGAAGCAATAAAATGCTTCGCTTAATTTTTATCGTTACGTTATTCCGTTATCAAGAACGCTTTATCAAGATCTTTATCGATAATGCGATTAAGGACGAATATCGCAAAGAATATTAGTGCTCCTATTATGCAACAGAGCATATCGTTGAGCGTATCAAAAAGTCCAAGGTCAAGGTAGCCGTTTATTTCGAGGACTTGCCCTTCGCCGTAATATATGACGGTCTTTACGATGTTGTCTACGTCTACGACGTATGCGTGCGTCCCTGCGAGAAGATATGAGTGAAACTCTGTTATTATCTTGTCCTCCTGCATGTCGAGGTGGAAGACGGTCGTACCTATCCACTCGAACATCTCCCAAAGGACGGCTATCGCAAGGGAGAAACAGAATGCGAACAGTACGTTTATCCAAAAGGGATCGTCCGTTTTTTCTGAGAGGATGCGGCTTGAGATCGCGTATCCGATGACTGCAAATATAAGGCCTGACATAGTATGCAAAACATCGTCGAAAACAGGAACGAGGATATAAAAATTATACGACGGACCGATTATTAAACCGCCGGCGGCGAGGAACAGCACTAAAAAAGTGAGTAGCCCCATCATGTCGAACCTGAACGCTTTTTCAAAGAGGTATATTGCAGGCATGGCGCATAAAAGTCCGAGAACGGCGTGCCGCATTTGTGCAGTCTGGTCGGTAATTCCGAAGTATATCGCCGAGCCTAAGCAAAAGGAGAGATATATTATGGTTATTGCAATCGAAAGATTGCTTTTTCTGAAAGTCTTTTTGAAAGGGGTCAACATATTAAAATACCTATCTGTTATTACTGTGAATACCTACTTGCGCCTACCGCAAACGCAGCATAAGCATTATATCAAGAAAATGTGTGAACATTATGGATAAAATGACGATAACAATGATTATTCCTTAAAAGCAATGGAATATACACAAAAAGGCAGAACATTTTAGTCAATTTTTATGTAAAATAAGACAATATTTAAGGGATGTTGAAAGAGGTATTGAAATCTTTTAAAAAATGATGTACGATTTTTGATAAGAAGTCCGAAGAGTAGGTTGTTTGTCGGACGAAATAATATAAGGAGAGAGAAAATGAGTTACAAAGACACAAATCTGAGCCCGTTAGAGAGGGCGCAAGCACTTTTAAAAGAGTTGTCGCTCGAAGAAAAAATAAGGCAGCTTGGCTGTTCGAGTGTGCAAGATACGAGCAAGATAGAGGGAAACGATCTTGAAAACGGGACGGGTGAAGTTTCCGTTCCCATGGGCGAGCTCAGAAAACTTGCTGAAGATGTAAGAAGAATGCAGGAGTATATAATAGAAAATTCACCGCACAAAATACCTGCAATATTCCACGGCGAGGCTCTCGCAGGTCCCGTAGCGTTCCTAGGAGGAAATCAATACCCTATCTCCATAGGTCTTGGAGCGACTTTTGAACCTGAACTTGTAGAAAAAATGTCGGAGTATTCGCGCAAGCAGCTTTTGGCACACGGAATAAGGCATGCGCTTTCACCTGTTGCGGATCTTTCAAAAGACCCACGCTGGGGCCGTTGTAACGAGACTTACGGAAGCGATCCCACGCTTTCTTCTGCAATGACTGTAGCGTTCGTTAAGGGCTTGCAGGGCGACGATATTAAGGACGGTATTGCCGCAACTGGCAAACACTTCTTAGGATATTCCGTTACTGAGAGTGGACTTAATAGCCACAGAACGATGGTTACGGACAGGGAACTTCGTGAACAGTTCGCAAAGCCTTTTGAGGCGGCAATAAACGTAGCAGACATCAAGTCGATAATGAACAGCTACGCACAAATAGATGGAAGACCTGTTGCTGCTAACAAAGCGATACTTAACGACTTATTAAGGGATGATCTCGGCTTTAACGGACTTGTAGTATCGGATTACGGCTCGGCGGCGCAGACGATCTCTCCGCATAGGCTTGCAAAGACAAAAGGCGAAGCGGCAAAGCTTTGTATAGAGGCAGGGCTCGATCTTGAATGCCCAAGACATGAGATATATGCGGATGAGATGCTCGAAGCCGTTAGAAACGGAGATATCTCGGAAGCGCTTATAGACAGATCCGTATTGAGAGTATTGACGCTCAAATTCGAGCTTGGACTGTTTGAAGATCCGTATCCGCGCTTAGAGCTTATGGACAAAGCAATGGACAATACGGAGGCAAATAAGGGAAGCTTAGAAGCGGCAAGGAAGTCTATGACGCTCCTTAAAAACGACGGTATATTGCCGATAAAAGACAAAAAGCTCAAAGTTGCGGTCATAGGACCTACGGCGAATTCGCTCCGTATGATGTTCAGCCACTATACGGCTGCGGCACAAAACGAGCTTATGCTGTCGATAAGAAACCTAATACGCGACCAGATGGCGCGTCTTGCGAAAGAGGGAAAGATCGACATCACCGATATAATGAACCAAGGAAGAGACGGCGCTGCAGGCGCAGAGGGTGGTCAGGGCTTCGATATTTCAAAGATTCCTGCGATGAGTCCGGTTGATTTTGTTGCGGATAAGTATCTGTTCGACGACGAAATAAGAAGGTATTACCCCGATGCAACGACGATACTGGAGGGAGTAAAGTCAAGATTTGACGACGTTGAATTTATAGAAGGTTGCGACTATAAAGGAAGTGATGAAAGCGGAATAGAAGCGGCGGTAGAGCTTGCAAAGCGAAGCGATATCGTCATCTTGTGCGTGGGAGAAAAGAGCGGCATCGAACCTACGTGTACGTCGGGAGAAAACTTCGACACGTCGAGAATAGGGCTGCCGGGCGTTATGGAAAAGCTTGCAAGAGCAATTGTTGCGGCAAACAAAAACGTCGTAGCGGTACATACGGGCGCAAAGCCGTGGTGTTCCGTTTGGGCATACGAGAATATCACTGCGATAATTGAGGCTTGGTTCCCGTCTACGTACGCAGGTCAGGCTATTGCAGAGGTAATTACGGGCGAATACAACCCTGCAGGCAGAGCGCCGATGGATCTTCCGAGAACGGAAGGACATATCCCCGTACACCATATGCAGCACAACGGGAGTTCCTCTACAGACCACGTCCAGATGTTTATGAAAGGGTATGCAGACGACGTTGCGGAACCGTTAAGACCTTTTGGCTACGGCTTGTCTTACACGAGCTTTGAGTACGAAAATATTGAGCTCAAAGAGATCGGCGGCGGAAATATCGAAGTTGACGTTATAGTTAAGAATATCGGCGACGTTGACGGAGAGGAAGTAGTTCAGCTTTACGGAAAAGACCTTTACGCATCAGTCGTTCGTCCTCGTCAGGAACTTGTTGGCTTCAAGCGTATTGCAATAAAGAGCGGGGAGCAAAAGACGGTGAAATTTACGTTTAATATCGACGCACTTGCGTTTACGGATATCGATCGTAATTGGATCGTAGAAAAGGGAGAGTTTGAGTTCTTTGCAGGCAGAAATGCAGAGGATAGAGCGTTGACTGCGACGTATTGCCTCGATAAGACCTATCCGATAGATCCAAATAAGCGTTGCTTCTATGCCAATGCAGAGGTTGAGGAGTAATCGACAGACGATAAGCATATGGAATAATGCGGCAAACAAAAATCGAAACGAGCCTTGAAAGAGGCTCGTTTTTGAATGAAAAAGCGAGCGTTTTGCGCTCGCTTTATAGTTTTAATTTTATTTAGTGTTGAATATTGCCAAAGATTTTAGCGACCATCTGCATGAGTACGGGAAGTGCTATCGGCATAAACTTCTGAATAAGCTCATGGTCGAAGTTCTCTTCAACTCTCGTGTTCTTGCCGTAGATCATGGTGTACTCGGTCTCGGGTGTCGATCTGTTCCACTGAGGGATAAGCTCGTTGTTGGGATCTCCCGTTCTTGCAAAGGTAAGGAAGCTTTGGAACATCTGTTCTTCAAGTCTATCCGTAACGCCCTCGATGTTGACTGCGTCTACCATTTGCGTATTGTGGAAGATATAAGGGATGTCAGCGCAGTGCCAAGCAGCCTTGCCCGTGCCCCAATTGAAGTCCATATCGAACATAGAAGCATATACGGAAGAGGTCTTTGCGCGGAGTGCGATATATGGAATCTCAGGACCTCTGAAAACGAAGTCAAGTACCATAAGGTCAATAGGATTCCTGTCGGGATAAGCCTTTTCAAAGAGTGCGATGATAGGCTCGACGGCTTCGCCGTAGGTGTTCCTTATGATCTCTCTGCCCTGTTCGTTAGTGAGCTTTCTCTTGTCAAAGCCCGTATCGCCGAAAGCGAACTCGCCAAAGACGGAGCTGACGATAAGAGGTACATTCTGTGATTCTTTTCTGAACCCTACGACCTGCGGATCGCCTGCGTAGTCTGCGTTTGCCTTAGGAGATCCGCCTGCATAATGTCCCTGCGATTTGACGATGGGCGATACCTTGTTGTACGCCTTTGCGAGAACGTCGTAAGGGAGCGTCTCGATAGCCTGATAGGTCTCACGAGTAAGTCCAAGCTCTTTCAAAAACTCATCGATGAAGAAGTTGGGATCTTCGTCGGTCTGCCCGAGCATGCTGAGGTTATATACGCCGCTCATAACCATTCCTTTGTGGAAAAGTCCGTCTGACGCAGGCATCTGAAGAAGGGTGGTAACCTTAGCTCCGCCGCCGCTCTGTCCGAAAATCGTTACGTTGTCGGGATCACCGCCGAACGCCTCGATGTTGTCTTTTATCCACCTTAACGCGTATACCATGTCGAGTGAACCGTTGTTTGCGCTCGAAGCGTATTTGTCGGAAAGGGGAGAAAGGTCAAGGTATCCGAGGATATTGAGTCTGTGGTTGATGGAGACCGATACGACGTCTCCGAGAAGTGAAATATTTGCCATGTCGTAAGCGTCGTGCTCGATAGCAGAGCCTGCCTCGAAGCCGCCGCCGTGAAGCCATACGACTACGGGACGTTTTTTGTCGCCGAGTCCCTTTGTCCAAACGTTGAGGTTGAGGCAGTCCTCGTTTTGTACCCAGTATCTGTGCGGAACGCTAAGCTCACCCGTAGGCTTACCAAGGCTCAGAAGCGGGCAAACATAACCGTAGCTCGTTGCGTCGAATACGCCCTCTACGAAGTCGGGCTCTGTAGGAGCGCAGAAGCGTTCAGCCTTTGCGTAGGGAATTCCTTTGAAGATATATAGGTCGTCTGTGAAAAAGCCCTGCATTTTGCCTTGCTTAGTATCTACGATAGTTCTTTCGTCGCAGTAAAATCTTTTTGCCATTATTTTTCTCCTTATACGTTGTTATTATAATTATACATCAAAGGAGTCTTCGATTCAATATCAAAATAGCCGAATTTGTCGTTTTGGAACAAAAAAAATGGCAAAAACGGGAGGCGGAAAGGCAAATTCTTACACGATTTGAGTAACGACTTGTAAATATGGTGAGAAATGTGATAAAATAATTATATGCTCGAGAAAGTAAAACAAATCAGCTTTATAGCGATCGAAGCGGTCCTCTATTGCGTATTTATAGCAATGGATATTATCGGGAAAGACAGCACGCTCGTCAAATATTTCGGCGTCGTCGCTTGCTTTTTGTTTGCGCTTTCATGCGTCAACTGCGGCAAAGACAGCGTTTTCGTCTGCTTGGCGTTGCTTTTTACTCTCGTAGCGGATTGGTTCTTGCTCGTAGTCAACGAGCGGTTTGTATTCGGCGTATGCGCTTTTTTAGTCGTCCAGAGTTTATATTTCTTGCGATTGACAAAGGCCGGAGTAAAGCCCTTGAGATCGGCTTTAACGAGGGTCTTTATAATTATAGTCGTTATGATCGTGATATCGCTCTTAAAATTACTCGACCTTTTGACGGCGCTCGTTGCCGTGTATTTTGTCAGTTTAGTCGCAAATACGGCTGATGCATATACGCTTTTTGGTAAAGGCGTAAAAAGCAAGCTGTTTGCGATAGGTATGTCGCTGTTCGTGCTATGCGATCTGTCGGTAGGCTTTAATAACCTGTCGAGCTATATTGACGTATCGGCGATAAGCGGCTTTATAAAGGTAGCGTCATTTGCGATGTGGGTATTTTATCTTCCGTCGCAAGTGTTGATCGCACTTTCGTGCAAAGGAGATAAAGATGTCAAACAATGATTCGATTTTGAAAAAGGCTATGCGTTCAAAGTTAGTGTCGGTGATATTGGCAATAATATACGCCCTGTTCATTTTGACCTTTTCGATAGGGCTTCCTCTTTATATTCGCCCCTTTTATTACGCACATATAAAGCCTCTCGGGCTTGAGAACGTCTCGGGCAAAAGCTATAGCGAAATAGTCGGGGCGTATAACGAGCTTCTCGACTACTGCGTTTTCGGCGAACCGTTCGGCATGGGCTCGTTCAGGTATTCCGAGGAGGGGTATTCTCATTTTGCCGATTGCAAGGTGCTGTTTGATTTGAGTGGAACGGTGCTTATTATCACCTCCGTTTTGTTGATCGCATGCCTTGTGATAAGGCTTGTAACAAAGGAAGAGTTCGCAACGCTGAAAGGCTACACACCATCCTATTGGGGAAGCGTAGTGTTGCTTTGCGCTATTGCCGTAGTAGGTGTATGGGGAATCGCCGATTTTGACTCCCTTTTCGTGGCGTTTCACACCGTGTTTTTCCCAGGTAAGACGAATTGGTATTTCAACCCGTATACAGACGAGATAATAAAGGTAATGCCGTGGGAGTTTTTCAGGAACTGCGCTATTTTTATCGCAGTAGGCGTTATTGCTCTTACTACCGCATTCGTCACAAACGGAGTTAAACGCAAAAAGCGTGGATAGAATATAAATAATACAATGAAAAAGAAATATGCGCTCTCTGATCCGCTTGAAAAGAGGGCGCATATTTTTATGGATGGAAAGTATTTGGTGTTAGCGTTTGGTTTGAGTTAGCGGCTTTGTTGTCAAACGTCGAGTTGTCTTCGACCTTGACGTAGCGGTGCTTTTCAAAGGAAGAATTCTGACTTCGCATTTTCATTGCAGAAAACACCTCGTTTCGCAATTTTGCCTTATTTTCCCGAACTGACAGCTCTTTGCTTGGGAAAAACGGACCGTCGATATAGACCGTAGTCTTGACTATGGGGAGAAGCTTTCCCTTATTAAAGACCGTAGTAAAGCAAAATACGGGCTTATTTGCCTTTGCAGGATAAGTGAACGACGTATCCTTGAACGGACGAATATCGGTATAATACGGCCAGATATGAGCCTCGGGATAAATGACTACGACCTTGTTCTTTTCGGTGTAGCAGTCTATCGCACGGTAAAACTCTTTGAGATTTTTGATGTCGTCGGGGATAGGTACTGCACCGAGCATTTCGACGATGTTGCCAACGACGGGAATGGACGTTGCGTCGGGATTGACGATAATATGAGCTTTCTTGGGAAATGATACCATCGTAGGCGTGAATGCGTCGCCCGGGATAAGTGTATGATTTCCGTAAAGGAAGTAGCCGCTTTTAGCGTAGCCTTTCAGCTTTTTCTTTCCGACGATGCGCATTCTGTAAGTAACGAGGTTGAAAAGCGCCCCTATCGGCGTTGCGATAAGTCTGTATATCACGAAAGTGAAAAAGTGCCATAAGGGGTTTCTTTTGAAATACCTGTGCTTTTTCGGCAATTCCTTTCGCTTTATATTAGTTCCTGCGAAGTCGTCGTTGAGCTCGTCCTTATAATAAAAGACCTTTGCCATATTACTTGACGACGCTCAGGAGCATCTTCTCCATTTTATCCATAGAAGTTTCTATATTAAAGGCGCTTATCATGCCCTTATACCTTTCCGCGTAGTCGTCTTTAATGGCTCTGTTTTCATAAAAATAGTCTATTTTATCGGCCAAGTCCTGCGGATCGGCCTTTTTGAACAGGCAATTATCGTCGATGGCAAAATTCCTCGTTGCACTCTTGTCCGAGTTGCAAATTATTGGCACAAGACCTGATACGATGGCTTCAAGACATGATATAGCCTCGATCTCCGCCGTCGCTGTGTGTACGTAAAGGTCGCCCGACAAAAGGCGTTTTTTAAGGCTCTCTCGGTCATAAAATGTAAAATCCGCGTCAACGCCGAGCTTTTTAACTAATGACTGCAGCTTCTTTTTGTCAGGGCCTGCGCCTGCGAAGAATATCTTGATGTCGTCCTTGTGTTTGGACTTTGCGACCGCTTTTATGAGAACGTGTTGAGCTTTTTCTGCGCAAAATCTGCCTGTGCAGATGATTTCAAACTTGTCTCCGCTTTTCGGCAACCGTTCGTTGCCGAAAAACTCCTTGTTTACTCCGTTAGAAATTACAAAAGCGGGTGTTTCACGCTTTATTTGGCTTTCGAACTCATCTTTAATGAACTGCGTCGGATAATGTATCGCATCGCACTTTGAGAAGAGATTTTTATAAAAGGTCTTGTAAGTAATCTTGTTGACGAGCTTTGAGTTCATCATAAAGATGTGCGAGGTGAAATTCTCTGCTTGACAGTGAAAGCTTGCTGTGAGAGGTTTATTTAGCTTTTTAGCGAGCTTTGCCGCTCTGTTTCCGAGTGAATACGCCATTTCGACGTGAACGACGTCTGCGTCCTCTATTGCTTGCAAAATGACTTTATCGTCGCCCTTTGCCCAAACCACGCCGTTTTTCTCGATTATCTTGTCGATAATAGGGCCTAAGTGATTTACGGGTGCGATATAATATCCTTCGAGTCCCTTTTTGTCTTCGTCGGGGCATACGACTTTTACGTTGTGCCCCTTAGCTTTCAATGCGTTGATCAGATTATATGTTGCAAGCGACGTTCCGTTATTCGGTTGACCCAAAACGTCTGCTATGATTGCTACGTTCATACGATTCCTTCCTTTGAGTGTTTCGGCTACCGCTTCATTTCATAAAATGAAGCGGTGGCCGCCATGGCGCGTACCTATCTCTCGCCTTAATACTACCCTTAATTTATTATGGCTTGATTATATTTCTTTTAGTTTGAATTTGAAAAGCGTATTTTCTCAACCGTCTTTCAACCGAGGTAAAACGAAAAGAGAAAATCAATTCTCAAGTCGGTGGGGATGAAAATAGAGAACTCTCGCGGCAGTAGAGTCTTCTCTACTGCCTAAAAACCGTTGCCAAAAATGAAAAATGATGGTATTATGTTCATATGATTATACAAGACGTAAAAGAAAACGTCGCCAATAACCTCATACTTTTGCGTAAGGCAAAGGGGATGACGCAGGCAGACGTTGCAAGAGAGTTAAACTATTCGGATAAGTCCGTTTCAAAGTGGGAGCATGCCGATTCATTGCCCGATATTTCGATATTGTCGGCGCTTGCGGAAATGTACGGCGTTACGCTCGACTTTCTCATCCACGGGAATGCTGAGACAGACCTGCAAAATACGGAAGAAAAGCCCGCCGACAAAGCGTTGCAGAACAAGATCATCGTGATGTGTATGTCTGTTACGGCTGTCTTTTTGATAGCTTCCATCGCTTTCGTATATGCGATGTGGGAGGGAAGTGTGATATTCTGGCAGGCGTTCGTTTGGGCGATACCTGCAAGTGCGATATTGCTTTTAAGGTATCAATATAAGTGGATTAAGAACAAGGTGTTCGGTACGGTGCTTGCATCCGTGCTCGTATGGTCGCTTTTAACGGCGGTATGCTTGCAATTTGCTGAATACAGGCTTTGGCTTTGCTATATCGTAGGCATACCCATTCAGATAATAATACTTCTTGCTAACAGGATACAGAGATAACTATGAGACTTTTATTCATAAGACACGGAGATCCCGATTACGTTAACGACTCGTTGACCGAAAGAGGAATGAAAGAAGCTGAAGCGCTTGCTAAGATGCTCAAAGACGTGAAGATCGACTATATGTATTGCTCGCCGCTCGGACGCGCGAAAAAAACGTGCGAGTTTACAGAGATCGCAAGAGATCAGAAAGCGGAAGTAAAAAATTTCCTTTGTGAGTTTTACGGCCCGATAAATTATCAGGACAAGTTAAAATATTGTTGCTGGGATATTTTGCCTGAGGACTTTGTGGACAACGCAGATTATTTTGACAAAGACAAGTGGTACGATACGGGGATATATAAAGGTACTCCCGTCAAAGAAAACTATGAGAGAGTGTGCAGAGAGCTTGACGAGCTTTTAGCAGAGCACGGCTACGAAAGATGCGGTAACGGATATAAGGCAGTGCGTCCAAACCGTGATACCATTGCGTTTTTCTGCCATTTCGGTATTACAGCGACCCTTTTATCCCATCTTTTCTCCGTTTCGCCGATGAGCCTTTGGCATAACTTCGTTGCCCTTCCAAGCTCCGTTACGACGGTCAATACCGAGGAAAGGCGTGAGGGAAAGGTAATGTGGAGAGCGTCGGGCTTTGGCGACGTATCGCACCTTTATAAGAACGGGATCGAACCGTCTTTTGCGGCAAGATTCTGTGAAACGTTTGACAGCGACGAACGACATGACTAAAATATAATCATAAGCGGACGATAACGGCGGAAATTGGTCGTAAGCTTATGAAAAAGCTTGCGCCTTGCGCCCTATTGGACGTGAGGCGTGTTTATTTTTAGGGTAAGAGGCACGAAGAAGTGCTTTTTATAAAACGATTGGTATTTAGGAGAAATCAAAATGGCGGATATGATCGACTATATCTCCTGGCGTGGAGATCTGACGTTCGATGAGAGAGAGGTTAATATCGTTGACATCCTAATAATGTCGCAGTTTGCGCTTTTAGATCTCAACGGCGTTGTTGAAAAGAGAAAGGTGTCGCTTGACGCGATGCGCAACAAGATGTATAAGATAGGTCGTGCAGACGTACCTGTCGGGCTTTTAGCGCCGAGAGATATGGTCGGACTAATGAATGCGGCGGCGGATAGTGAGCGTTTCAAAAAAGTCAAGTTACACAATAGAATAGAGATAACGGATACGAGCAACGACACACAGATAACCGCGCTTACGGCAGATCTTCCCAACAACGTAAGAATAGTCATATTCAGCGGTACGGGAGATACTATCGTTGCCTGGAAAGAGGATTTTAACCTTATGTACAAGGAGATCCCTGCGCAAAAGGTGGCAACGGAATACTTGGAAGAGATGGCAAGAAACTGGTATGGTGAGCTTTACGTTACGGGGCACAGCAAGGGAGGGCATTTGACTCTTTATTCTGCAGTCAATTGCGATAAGAGAACGAGAGCAAAGATAACGGCGGCGTATTCCTTCGACGGCCCGGGGCTTAACGAAAAGCAGAGCGATAATCTCGTAGAGTCGCCGATATACGACCGCATATACAACGTCATCCCCGAGGGTAGTATCGTCGGAAGGCTTTTCTGCCACAAGGAGCAGACGAGAATCGTAAGAAGCGACAATACGGGACTTATACAGCACGATGCGTTCAACTGGTACGTAACTAAGGACGGTTTTGAGTATTCTGACAAGAATCTTGATTGGTCGGATGAGATAAATACCTTGACGAAGAACATCATCGACGAGATGGACGACAAAAAACGAGAAGAGTTCACCGAGGCATTTTATAAGGTTCTTTACGGAAGCGGTGCAACGACCCTTACCGACCTGATGTCAAAGGGAAAAGAGACGCTCGAAGCTTATAGAAACCTATCTTCCGAGGAAAAGAGCGTGCTTTTGGAGATATCGAACAAGCTGATGGGAGACAGAACGGTTAGGAAGCTACTCGTCGAGAACATAAAATCGTCTTTGCAGGTTGCAGGTATACATACCAAAGTGAGGAATGCAATAGACATTGAGAAGAGGAATCTCTGGGAGATAATGAAAGAGGGTTACGAGGAGTTCACCGATAACATCAATTCTATCAGAGAAGAGGGCTTAGTGCGTCGCACCGAAAGAAAGGAGCGAAGGCGTGAGCGTAAGGAAGAACGTAGGCTGTTGCTGACAAAGCGGAACGACAATGTAGACGACGAACAATAAAACAAATTAAGACAGGCGTTAGGAGATTACTCCTGACGCCTTTTTATTGCCCGTTTTGGTCTAATACGGACAAGGGATGCGTATTTATAATAGCATGATAGACAAGTTAATGAAAGAGCTTAATATCGTGCTTGACTTAAAGGACGTTCAGGAGATAAGGCTTCGGCGCGATCTTCCGATAAAGTATTTGAAAAACGGAACGTATAAGACTTATAAACGCGGAGGAGTAGAGGCGATTGCGAGCAAAGAGACACTTGAAACGGCAATTTCGGTCGTTACGGAGAGCTCGTATTACGCATTCGAGCAAAACTTTACCAAAGGTTTTTTGAACTATCACGGTGCGAAGATAAGTCTTGGCGGAAGAGGAGTAACGGAGGACGGCAAATTCTTGGGGATAAGAAACGTAACTTCGATAAATATAAGGCTTCCCAAAAGCGTTGATTGCGTGTCAAAGGAGCTTGCAGACGACATATATGGCAAAAGGCAGTCTGTTCTGATAGCAGGAAAAGTATGCTCGGGCAAAACGACTTTTTTAAGAGCCTTGGCATCCAAGTGTCCGTATGCTATTACGGTCGCTGACGAAAAGGGCGAGCTTATGCTCGACAGCCGCTCACTTGGGCAAAACGCCGACATTTTTTCGTTCATACCAAAGGAGCTTGCTCTTGAATTGAGCGTCAAGGGGCTAAGCCCCAGATATATTGCGTTTGACGAGGTTACGGCCTTTTCAGTGGTAGACAAGGCAAAAGCTTTTGGCCTTTCGGTTATTGCTACAACGTTCGGCGACGACGAGGAGAGCATAAAAAAGTCTTGCTGCAAATATTTTGATAGGCTCGTGATCTTAACCACTAATGAAGACCGCTTTGAGAAAAGGATAGTAGAGCTTAAATGAAGACGGTATTTTGTGCACTTTTTATCTCGCTTGCTACCTTGCTTGGAAGAGAGGTGGCAAAGCGAATAGATAAAAGCGAAGGGTTTTATCGAAGCTATCTTGACTTTCTTGCAGAGCTTCTGTTTGCCGTGAGGTATTCAAAGGAGACTGTATCAGCAGTCTACGGACGGCACGATAAAATAAAATGCCTTGACGGCCTCAAAAAAGAAGAGCGCGAGAGTGTGTCGGCATTTTTGGCTTGTGTCGGAAAAAGCGACGCTGGATCCGAGGAGATAAGGGTGCTTTCTGAAAAAGAGCGAGTGGAAAGGCTTTTGCGCTCAGCGTACTCAAAGGCAGCGGAGAAAAAGAAATGTGCGGTGCTTGTCGGGATTCTCGCAGGAATTATCGCCGCCATTGCCATTTTATGACGAAAGTAGAAAGATTTTATGTATAACGACGTTGAGATCATATTCAAAATAGCAGGCATAGGCATAATCGTAACATTCGTTTCGATGCTTCTTAAAAAAGCGGACAGGGATGACGTTGCGCAAGCGGTGGCGATATCAGGAGTCGTCATCGTGCTTTTGATGGTGATAAGCCTCGTCTCGACCCTGTTTGACGAGATAAAGGAAGTGTTGTTATGTCTATATTGAGATTTGCCGCCGTTGCGCTTGCAATAGGATTCGTATCGCTTACAGTAAAAAGCGTTTCAAAAGAGTACGCAGTTTACGTATCTGTTGCGGCTGTAGTGATACTCCTTGCAATTATTTTGGCTGAGGCGAGCGGCGTTTACGAAAGGATTAAAAGTCTTTTAAGTGCGTTTGAGGGGCAAGCCAAGGTAGTTGCCTCTTGCGGTAAGATGATTGCAATAGCCTATATTGCCGAAATGGCGGCGAGCATACTTGAAAGCGCAGAAGAAAAAGGTATAGCGGACAAGATGCGCCTTTACGGAAAGATCGCTATATTTTCCTCCTGCTTGCCGCTGCTTAGTAGCTTTGCCGACATGGTGATCGGTCTCGTATGAAAAAAACGATAGCCATTGCGCTTGTTATAGCTACTTGCTGTATGCTATTCCCAGGCGTTGCCAATGCGGAGGAGATATTGCCTGAAAAACGCATAGACGAATACGACCTTAGTGGATTCGACGAGTTTTTCGAGACGGTTGGTGAAAGTCTTGGCGAGGAGAGTTTTTCGTCGTTCTGCAAACGGCTTTTGACGGGTGAGATAGATGGCGAAAACGTGATAACGGCGCTATTAGAAGTTGTTTTTAGCGATATAAAGGCGTTTGCGCCCCTTGTGGGTGTTCTGATAGTGTTGTGTCTTGTATACGGCGTTTTCGGGAGTGCAAAGGGCGATTTTTTGTCTGAGGAGTTATCTTCTGCGTTAAGGCTTGCATTTAGTCTGTCTGTGTCTGCACTGATCGGCGTTTATGCGATAAAAGCGTTCGACGCGGCAGAAAAAGCAATTGAGATCATGGGCAATCAAATGCAGATGGCTTTTCCTTTTCTTACGATGCTGCTTATTGCGGGCGGTGGAGAAAATACGGCGCTAAGCGTTCAGCCGATAGCATATTTTTTGTCGGTCGTATTCTCTGGCGTTGTGTCAAAGCTCGTACAGCCCCTTGCGGTATTTTCATTTGCGACTTCGCTGTTTTCAAAGCTGTCCGATAAAGTGGATATGACAAAAGCAGCACAGTTTTCGGGAGATCTTGCAAAAACCGTATTGACGGCTTCCGTCATCGTCTTCACGGCGTATCTTGCAATATCCGGAAGCTATACGATAAGTCGCGACGGAGCGGCGTATAAGGCGGCAAGATATGCCCTCTCGCAAACTGTTCCCGTGGTTGGCTCGTATATCAAGGACGGGCTCGACATGGCGGTCGTATGCTCTGTCGAGATAAAAAACGCCGTAGGCATTGCTGCGCTCATACTTTTTATTTCAACGGCGCTCTCGCCGATAATAAAGTGCTACGGACTTGGCTTGGCGTTGAAGCTTTCGGCGAGCGTGGCGTCACCGTTTTCGGACGGGAAGGCAACAGCCCTTATTGAGAGCGTTGCAAAGAGCGTTGACATAATAGGTAGTGCAATTTTATGTATTACGGCAATGTATTTAGAGACGGTCTTTGTCCTTATAGTAGCAACGAGGCACATAGTATGAAAGCTGTATTGAGCGGACTTTTTGCGGCGAGCGCAATGGCTCTTTTGAGCGAAACGGTGCTTCCCGACGGAAAACTCAGGAAGTGCGTGCGGTTTTTTGTCGGTGTGGCGGTTGCGGTTATCGCTTTTTCTCCGATAGGAGAGATGATTGAGGCCTTTAAGAACGGGAAATTTAATATTCCGTCGCACGAGACTTATCTCGAGGCTTTTGAGGCGACGGATAGCATCGAAAATGACATTGAAGAGTTTTTATTGCGACAAGGGATAGATGCGACCGTCAAGGTGTATACTTACGACGGAGAAGCGTATTTCGCACTTTTTTCGGTAAAGAACGGCGATAGAGAATACGTTAAAAAAGCGATTTCTGCGATATTAAAATTATCTAAGGACAAAATAGCCGAATACGGACAAAAAGGGTCATAACGGAGCATTTTAGCGCATAAGATACTTCAAGAACTGCAAAAGAGCTTTGGCGGGCGGCAGAACAAGCGATGCCTTTCCGCATAAGGAGTATTTGACAGAAAAAAGATTGTTTGGAGGTAATTTCAATGTCAAAAAAGAAAAAAATCATAGTCTCGATATGTATGGTACTTCTTCTTGCGGCAACGGCATATTTGAACATATTGCTCGCAAACGGCAAGGACAGCGGCGATGCGCCGGTATCGAGCAATTTCTTCACCGAGTATCGCAGTGAGAGAACTTCGACGAGAGAACAGGAGATGTTATATCTCGACGGAATAATCGGCAATACGTCCCTTGCGGCAGAAACGGTAAACGCCGCTGC
This sequence comes from uncultured Clostridia bacterium, assembly GCA_964406735.1. Taxonomy (GTDB): domain Bacteria; phylum Bacillota; class Clostridia; order Christensenellales; family CAMQZB01; genus CAYOSU01. Next base: position 14,276 of record CAYOSU010000006.1, on the reverse strand, counting down.
CGAGCAGAAGATGGATATAGTCGACCTCATGGAAAAGGAACTCGTTTTGGAAGGACTTATCAAGGCAAAGGGCTTTGAGGACGTTGCAGTTACGATGTCGTCTTCAAACGATAACGTTAACGTCATCGTTAAAGCCGATGAGCTTTCGCAAGAGGATGTTGCCGGGATATACTCCGTACTCGTCGAAGAAGTAGACGGAATATCATATTCAAACATCAAGATAATACCCGTCAAGTAATACTTTCAAAAAGAACATAAAAAAGGACGCTGTTTTCAGCGTCCTTTGATATTATATCAGTAATAAATTGCTTATTTTCTGTTGAGGAGCTTGGTTGCGTCCGATATAGTCTTCTCGTAAGCCTCCATACCGTATTTGTCGACCTCGGCTTTGTTTTTCTCGCCGTGAGTCAGACATCCTGCGCCGCCTATACAGCCGCCTACGCACGCCATTCCCTCGATAAAGTTGGCGTCGAGTTTTCCCTTGCTCTTTTGCAAAAGTGCTATCTTGCACGCTTCTATGCCGTCGCACGAGCACGCTTTAAGCTCAAAGTCTTTGTCAAGTCCTTGCTCTTTCAAGCCTTGTGCAACTGCGTCTGAAAGTCCGCCGCTACGAGCGAATATTCTGCCGAAATACGATGCGTTGTCGAGAACGTCCTCGGGAAGGGTTGTTATGTCGATATCCTTGCTGTCAAACAGTGCTTGAAGCTCTTCGAATGTCATCGCTACGTCAACGTATGGTTTTACGGATTCCTTTTGGACCTCTGCTTTCTTTGCCGTGCAAGGCCCTATGAAGACTATTTTGCAGGTAGGCTCTTGCTTTTTGAGGTATTTAGCGAGCGTCGCCATGGGCGAGAGGTTGTGTGAAACGAAAGGCAAGAGCTTGGGGAAGTTTTTCTCGACGTAGCTCACGAACGCAGGGCAACAGGAGCTTGTCAAGAAGCCCTTTTCCGCAAGCTCGCGGGATTCTGCTTCTGCTACCATATCAGCGCCGAGTGCCGCCTCAATAACCGTAAAGAATCCAAGCTTTTTAAGTCCTGTTATGACTTGACCGAGCTTTGCGTAAGTAAACTGGCTTGAAATAGAGGGCGCTACGACTGCGTATACCTTGAAATTGCGGTTATTATCGCTCTTTTTGATAAGGTCGATGACGTTAAGAAGGTATGATTTATCCGTTATTGCGCCAAAGGGACACTGATAAACGCATGCGCCGCAAGCAATGCACTTGTTGTCGTCGATGACAGCCTGCTTGTCTTCGCCCATAGAGATCGCTTTGATCTTGCAAGCCGTTTCACACGGACGCTTGTAGTTGTGGATCGCACTGTAAGGGCATACTCTCGAGCAAGCGCCGCACTCTTTGCACTTAGTCTTATCGATATGGGCGACGTGGTTTGCGTCAAAAGTGATCGCTCCGAAGCGGCAAGCGTCTTCGCAACGGTGCGCAAGACAGCCTCTGCACGCATTCGTAACCTCGTAACCGCCCATTGGGCATTCGTCGCAAGCGATGTCGATGACCTCAATGACGTTTGGATGATCCTTGCTGCCACCCATAGCCATTTTGACTCTTTCTGAAAGTATCGCACGCTCCTTGTATACGCAACAGCGCATAGTCGGAATCTTGCCGGGGATTATGGTCTTTGGTATGTCGAAAGCCGCCTCGGGAAGTCTGTCTGCCCAAGCCTGCTTTGCGACCTCTCTTAAGACCTTGTATTTTAAGTATTGAACTTTGGTGTCGAATTTTTTCATATCTGCTCCTTAAAAATAGCTGACCTTGATACGCTTGCCCATCTGCTTCAAGCACGCCGAAAGCTCTTCGACGAGATTCATCTTGATGTTGAAGTTAATGGGAAGATCGGGGTTTTGGTGTGCAGGGTTTACCGCTCTTCCGACGTAGAAATTTATGTCGGTGGCTTCCTCGAAGAGAAGTCTTGCAATGAGGCATGCGCCGTCTCTCCCTACGCTCCATTTTTCATAGAGCGCATTCTCGTTGAGTGCGTCCTTTGCGTATTCAAGCACCTTGTTGATGGTGATAACGCCCTCCGTAACGAGGTCTACACCCTCTATTTCCGCAATCGGAGGGACATCGCCGCCGATATATGAAAGGCTTGCTTTGACGGGTTTGCCGAGGTATTTTGCCGCAATAGAGGACGTCGTGCCGCCGCAAACGATGTGTTTGCCCTCTTTTGAGAAGAACAGGGACATCATTCTGTTTGCGTCATCCCTGTTTGAGGGCGGTCCAAAGAGTATATTCATAGGGACTCGTTCTCTTACCTTCAGAACGCATGCCGTTGCGTCGTCGCCGGGCTTTCCGCCGTATAGCTTGTCGCACTCCTCGATGAGAATGGTAGCATAAGTTTTTGCCGTGTAGCCGACGTTTGCTATCGTTGACATAAAGTCGATGATGTCGTCCCTCTTCCACCCGAAGTTATAGCTCATTCCGATGCCTGCGTGAGTACAACCGTCGCTCATAGCTACGAAGAAGTCTCCCTCGAGAAGTTTTATCTCGGACTTATAAATAGTCTTGCCGTCGATGTGCATCTCGGTCTTGGGGTAGTCGTAGTTTTTGCCGTCGCGCAGCATGAAAACGAGTGGGTTGTCGTATTGGATTATCTCGGCTTCCTTGTTGTCGATGATGTGTATTATGGTAAAGGTGGAGTAAGCAACTCCTCTGACGGAACAAATGGGGAGTGTTGCAGCGATGGTCTGCACGCAATCCTCGATAGAAAGCCCCTCCGCCATCATCGTCGAGATTATCTTTGAGGTGAGCGTCGAAAGGATGCTCGCTTTAACGCCGCTACCCAATCCGTCTGCAAGAACGACGACGGTTGAGTTTTCGTTTTGCTCTACGATCTCTACGTGGTCGCCGCAAAGCTGCTCGCCGTCGTGATTTATGCTCTTGAAGCCTATATCGACGTAAAAATCATTCATTATCGATGGACTCCTTAAGTTTAGTAAGCGCAATCTTTGTCTCTGCTGCTGTTTCGCCAAGAAGCGATGCAATCTCTTGAACGATCCTCATCTGCTTATCGACCACTTTGTCTGCAATTTCAATGGTCTGCTTGCTTATATTCTCTTTCTTTTCCTTTTCAGACTCTTCGTCGGTAACGTCTCTTAAGATGCATACGAGAAGGTGATAGGTCTGGTCGTAAATTATAGTTTCTTCGATGTACTTTTTATACTCGGCTAAATATACTCTCTTGTCTCGTATTGCTCGCTTTGAGTCCATTACGTTGATAAACGGCAAAGGATCAAGTATCCTGACGATCGGAGACCCTGCGACGTCGCCTGCAGAGCGTATATTCATAAGCTTCAATGCTGCATTGTTTATCTGCTGTACTTCAAGCTTTTCATTGACGACGATAAGGCCGTTCGGCGTATTGTTTACTATGCAATCCGAGAAGCTCTCGGCTTTCTCTTTGAGGTAAGGAAGACACATCGAAATCTCTGCCTTGCCTTGAATTATCGCAATGGCTTTTTCACGGCATGAATCGTAGCCGCAAGAGCCGCAATTAAGCTCGTCCTCGGGCTTGAACTTGCCCATTTCGCGAAGAACTGCGCTTATTTCATATTCGGCAGGCATTGCGTACTTTTTCTCGATAGGAACGAAGCTCTTTTGAAGTGCAACGCTTTCCGGCTGAGCTATCTCGAAGTCTTTCGTGCCAGTATAAGAAGCGACTGACATATAATCCTTGACTGGCGAACGGTGATATTTTTCCATAACAGGTCCGCCGATACAGCTACCTGCGCAAGCCGACATTTCTATGAAGCACTTGTGGATAAGTCCGTTTTCGATGTCTTTGAGGGCGGCTATGCAGTTTGCAGTGCCGTCAATGCTTATGTATGTGTAATCGGAAGCCTTCTTTTCCATGGCTTTCAAAACGCCGCCGTTCGTCGGGAAGAATCTCGACTTGGTGTTGTCGTTCTCGTCCATATCGGGGATTAGAGTGATGTTTTCGTCATTTAGCCATTTGGTAAGCTCTTCGTATGTAAGAACGGCGTCAACGATGCCCTCGTAATACTCAGCCTCGTCTTTTTTTGCAACGCACGGTCCGATAAATACGACCTTAGCGTTAGGAGTGCGCTTTTTGATCTCCATAGCGTGTGCCTGCATGGGGGACATGACTGCCGCAAGGCAGGGAAGGACGTTGGGGAAGTATTTTTGGATGAGGAGATTTATTGAATGGCAACAAGAGGAGATGACGATGTCGCGGTTGTCCTCTTCGAGTATTCTATCGTACTCCTTTTTAACAATGCTTGCGCCTATTGCGGTCTCTTCTACGTCGGCAAAGCCGAGTTTTTTGAGCGCTGTGCGCATACCGTTTATGCCTATGCCCTCGTAGTTTGCGATAAAGGAGGGTGCTAAGCTTACGTATACCGGATCGCCCGACTGGATGAGGACTTTGACCTTTTCGGTCTCACTCCTTATCTCTTTTGCGTTCTGTGGGCATACGACGAAGCACTGTCCGCAAAGGATGCACTCGTTGCCTATTATATGAGCCTGACTTCCCGAAAAGCGAATTGACTTGACGGGACAGTGTCTTATGCACTTATAGCAGTTTTTGCAGTTGGATTTTTTCAAGGTCAAGCAGTCTGACATTGGCTTTTTCTCCTATCTGAATATTTCAATGTATATATTTTTCGATCAGTTTGCTGGTTTTGTGGGCAAAAGAGCATTAGATCGCAAAATAGTACGTATAAATTTGTCTTTAATATAATGTTTAGGAGCGACCGAGCGTCGTTGCTGAAAAACAGGCGGCTCGTCGCTCCAAAAGCTACTTATTTATTGCTTGCGTTTAGCGCAGGCACTATCTTTTCATTCCAAAACGCAGGGTAGGTCTCTTTCGTAACGCCGGGATAGACCTCGTCGTTTACCGTTACGGTAACGCCTATGCGGTTGCATTTACCCATACAAAAGCTACCGGACAGTACGATCTCCTCTTCAAGGTGATTTTCCTCGATGCTTTTTTTCATAAGCTCGACGATCTCGGGTGCGCCTTTAAGGTGGCAGGAGCTGCCGACGCATATTTGCACGAATATCATTATTTTACCCTCGGGAGAACGTCTGTCTTGAAAAAGTCGGTAACGGTGTCGGGTGTCAGCGAGAAAAGCTCTTCGTCGACCGTTACGCAGACGCCTTGTCCGCATTTGCCCATGCAAAACGTTCCGCCAAGCTCGATCTTGTCGTCAAGACCGTTTTCTTTGATAAGGTACTGAAGCTGCTCGACGATCTGTCTTGAGCCTTTGATGTGGCAGGAACTGCCGATACAAACGGTGATCTTCATAGGTGTCTCCTTAAAAATTTACTCGTAATCTACGACGTTTGCCCAAGAAAGGAGGAACTCTCTCTCTTTTGCATTGCCCTTGACGGACTGCGATGCGGCAACGATCGGCATCCACTTTTCTACGTAGTGCTTAGCCGTGCCCGTCTTCTCGCAGAAAAGGTCGAGGTATCTCTTTGCGCCCTCGATATCTCCGTTGAGCCAGAAGAGCAGGTAAGTTCTTGCTACGTCAGCAGAAGCGTTTCCGATAGTTGCGTGCGACCAGTCGAGAATGTAAGGCGTTCCGTCCTCTGCGATTATGATGTTAGAGGGGTTGAAGTCGCCGTGGCAAAGCTTTGTGTGCTTAGGCATGCCCTCGAGCCTCGTGTGAAGGTCGTATCTCGTCGTAGCGTCGAGATCGGCCTGTGAGATCTTCCTGTTCATCTTGTCTTTAAGCTTGAAAAGGAGAGGGCATTTCTGCGAATGCATCTTTATCTGAAGGTCTACGAAAAGGTTGAGATATTTTTCCTTGTTGTCGGGGTCTTCCTGCATGATCTTGTCAAGCGTTTTACCCTTCACGAAGTCGGAAACTATCGCCCATTTGCCGTCGATAGATGTTACCGCTTTGATCTTGGGGATGTCAAGCTCGGTCTCTTCAACGCGAGCCTGATTGAGTGCTTCGTTGAGGATGTCGGCTTTCGGGAAGTCGTTTGAGAATACCTTTATGCAATCTTCGCCGTCGCGATATATAGTCTTATTGTTCCTTACGGCAATTATTCTGTCTAAATTCATACTACCATCCTCCTGATTACTTGCGGCTGCTCTTCTTATAAGTGCTCTTGACTTCGTCCTTTGCGCTTACGTCGTCTATATTATAAAGCAAAGGTTTGTTTTCTGCAAGAGGTTTTCCATAATAAGCAGCGAGATACATGTCTTTTATTTCGCTCATGAGCGGATATCTCGGGTTTGCGCCGGTGCACTGGTCGTCGAACGCCTGCTCTATCATGTCGTCGAGGCGATCGAGGAAGTCTTGCTCGTTGGGAACGTATTCCTTGATAGTGCTCTTGATGCCTACTTTAGCTTTAAGCTCGTCGATAGTCTTGATGAGGTTTTCGACCTTGTCTTCGTCCGTTACGCCCTTAAGTCCGAGATAATCTGCAACCTCTGCGTATCTTGCGAGGGTGTGCGGATGGTCGTACTGCGAGAACGTACCCATCTTGGTGGGAACTTCGGAGGAGTTGAAGCGGATGACCTCGTCGATCATAAGCGCGTTTGCGACGCCGTGCGGGAGATGATGGAACGCACCGAGCTTGTGTGCCATAGAGTGGCATACGCCGAGGAATGCGTTTGCGAACGCCATACCTGCCATAGTAGCCGCATTAGCCATTTTCTCTCTTGCCTCTACGTCCGTCTGACCGTTCTCGTAAGCTCTGGGGAGATAGGTGAATATCATCTTGAGCGCACGGAGGGCAAGACCGTCGGTATAATCGGTAGCCATCATAGAAGCGATAGCTTCGAGTGCGTGGGTTACTGCGTCGATACCGCTTGCTGCCGTAAGTCCCTTAGGTGCGGACATATGGAAGTCGGTGTCGATAATAGCCATATCGGGGAGAAGCTCGTAGTCAGCCAAGGGGTATTTAACGCCCGTCGTCTCGTCGGTGATGACGGCAAACGGAGTAACCTCAGAGCCCGTTCCAGCGGAGGTCGGGATGGCTACGAAATAAGCCTTTTCGCCCATCTTCGGGAAGGTATATACCCTCTTTCTGATGTCCATGAAGCGCATTGCCATGTCTAGGAAGTCAACCTCGGGATGCTCGTAAAGGACCCACATGATCTTTGCTGCGTCCATAGCAGAACCGCCGCCGAGAGCGATGATGCAGTCGGGCTGGAAGGCGGTCATGAGCTTTGCGCCTTCCTTTGCGCATGCAAGCGTCGGGTCGGGAGCGACGTTGAAGAACGTCGTGTGAGCGATACCGAGCTCGTCGAGCTTATCGGTGATAGGCTTTGTATAGCCGTGAGTGTATAAGAATTCGTCCGTTACGACGAAGCATTTCTTCTTGCCCATGACGGTCTTAAGCTCGTCAAGAGCTACGGGCAAGCAGCCCTTCTTCAAATAGACCTTTTCAGGTGCTCTGAACCAAAGCATATTCTCTCTCCTTTCCGCAACTGTTTTGATATTGATGAGATGTTTTACTCCTACGTTTTCAGAAATCGAGTTTCCGCCCCAGCTTCCGCAGCCGAGAGTCAAGGAAGGAGCGAGCTTGAAGTTGTAAAGGTCTCCGATGCCGCCCTGAGAAGAGGGCGTGTTGACGAGTATTCTGCAGGTCTTCATTCTCTCCTGGAACTCGTCGAGAACTTCGCTTCTCGTCTGAGGATTGAGATAAATAGAGGATGTGTGTCCGTATCCGCCGTCGGCGATGAGGTGCTCTGCCTTTGCGAAAGCGTCCTTGATGTCGGTTGCTCTATACATAGCAAGAACGGGGGAGAGCTTTTCGTGTGCGAACTCTTCTGCAAGCTCTACGCTCTCGACCTCGCCGATGATTATCTTTGTGCTTTCGGGAACGGTTACGCCGGCAAGCTTTGCTATAGTAGCGGCTTTCTGTCCTACGATCTTAGCGTTGAGTGCGCCGTTTATTATGATTGTCTTTCTGACCTTTTCGGTCTCTTCGGGATTGAGGAAGTAGCATCCTCTTGCGGAGAACTCCTCTTTCACTTGCTCGTATACGGAGTCGAGCACGATAACGGACTGCTCGGAAGCGCAGATCATGCCGTTATCGAACGTCTTGGAATGGATGATAGAGTTGACGGCGAGCACGATGTCGGCAGAGTCGTCGATGATAGCGGGCGTATTGCCTGCACCAACGCCGAGAGCGGGCTTTCCGCTCGAATACGCAGCTTTTACCATGCCGGGGCCGCCGGTTGCGAGAATTATGTCAGCCTCTTTCATGAGGAGGTTTGTCATTTCAAGTGAGGGAACGTCGATCCAGGAAATGATGTCCTCAGGCGCACCTGCTTTGACAGCGGCTTCGAGTATCACCTTTGCAGCGGCGATCGTAGAGTTTTTAGCTCTCGGGTGAGGGCTTATGATGATACCGTTTCTCGTTTTGAGGCAAATAAGCGTCTTGAAGATAGCGGTAGAGGTCGGGTTGGTTGTAGGTATAACTGCGGCAACGAGACCGATAGGCTCTGCTACCTTTTTGATGCCGAACGCCTTGTCCTCTTCGATAACGCCGCACGTCTTAACGTCTCTGTAAGCGTTGTAGATATACTCTGCGGCATAATGGTTTTTGATGACCTTGTCCTCGACGATGCCCATGCCCGTTTCTGCAACAGCCATCTTTGCGAGAGGTATTCTCATTTTGTCGGCAGCACATGCTGCGGCGAAGAAGATCTTGTCAACTTGTTCCTGGGAATACTTAGAGAACTCTTCCTGAGCTTTCTTGACGCGTGCGATAGCTTTTTCCAAAGCCTCAACGCTGTCTACTATTCCGTACACTTTTTCTTCCATTTTGGTTTCCTCCGTATGTTAGTTTATATATTAGCAGCCAAAACTGCGAGTGAAGCAACGATATTTTCTTCCTTCAAGGCGACGTCCTTGGGTACTTTAAGCCTTGTCGGAGCAAAGCTCCAAATGAAGCGTATCCCGATATCGATGAGCTTGTCTGCGACCTCTTGTGCCGCACTTGCAGGCACCGTTATGATAGCGATCTCGACGTTTTCCGCCTTGCAGTACTCTTCGAGCAAGTCAAGCGAAAGGATTTGCTTGCCGTGATAATCGTCGGCGAACTTTTCCTCGTTGACGTCGAAAGCGGCTTTGACGGAGATGTTGTACTCCGAGAAGTTTTCGTAGGAAAGCAGCGCCTTGCCGAGCTTTCCTGCGCCGATGACGACGGCGGTTTTCTCTCTTGCGCAGTCGAGGCAGTTCTCGAGGTCGTTTATGAGATCCAAGCGAATATACCCGAGCTTCGGCTTGCCGCTTCCGCTCACGAGTGCGAGGTCCTTTCTGACCTGCACCTCGCCAAGTCCCGCTGCTTTCGCAATCGAGGCAGATGAGACGTACTTGCTGTCGCTTGCGCTCTCGCTCCGCAAAATGTGAAGGTAAATAGGAAGCCTCGTGGCAACCGGTTTAGGGAATTTTCTCATAATTCATTCGCTCCTTTGGTATCGATACAATTATATCAATTAAAGCCCCGAATCGCAAGCGTTTAAAAATACCAATTTTGTATAACGGTATATAAAAAATGTATAACGAACCTCGTTCATATTGAGACGGGCGTTGTAGAAGATTTCAAAGTACAGCGACTTATTCTTTGCACAAGGCACGAGCTCTATACAAGCTTCGTCGTGGAACACTATTGTTCCACGAAACCGACAGGTTGTCGGTTTTGCAACAGCGTGTAGTATTTCAAATGTTAGTATTGACAGGGCCTATACGCTATGATAGAATAATACTACAATAAGGACAAAATTAAAACTTTTGTCGCAAAATCGCAACAATAATAAGAAAATATTAAAGAATAAGAGCCTTGTTTAACGCCTGCGGTGTTAATTAAGTGGAAGAGTCAATATGAGATAGAGAAATACCAAATAATCAGTCTCAAAAGATTAGGTTTAAGAAACGTCAACCGAATATTAAAAGAATAGGCATATACGCCATAGTAAAATACTTATACAAATTAAATAACGCTGATCGATTTGTTGTGAAACGTAGGCAAATATTAAAGATAAGGAGGTGAGTCCAAAGAAAACGTTATGATAATTTTCCCCTTTTTTTTGGGATAGGTAGATAATAGCCAAAGCATATTTCGTAATTTTATTAAAAAGGAGAAAAAAGATGAATAAGAAACTTACTACCATTATAACTTTAACGTTATCCCTTATTATGATAATAACAGGCATATCACCTGTAACCACGGCATTTGCCGAAGATAATTATAAACATGAAGATATTCACGATTTCATACAAGAAGGACAAAGTATAATATCTCAAGAGACAATAACGGACTTTGCGGGTAATACGTTTAAGCTATATGAGTTATCTCCAAGCGGTTATGCTATATATAGCTTTAACGAAAACGCAAGTATATTTATAGAGGGTTCATACGCAACCAATTCACCGTATTACGGGGAGTCGGGAACAAAGTATTATTGCGGAATAGGAGAATACTTTATTGAACCTGTAACAAGAAGTGCCAACGCAAACGTAAGACACTTAAGAACAGACGAAAGTATATCAAAAACGAACCTAACGGGAGCGGCTTTTTCCATTGACGCAGAGCATTACATAAAGGAATCTTCCGTTCAAACGAGAGCCTCTTTCCCATCTTCCCCCGATCCTAATAAGACAGTGCAAGGAGGATATGGATTTACGCTTATTAAAGAATACTTAAGTCTTGCATTGTTAACAGAATTCCCAAACAATACAAACGGCACTTGCGGAATTGTAGCAATATGTATTTTGCTCGGTTTTTATGACAAGCTTATCGATGACGACATAATAACGCAATCATCGTTTGTCGTAGTTGATAGCAACGGCAAAACAATAGGAACAACTCAAATTTTCCACGATTATTTGCTTTTAGTGTATCCTCATCTTTTGACAGGGATAACATTCGGCAATGGCTATCCGATGGGAGCTTATGAAATTAGCGATACGATATCAGATTATATTATTAACGATTGTACTACCGCCGTAGGAAGCAGAATATATCAAAAAGTCGGTCCGGGGTATAATTCCGCACCCGAAATAAAGAAAATAATAAATGGCGGAAATCCTGTGATTTTAACGATGTTGACATATACTTATACGGACGGTGGAGCAGAAAAAACCAATAATTTCCACGATGTTGTTGTGTATGGATATGACAGTAATAATAGATACTATGCGCATATGGGATGGAAAGATACGTATGATGAAAACAATCCCAATTCGTACGATCCATATAAATTCGCCTCCATAATTATATCTAATGTGAATGTATATAATTATTTCGCATTAAATCATTCGTGGGCATAAGTATGAAAAAGAAGATTAAGACAACGATAATACTAAGTATAGTTATCATTATTTTTTTGACAATGTTCTTTGGCTTCTATGCATATTTCCCCAAATTGGCATTTTTACCAAGTCGGAAATTCTTCAAGGTTTTTCCCGAATACGATATTCCGATTGAAGAGATAGATTACATAGAAGCAGGAGAATTGGTCGGCGTAGAACACAGATATGTCAGCCACATATTATCCGCTCCTGAAAAATACATGGAACAACTCGAAGAAAGTAGAGTGCGAGCGAATTGGATAATCCCCATTGAATTGTTCTTTTTCAACGAAACTTATAATATCGGGAGCGGAGGAATCTACAAAGTAGTCTTTCACAAAAAAGACGGCAGTTGTAAAGTGTTATATTTAGAATTTCTCTACCCACTACATCAGCGTATAAACGGAGGTGAATACTTTAACGGTCATATTCCATACGGAAAATATGATGATTTATATCCATAAATATCCATTACAAGGGTGTATCGGCGACATAAATGCGTTTTACACGTAAAGATAAAATAAGGAGGGCTAAACATGACGGATAAAAAGCTACTTGCAATTATTCTATCAATATTTTTTGCGATATGGCTATGCATAAATATTATGTGTCCGTGGGGAGCTTTACTTCCTTTCAAAAATGACTTCTTCGAGGTCTTTTCCGAATATAACGTCGATATTTCGGAAGTCGAATGTATTGAATGTGCGGTTGAAACAAGCGGCTGGGGCGAAAAGGACGTTCGCATATTGACGGAAGATCAGACGACGGAGTTTATGACGAATCTATCGAAAGTAAAAGTTAAGCGGAACTGGATAAGAAGTATTCAATGTCTTTTTATGGGTAACGATTACTTGGAAAACGGAAGCTATTGTTATACGTTGTTTTTGAAGGATGGACGAGAATTAAAGCTTTACGTCGATATTGAACATGGAGACCATATACAGCGAATAAACGACAGCTGCTATTATTGTGTAGACGTAAAAATAATACAATGGCGTTTGTTTAATTGACAAAGAAGAAAAATAAAAGGGACTAAGCGTTTGCTACGGGTTGATAAGGCAGTATAGAAAACTTATACATCTGTGGCATTGCAAAGGGAAGAAATTAGGCTTTGACTTAGAAGGTCAGAGCCTTTTTCTTTTGCAATAAAATCCGCACATTCGTCTTTTGATTCGACTTGATTTATAATTAACACATCAAAATCAAGGAGGTTCATTATGAAAACATTATTTGAACAACAAGATGTACAGTACGAAATGCAGGGCGATTATAAATTACCTTGCGTTACATTGCCAAACGATAGCGATTATGAAATCGGTGTATGGGGCGAACGACACAGACGGTATCTTAAAGAGCATCACAAGGTCAGATATTATAATTTGACGACTACCGGAACACTTGATAATTACCTTGCAGATATCGAAATTCAAGCAGAAAAATTGTTTGAACAGACGGTAAAATCACTTGCCGAGAAAGAGAATGTTACAGAAAATTTGAAAGCAACTTTGCCTATGGATTGGGTACGAAAGATGAATAATATCCGTAACCGAGCAACTGAAATTGTGAATACGGAAGTGATTTTTGTATGAGTAAATTTTATTTTTATCTTACCGATGAGGAAGCCTATAAAGTAATGCCTCAGGTTTTTGCGTATTGTGTACTTTTTCGCCCTGTTCATTTTTTAATCTTTCATTTCCAGAGCAAACTGGGAATGTCCAAATAGAGCCCATTTGTTTGCCATTGTTTAAAAACTTTCTTGTTTTATAATTAAATGTTAATTTTGACTTTTTGCTTTTTGTTGCCCAAATTAATGTCTCATGACTATTATTTAATCTCGTACCTCCAAAATTAGGTGTTGGATTGCTTTATTGCCACACTATATCATTAATAACCCAAAATCCAAGTTCTCTCAAAATCGAACCTATTTCATAAATTGATTGCATTCCAGAAATCACACAAATTGAACCATTAGGTTTTAGTAATCTATTCATAACATGAAGCCTAGCTATCAATCTTATATTCTGTTAGCACCTTTGCCACAGCAATATGCGTTCTCACTTCCTTGAGAAGCGGTACCTTTATATCCAACTTGTTTTGTATAATCACTCTTGTAGTATCGGATATTATCTGTTCAGGAGATGCAGCTGCTATTTCAAATAAATCTGTATAACCTGCAGACGCATAAAGCCTTGCCCTCACCGCTCTTACACCAGGTAAAAGGTACAGTTGTTGAAATAATATTTTTTCCTCTTCGTTTTCAATTACCTTCTTTATTTCCTTCATTTTGCTCGATTTCACATCATACATGTTCAAAAATAAACGAAATAGTTGTACCATATCAGCGTCAGGTAGCCCCATTTGAATCAATGCTTCATCCGAGAGTGATAAACAATCTGCCTTTGAAAAAAATCCGTTATTGAAGAAATTTTGTAATAAAATATTTTTGTACTGAATTAGCGGATAATATCTCTGCAATAAACATTCTTCATTTAACAGAATATTCAACGCTTCTATTTTGTAATCCATTCTCTACACCTCAACTGGAATTTTTATCTTAACGCTAATGTTCTCACAACATCATCATACCTCTTAGTATGTTCATCAATATCTTTTTGTGTAACACCATAGAGTTTTTCTATAATTATCTCGAACTTCATCAATAGATACAAGCTTTCCAGCACGCTTTACATACATATAATCAAATGCATTAACCCTTCTACTGCCATTCATCATTTTTGCAGCAATTTCATGCATTGATTCAACAACACCATTATAATCAAGATACCCTTTATCATTTACAAGTATAGCTTGCTCACCATTTTTATGATAAAATGTTTCACCAATACAAAAGAAGCCTTTGCGAGGTTACACCGCATTTTCTAAAATACTTCCTTATTCACCCTGAGCGTTGCCGCTTAGTCCTTTGTTATTTGCAATTTTATTCTGCAAAATAATCTCTTATGCCGAGTTGAAAATCTCTTGCC
>CAYOSU010000005.1:0-100236 GCA_964406735.1 uncultured Clostridia bacterium | reverse complement strand
TATAACTCCCCAAAAGCCTTCAACGCCGAAATACTTAAATTTTTGACGAAATAGTTCGTTTTGCAACGTCAAAGATCACGACACGGTGTTGCTTAATAAAAAAACGCAACGGAGAATCAGCAAAACAAACACCAAAAATTGCCAACAAACAAAAAACAAAACGAGCGACAAAAAGTCGCCCGTTTTTAATAATTTACCTTTTTTTGTTGGCAAAACGCCTAACAATCAACAAAAAAACACAATATGGCCTTGGGATACCGATGCTTTTTCAATAAAAAATCCAACCATATTAAAGGCTCCTTTGTGTAAAGGGAGCTGTCATTGCGGAACGCAATGACTGAGGGATTGTCAAAACCCTTACTACCCACTAAAACCGCACGCTGCTCGCTGTATCTAAAGCTTGTCGAACTTTTGCGTTAAAAACGCAAAAGCGCAAGGCGGTGCTATTTCGGAATCTCGGGCAGCGTAAACCGCTCATAACAAAATGTATTGGGGAAACCTTCAAAAAGCCTCCCCGAATAATTAGCTAATAACTCCTTTTACTCTTCCTGATAGTCGTCGCAATAATGTGCGGTCTTTTCTTTCTTGCAGTTAGTGATCCTGATGCTGTCCTTCGTGCATCTACAGCCTTTTTCGTTGAACTTACACGATTCAACGCAGCAACTCAATTTGTTTTTGTCCATAAAAAACACTCCTTTTGGGTTTTGATAGTATTATGCGACGAAGAAAAGGAAAATATACCGATAAAACGATTTGACAAAAAGAGCCAATCACGATAAAATTAAATCAAAAAGGAGTGAGACTTATGAAAGTAATTCTTTTGAAGGACGTAAAAGCACTCGGCAAGGCCGAGGAGATAAAGGAAGTAAGCGACGGCTACGCAAGAAACTATCTTTTCAAGAACGGTCTTGCGAAAGAGGCAACCTCCGAGGGGATAAATTCCATTCGTATAAAGAAAGAGACCGAGGCGTTCAAGGATGCGGAGAAAAAGCGTCTTGCGATAGAGGCAAGGAACAAGATAAACGGCATCACGGTAGACGTTTTCGTCAAATGCGGCGAAAAGGGCAAGGTATTCGGCTCGGTAACCTCTCAGGCGATAGCGGATGCAGTCAACAAAGCAGGCTTTGAGATAGACAAAAAGATGCTCGTGTTGAAGGACAGCATCAAGAACGTAGGCTTATACGAGGTAGAGGTCAAGTTCATGCCCGACGTTGCGGCAAAGATAAAGGTCGACGTCAAGCCTTTATAAGAATAAATGAAGACTAGACCGACAACACTCAAGGTAAACGACGCTATGGAAGAGGGAAAGATATATAAAATTGCACTGCTTATCGACGCCGAGAACGTCTCGCAAAGCTACATGAAGTCGATATTCGACGAGCTTGCGAAATACGGCGACGTAACGTTCAAGCGCATATACGGCGACTGGACGAATCAAAGCATGTCGAGGTGGAAGACTCCGATATCGGAATACGCATTGATGCCCGTTCAGCAGTTCCAGAACACGACGAGCAAGAACTCGTCCGACTCTGCGCTCATCATCGACGCAATGGATATATTGTATTCGGACTCCGTCAACTGCTTTTGCATAGTGTCGTCAGATAGCGATTTTACGAGACTTATCACCCGTATGCGAGAGGACGGCAACTACGTTATCGGCATGGGCGAGAAAAAAGCTCCAAAGCCTCTTGTCAGAGTATGCGACAAGTTCGTGTACCTTGACGTTATCTCGGGAAGCGACGAGGAAAAGAGCGAGAAAAAGGCGGATAAGAACGCCAAATCCTCGGCAAACAAGGCAAATCCGCAAACGCCCGCCAAGACGAGAAACGTCAACAGAAAGACGAGGAGCTTAGAGCACGACAAGATAGATGCGGCGATGAATATTATCGACGAAATATCGGGCGACGACGGCTATGCAAACTTTTCCGAGGTGTATAACCGCTTGACCAAGCTATATTCCGATATGGATGCGGCGAACTACGGCTACGCAAAGGCTTCGGATCTTTTTGCGGCGTGCGATGCGTTCATATTGAAAAAGGAGTCGTCAAAGGGTAATAAGGCGTTCCACGTTCTAATAAGAGTAAACGAGTGAGCAAGTGAGGAAAATATAATATGAACAAGCTTGAAGCATTGCGCCTTTCCGAACGCTTAGACGAGGACGGCATTTCCGAAGAAGAGATGAGAGAGGACTACGAAAACAGCCGCAAGAAAGACTACAAGGAAAAGTACAAGGAGTTTTATTCCGATATAAAGCTCTCCGTAAAAGAAGATTGGTAACAAAAAAAGGCAAGTCGATGACTTGCCTTTAATTTTTTTATTTTTTACTCGAATTTTTCTGCTAC
Organism: uncultured Clostridia bacterium; assembly: GCA_964406735.1. Taxonomy (GTDB): domain Bacteria; phylum Bacillota; class Clostridia; order Christensenellales; family CAMQZB01; genus CAYOSU01. Next base: position 97,894 of record CAYOSU010000005.1, on the reverse strand, counting down.
TTCCTTCAAAAGCTCCCTGATATGTAACTTCTGAGGGCAAACGGATTCGCATTTACCGCACGCAACGCAGTCCGAGGCTTTTGCACCAAGCTCGCTCGTAGTGTAGGCGTACTTGCCTTTATTCAAGCTGTCGTTGGGGAAGGCAACGCTGTCGTTGAATAGCCTGAACATCGTCGGTATAGAGATCTTTTTCGGGCAACCGTCAACGCAGTACTTGCAAGCGGTGCAGGGGATAGACTTAATGGAAAGAAGCTTTTCGGCAACCCTTGCGTAAATAGCCCGTTCGTCTGAGGTTAACGGAGAAATGGACTCGAACGTTTTGATGTTCTCTTTCATCTGGTCTAACGTAGACATACCTGAAAGCACCGTCAGAACGCCGTCCAGCGTACCGACGAAGCGCAACGCCTTAGCAGCAGACGAGGTGTTTTTGTCAAACTCGCCGAAAACGTCAGCGGCGTCGCTGTTGATATTAGCAAGAAGTCCGCCCTTGACAGGCTCCATGACGATTATCTTCTTGCCGTGCTTGCGAGCCGTCTCGTAGCAAAGCCTTGATTGGATGCTCTCGTGCTCCCAGTCGATGTAATTTAATTGCAGCTGAACGAAATCGACGTCCTCGTGCTTAGAAAGTATCTCGTCGAGCACTTCCGCCGTGTCGTGGAACGAAAATCCGAAGTTTTTGATAAGTCCCTGACGCTTTTTCTCCTCGCAGAAAGCCCAGGCGTCCAAGTCGTCGTAGATAGGCAGACTGTCTTTTTCGATAGCGTGAAGAAGATAAAAGTCAAAGTATTCTAAACCCGTTCTTTCAAGCTGCTCGTCAAATATTCTCTGACGGTCTGCTTTTTCCTTCATTTCCCAAGAGGGGAGTTTAGTGGCGACGTAAAACTCGTTTCTGTCGTAACGCTTAGTCAAGACCTCCTTAACGCACTCTTCCGAAAGTCCGTTGTCATAAACGTAAGCGGTGTCGAAGTATTTGTATCCGTTTGATAATGCGAGGTCTACCATTTCAGCGACCTTTTCAATATCTTCCTTGCCGTCAGGAGTTTTCGGAAGCCTCATGAGGCCAAAACCCAATTTTTTGATGTCGTCGTACATAATTTTTCCGTCCTTCAAAAATATAGCTTAATTAAAGATAATTATAGCACATCAATACTTCAAAAACAATACGCATAAAGCGTTTTCTTGGCAAAAAATTGCTTGATTGAATAAGAAAATAGTGTTATGATAAAATATAGTTACGAAAAAGATAAAAGGAAAGGTACTTGTATGAAAAAGACGTTAGAAGAGTTGCTTTACTACGGAGAATATCATTTGGGCTTAAAGAAGCGAGACGAGAACTATATAAGGAACCTCCTTATGGATAAGCTTAAAATTTCCGACCGTTACGACGGTGAGATAGATAAAAAAGCGATCGAGGAGATGAAAGTCCCCGATAAGTTCACCGAAAAGCTCACGGAGTATATAAAAGCAAACGCTCTTTGCGACGAGTCGGTAGTAAACAACTACGTATGCGCCGTATTCGGACTTTTAACGCCCCCTCCGTCGGAGGTAGAGGAAAAGTTCTACGCTTTATATAAAGAGGATAGAGAGTCCGCTTTTGCGTACCTGTTTGACCTTTCGATAAAGAATAACTACGTACAGAAGACTGCGGTAGACAGAAATATAGGCTGGCGTGCGGATTTCCCCGAAAATTACCTCGAGATCACGATAAATTTAAGTAAGCCCGAGCTGAATAACAAGGATATTGCCAAAAAGCTCAACGACAGCGGCAATACGGCGTATCCCAAGTGTGCGCTCTGCGTAGAGAACGAGGGCTTTGCGGGAACTGCCACCAAAGCGCCGAGGCAGAATATCAGAACTATCGGAATAAAGCTAAACGGCGAGGACTGGATACTCCAATACTCTCCCTACCAATACTACAACGAGCATTGCATTGCGATAAACACCACTCATACCTATATGAAAGTGGACGCAGGCACGTTTGAAAAGCTGTTCGACTTCGTAGATTTCTACCCCGACTATTTCGTAGGCAGCAATGCGCCCCTCCCGATAGTAGGCGGCAGTATCTTGAATCACGAGCACTATCAGGGCGGCGGACACTTGATGCCTCTTCACTTCGCAAAGCCGAGGAAAGAGTATAAAATAGACGGCTTCGAGGGCGTAGACGTCTCCGTAACAGAGTGGTATAACTCAGTCGTTCACTTAGAGGGAACTGACAGAAAGGAAGTCGCAAGGCTTGCGACCTACGTCTTGGAAAAATACGAGGGCTACTCCGACGAAAGCGTAGACCTGATAGCCGAAACGGACGCAAAGCACAACACGGTAACGCCTATCGCAAGAATAGCTGACGGCAAATACGTTCTCGATCTCATACTCCGCAACAACCGTTGCAACGAGAAGTACCCCGAGGGCATCTTCCACGCTCATCCGCAGTACCACAACATCAAGAAAGAGGGCATAGGACTTATCGAGGCAATGGGCTTGTTCATCCTCCCTGCAAGGCTTTCAAGGCAGATGAAAGAGATAGAGAAGTTCCTCTGCGGCAAGAAAAAATACGTCTACACCGAGCTTCCCGACGATATGAAGGTCCACGCAGGCATGATAGAGAGACTTATATTTGAAAACGGAAGCCAGCTTTCGATAGACAGTGCCAAAAAGCTCGTAACCGATTATGTCAACAACACTTGCAGGAATATCCTGATAAATACCGCCGTATTCAAGCCAAACGATACGGGAAAAGCGGCGTTCGATACCTTCATGACGACTATAGGCTTCACCGCAAAATAGCCGTGATTCTTAAAGATCTCCCTCTTTGCGTATAAGGGTGTCTCGGGTGCATAAACGACGGGACTTAATGATCGCTTTGAAAAACACCCATATATCCCAAAAATCACGAAAACCCTTAACCTAATTATTAAATGATTAAATAATTATCCGCAATCTGTTTGATTGCGGATTTTTTAATGCTAAAATAAGCGTGAACACAGACAAAAAGAGGTGCAAAAATGAACTTGAACGACGTAGCAAAAAGGATAAGGATAGATACGCTTTCGTCTATCGGCTCGATAGGCGTAGGGCACTTAGGCGGATGCCTCTCGATAGTAGAGATATTGACTGCGCTTTACTTTTCCGAGCTTCGCATCGACCCAAGCGACCCGAGAAAGGCGGATAGAGACGTCTTCGTATGCAGCAAGGGACACGGCGGACCTGCGGTATATGCGGCGCTTGCCAACAGAGGATATTTTGATAGGGAGCTTTTGAACACGCTCAACAAAAACGGCACGACGTTGCCTTCTCACTGCCATATGGATAGAACTCCCGGCATAGACATGACGACAGGCTCGTTAGGACAGGGCTTTTCTGCCGCCGTCGGCATTGCGATAGCGCAAAAGCAAGAGAGTAGGGGCTATAATACCTTCTGCCTCATCGGAGACGGCGAGAGTCAGGAAGGGCAGATATGGGAATCTGCCATGCTCGCAAGCAAGATGAAGCTCAATAACTTCATAGCGATAACAGACCGCAACGAGTACCAGATAGACGGAAGCTCGTTCGAGATAGAATCGCTCGATCCTCTCGACGAAAAATGGCGCTCGTTCGGCTTTTACGTCGAAACGGTAGACGGACACGATATAGATGCGATACTTACCGCAATATCGAGGGGCAAATCGCAAGAAAAGCCCACCATGATAATCGCAAAGACGGTCAAGGGCAAGGGCGTAAGCTTTATAGAAGAAAAGAAGAACGCCAGCCACAATATGCCCATAACGGCAGAGGAGCTTAAAAAAGCTATCGAGGAGGTAGAGAACAATGGCTGAAATGAGAGAAGTATTCGGCAAGTGCCTTGAAAGGCTTTTAACGGAAAGAGATGACGTATACGTTCTCGACGCCGACCTTTCAAAGGCTAACGGCACCAACTTTTTATATAGCAAATTTCCCGACCGTTGTATCAACGTCGGCATCATGGAGCAGAGTATGGTCTCCGTTGCCGCAGGCATAGCCTCACGCGGCAATACGGTATTCGTCAGCTCGTTTGCACCCTTTGCGGCTCGCCGTGCGTTCGACCAGATAGCTCTTTCCGTCGCATATACGGGGCTTCCCGTAGTCATCGTCGGCACAGACCCCGGAATTTCTGCCGAGCTCAACGGCGGCACTCATATGTCCTTTGAGGATATAGCGGCAATGCGTGCGCTTTCTGGTATGACGGTAATAGAGCCTTGCGACGAGGAGGAACTCAGGCAAGCGATGGAGATGATAGCAACGCTCAAAAAACCCGTATACCTCAGACTTTTCAGAAAGACCCTTCCCGCCGTTCACGACCAAAGCTATAACTATAAGTTGGGTAAGGTGGACGTAATAAAAGAAGGTAGCGATATAACCCTTTTCGCAAGCGGTATGATGGTTGTTGAGGCGATAGAGGCGGCGGATATGCTCCGGAAAGATGGAATAAGCGCCGAGGTCGTCAACGTCCATACGATAAAGCCCCTCGACGAAGAGGGCGTAATAGCCTCTCTTTCAAAGACAGGTTGCGCCGTTGCGATAGATAACCACTCCGTGTACGGCGGATTGTTCTCGGCAATATCAGAGGTGGCGGCAGAAAAGCTGCCTACTAAAATAGTCCCCGTCGGAGTAAAGGAGCAGTTCGGCGACGTCGGAACGCTTCCGTATCTCAAAGACAGGCTTGGGATATCAAAGACCGTCATCGCAAAAAAGGCAAAGGAATTAGTCGATAGCCGCAAATAGAAAACGTAAAACGCCGATGCCTGTCGGCGTTTTTCTTTTACGAAAACACAGATAATATCTTTTCTCTTTTGCAAAAACGCCTATAAAATTTTTTCTTTAACAAAAAACAACATTGCACCTTCTATCAAGCCTCAACGGCTTAGCGTTTTCAGCACTATATACAATATATAGATGTAGTGGTTTGGACTTCCGACCACTATATATAGTTGTAGGGAATGAGCTACTTCACCACAACATATAGTGTGGCGATAATATATAAAGCATCGCCGTTATATAAGAAATTGTACTTGCAAAGAAAAGGCGTAGAGCAAAAAGCGGTAGCAAAACGCACGTATTATTTTCAAAAAACACAAATTTCGGTTAAAAATTCAACACCTGTCCCATAATTTGGACAGGTGTTTTTGTCGTTTTCTCTTCGTACTTAAAAAATTAAACTTTTAACTTAAAAACCACAAGATATTGTGTTTTAACGGTTGACATTGCAACAAGATAATGATAATATAGTATGCGAAAGCGAACGGAAGGACAGGGTGAAATATCGCCAAAAACGGCTTACCGCCTGACGATTCCCCGCTTTTTCAAAGGTATTTAAAAAAAATAAACAAGATAGTATTAGAGGAGGAAAATATGCTTAAAGTAAAAAAACGTGACGGACAGCTCGTGGAATTTAACATCAACAAGATCGAGGTAGCGATCGAAAAGGCGTTCAACGCAAAGGGAATCGCTCATACCGAGGATGTAATATCGATGCTCGCATTAAAGGTTGCGGCTAACTTTGCCGCAAAGGTAAAGGACGGCGAGATCTCCGTCGAGGGTATTCAGGACAGCGTCGAGGTAGTTCTCATTCAGTCGGGCTTTGTAGACGTTGCGAGAGCGTACATGATGTACAGAAAACAGCACGAGAACATCCGTAACATCAAGGATACCGTGCTTGACTATAAAAAGACGGTCGACAATTACCTTGACATTGCCGACTGGCGTGTAAAGGAGAACTCCACGGTAACTTACTCCGTCGGCGGACTCATTCTTTCAAACTCCGGTGCAATAACCGCAAACTACTGGTTGTCCGAGATATACGACACCGAGATAGAGCAGGCTCACAGAAACGCAGACATTCACATTCACGACCTTTCGATGTTGACGGGCTACTGCGCAGGCTGGTCGTTAAAGCAGCTCATCAAAGAGGGCTTAGGCGGCATCCCCGGAAAGATCACCTCGTCTCCGGCATCTCACCTTTCCACCCTTTGCAACCAGATGGTCAACTTCTTAGGTATCATGCAGAATGAGTGGGCAGGCGCTCAGGCATTCTCCTCGTTCGATACTTACCTTGCGCCGTTCGTAAAGGTAGATAACCTTTCCTACAAAGAGGTAAAGCAGTGCATCCAGTCCTTCATTTACGGCGTAAACACACCTTCCCGTTGGGGTACACAGGCACCGTTCACCAACATAACGCTCGACTGGACGGTACCTAACGACTTGGCAGAGCTCAATGCGATAGTCGGCGGCAAGGAGATGGACTTCAAGTACAAAGACTGCGTAGAGGAGATGAAGATGGTCAACAAGGCGTTCATCGAGATAATGATCGAGGGTGACGCTAACGGCAGAGGCTTCCAGTATCCTATTCCTACCTACTCGATCACCCGTGATTTCGACTGGTCTGAAACAGAGAACAACAAGCTCCTCTTCACGATGACGGCAAAATACGGAACTCCGTATTTCTCCAACTACGTCAACTCCGATATGGAACCCTCGGACGTTCGTTCGATGTGCTGCAGACTTCGCCTTGACTTGAGAGAGCTCCGCAAAAAATCGGGCGGCTACTTCGGAAGCGGCGAATCGACAGGCTCTGTCGGCGTTGTAACCATCAATATGCCGAGAATAGCATACCTTTCCAAGGATAAAGAGGAGTTCTTCGCAAGACTTACCAAGCTTATGGACATCTCTGCAAGATCCTTGAAGGTCAAGAGAGATACGATAACCAAGCTTCTCGAAGCAGGACTTTATCCTTACACCAAGAGATATTTGGGAACGTTCAACAACCACTTCTCGACGATAGGACTCGTCGGCATGAACGAGGCTTGCCTCAATGCGAAGTGGATCGGCGTTGATATGACTCACGAGGAAGCTCAGAAGTTCACCGTAGAAACGCTCGACTTCATGAGAAACAAGCTCTCCGACTATCAGGAGATGTACGGTGACCTTTACAACCTCGAGGCTACTCCTGCAGAGAGCACCTCGTATAGACTTGCTAAGCACGACAGAGCACGTTATCCCGACATCATCGCAAGCGGCGACGAGGAATCCCCGTACTACACCAACAGCTCTCACTTGCCCGTTGGCTATACAGAGGACATCTTCTCCGCGCTCGACATTCAGGATGAGCTCCAGACGAAGTACACTTCAGGTACCGTATTCCATGCATTCTTGGGACAGAAGCTCCCCGATTGGCAGGCAGCAGCAAACTTAGTTCGCAAGATAGCTTATAACTACAAGCTCCCGTATTACACCCTTTCACCGACGTATTCCGTATGCTCCGAGCACGGCTACTTAGAGGGCGAGCACTTCAAGTGCCCGATCTGCGGCAAGGATGCAGAGGTATATTCGAGAATTACGGGCTACTACCGTCCCGTTCAGAACTGGAACGTAGGAAAGAGACAGGAGTTCTCCGAGAGAAAGGTATACGACATCGCAGGCTCGATGAAGCACTGGGACGAAGTAGGAAGACCTGACGACGCTCCCGTAGCACCTGACTGTGCGTGCGAAGCTCCCGTAGAAAACATTACGAACGCTCACGCATTTTCCGAGTTTAACACGAACGTACTTCTCTTCACGACGAAGACCTGCCCCAACTGCAAGATGAGCAAGATGATGCTCGACAAAGCAGGAATCGACTACTTAGTCGTCGACGCAGAGGACGAGAAAGAGTTAACTTATAGGTTCGGCGTAAGAAAAGCGCCCACGATGTTAGTCGAAAACGGCGAAACGTTCGACAGATACGAGAACGCAAGCGAGATAAAGGGCTACATCGAAAGAGTCAAAGGAAACTAATTAAATGATTTACGATATAATTATCGCAGGCGGAGGCGTAGCGGGTATGACCGCTGCGCTTTACGCTAAACGGAGCGGGAAGACCGTTCTCATATTAGAGGAAGAGACGATAGGCGGACAGGCTGCGCTTTCCCCGAAGATAGAGAATATCCCGTCGATAGAGAGCATCAAGGGCAGTGATTTCACCGACAGACTGTTCGAGCAGGTGCTTTCCTTGGGCGCAGAGGTCGAGCTTGAAAAGGTAGAGGGTATCGAGAAGATAAACGACCTTTTCACCGTTCATACAAACTATGGCGACCATAGCGCAAAGAGCGTGATACTTGCTAACGGCGTAAAGCACAAGCACTTGAACCTCAAAGATGAGGAAGAGATGATAGGAAAGGGCATTTCCTATTGCGCCGTATGCGACGGAGCGTTCTATAAAGGCGAAGAGGTGTCGTTGGTCGGCGACGGCAACACTGCGCTTCAATACGCACTGCTTTTGTCCTCGATATGCAAAAAGGTGTACGTATTGACACTTTTCGACCGCTTTTTCGGCGACGATGCGCTCGTAAAGGCGCTGTATAAAAAAGACAACGTCGAGGTAATACAGAACGTTGCCGTGACGGACTACGAGACCGACGAAAGGGGCGAGCTTTCTGCCGTAATATACAAAGAACGCTTCGGCGACGAAGAGGTGTACGCTCTTCCAACCAAAGCGCTATTCATTGCGATAGGTCAGGTCCCCGACAATAACCGCTTCAAAAACTTAGCGGAGCTTGACGGAGAGGGCTTCTATATCACCGACGACGATATGTCCTGCAAGGTAGAGGGCGTATACGCCGCAGGCGATTGCAGAAAGAAAAAAGTCCGCCAGGTATCCACGGCATGCGCTGACGGTGCAATAGCCGCTGTTTCGGCGAACAATTACTTGGAAAGACAGGGCTTTTAATCGTAGCCTCGCAAGATAACGTTAATATTTTTGCTCTCGAGTATTTTCTTGTATTCGAGAGCTTTTTCTTTCGGAACTTCCGAAAAGCCCTTGACGATACAACCGTCAACTTCCTTGAACTTCTGAAGAGCGTACTTGGGACTGTTTGCCAAAAGCTCGGCGATCTTCTCGATGTCCTCGTCGGTGATAAGCTCTTTAACAAGCGTCGTTCTGAACTCATAAGGCGTAGAATGGCTTTTGAGTATGTCGATAGAGCGCAGGACTTTGTTTGGAACGTATCCGTCTATGCCGACGGCTTTGCCGTAGCCTGAAACCGAGCTTTTAATATCCATCGCAACGAGATCGACTAAGTTTTCGTTAAGCAATTTTTCAAGCATATCGGGATTAGTGCCGTTAGTGTCGAGCTTTGTCAAATACCCTAAGTCCTTGATACGCCTGAAATACTCGGGAAGATCTGGTTGAAGAGTAGGCTCACCGCCCGATATACACACTGCGTCGAGCACGTTTTTGCGCTTAATTAGGTACGAAAATATCTCCTCGTCCGAGTATTCGGGATTTTTGTGCAAAACGAGAGGCCCGTTGTGGCAAAACGGGCACCTGAAATTGCACCCTTCGGTAAAGAGCGTGCAGCTCGTGTGGTTGTCGTAGTCAACGAGCGATAACTTTTCAAATCCGCAGACCTTCATATATCTCCTTAATGTGTAAGCAATTTTTTGTCAGCGTAAAACGCCTTACGCATATTTTATCATAAAAGGCTGAAAAATCAAAGCGTACTCAACGAAACTTAGGGGTATTTTTAGCGGCAAACGCTTCAAATATTTTGCTCGACTTTTCAGATTGTGCTACAATATAAAAGGAACGTGAGAAAATACCAATAAAAATAAAGATCGAGGTGATAAAGAGTGCTTTATAATAGCGTTTGCGATATAATAGGAAATACTCCGATGATAGAGTTGAAAAAGACGGAGGAAAAATTTTCCTTAAAGGGCAGACTTTTTGCGAAGATCGAGTATTTTAACCCTGCAGGAAGTGTCAAGGACAGAATTGCGATCTCAATGATAGAGGACTTCGAGAAAAGGGGTCTGCTCAAAAAAGGCGGCACGGTAATAGAACCGACGAGCGGAAATACAGGCATAGGTCTTGCGTTCGTGTGCGCCGCAAAGGGCTATAACGCAGTCTTAGTCATGCCCGACAGCATGAGCGTAGAGAGAAGAAAGCTCCTTTCTGCGTACGGCGCTAAGGTAGTTTTGACCGACGGAAAGCTTGGCATGAAAGGTGCTATAGACAAGGCAGAGGAGATAAAAAGCTCTACCGAAAATTCATGCATACTGTCGCAGTTTTCAAACCCCAAAAACCCCGAGGCGCACAAAGATACTGCAAGCGAGATAATAACCGACTTAGAGGGCGATATAGACGTACTCGTCGCAACGTTCGGAACGGGCGGCACGGTCTCGGGAACAGGCGAAGCGTTAAAGGCATATAATAATAGCGTTTACGTCGTAGCCGTCGAACCAAAGGAATCACCCCTTTTGACCGAGGGAAGAATAGGCGCTCACGGTATACAGGGCATAGGCGCAAACTTTATTCCCGATAACCTCAGAAAAGAGGTCGTAGACGAGTTTTTCGACGTCAGGACCGAGGATGCTTACGAGTTTTCAAGATACCTTGCAAGGACCGAGGGACTACTTGTCGGCATCTCGTCGGGAGCTGCAATAAAAGCCGCAATAGAGGTCATGAAGCGAGACGAAATGCAGGATAAGACCTGCGTCGTCATACTTCCCGACGGCGGCGACAAATACCTTTCAACGGAGCTGTTTGAATGAACGAAGAGATAAAAAACCTATACGAAACGCTTAATAAAACTCAAAATGGCGAAAAAGCGTCGGCGACGATACCGACAATGGACGAGATAGCCTCGTTTTGCTATATTTTGAGAAAAATAACGCTTTTTTCCTACCTCTCGCAAGACAAGAGCGAAGAAGAGTTCACTTCACTTTTTGCTGAAGCAAAGTCTTTGCTAAAAGGCTATATAACGGCTTTTTCTCGCTTGGAAAGCGGCGCAAACGCCTTTTCGGAGGGAAAAGTCGAAGAGAAAATAACCGCCTTTTTTAAGACTCTGTCAAGCGTTAGAGAGCTTTTAGAAGAGGACTTGACTGCGGCTTTCGAGGGCGACCCTGCGGCGACGGGCAAGGAACTGATTGTTGCGGCGTACCCCGGCTTTTTGGCGATAACGGTATACCGCATTGCGCACGAGCTTGCCGTGCTTGATATTCCCATGTTACCGAGAATGATGAGCGAATACGTCCATGGCAAAACGGGCATCGACGTACACCCCAAAGCCGAGATAGGCAGACGCTTTTTCATCGACCACGGTACGGGCGTAGTCATCGGCGAGACTACCAAGATAGGCGACAACGTCAAAATTTATCAGGGCGTAACGCTCGGCGCACTGTCAACGAGAAAGGGACAGGGCTTAAAGGGCGTCAAACGCCACCCGACTATCGGAAACGGCGTAACAATATACTCGAACGCCACGGTCTTAGGCGGCGAAACGACGGTAGGCGACAATTCCGTCATCGGCGGCAACGTCTTTTTGATACGCTCCGTCCCCGAGAACAGCAGAATTTCCATCTGCGGACAATAAGAAAAAACAAAGGAGAAAATATATGAACAAAGAACAGGCATTAAAGATTTATAACGACACGAACAGAAAGCTCAAAGTGTTCTCGCTTTTCAATTTCCTCAGCGGCTGGGATGCCGAGACCGAAGCTCCCGACGGAGCGGTATTGAGCCGTGGCGAAACGCTCGGCGATATGAGCGAAATGTACTACGAGCTGGCAAACTCCGAGGAGTATAAGACTGCGATAGAGACCTTGTACCAGAATAGAGAGGAGCTCGATGGTACTTTACGCCACGAGATAGAGGTTGCGAAAAAGTCGAGCGAAAAGCTTGCTAAGATTCCCGTAGAGGAATACGTCGCATTCCAGAAGCTGATGAACGAGGCGTATCCTCACTACGTCAACGCCAAAAATGCCGACGATTTTAACTCGTTCAAGCCCTATTTAAAGGGTATAGTCGAATACACGAGAAAGTACGTAAAGTGGCAGGATGGCGAGAATTTACACGGCTACGACATACTTTTGGACGAATACGAGGACGATATGACTCAAAAGGAGTACGACGAGTTTTTCGACCTCTTGAAAGCCCGCCTCGTTCCCTTCATTCAAAAGGTATGCGACAAAGAGGAGAAGCTTAACGAAAAACTCACCCTCGGACACTTTTCTGCGGACAAGCAGAGGGAGTTTTGCGAATATCTGAGGAATGTAATGTGCTTTGACAAGAACCACACCGTCATCAAGGAGAGCGAGCATCCCTTCACGTCGGGCTTTGGCAATAAAGACGTAAGAATAACCAACCACTACTACGAGGATAACCTGGCAAGCTCGATATTCTCCGCCATTCACGAGATGGGACACGGACTTTACGAGCTTCAGGTAGATGACGAGATAAACGCAACGATGTCGGGCGGCGGAGCGAGCATGGCGATGCACGAGAGCCAGTCGAGATTTATGGAGAACATGGTGGGAAGGTCAGAGGCTTTCTGGAGCGTTCATTTCGACAAGCTCAAAGAGCTTTTCAAGGACGAGCTTTCGGACGTAAGCTTAAAAGACTTCCTCAAATACGTCAACCACGTCGAAAAGTCGCTCATAAGGACTGAAGCTGACGAGCTTACCTATCCTATGCACATAATCGTGAGATACGAGATAGAAAAAGAGCTTGTAAGCGGCAAGATAACTGTTGACGAGCTCCCAAGCGTATGGAACGCAAAATACAAGGAGTACCTCGGCGTAGACGTTCCGAACGACAAAGAGGGCGTATTGCAGGACGTTCATTGGGCTTACGGCAATTTCGGCTACTTCCCGACCTATGCGTTAGGCTCTGCGTATGCGGCTCAGATATATAACGCAATGAGCAAGGACTTAAATATTGACGATGCGCTCAAAAAAGGCGACGTTTCGGAGCTTGCGGCATGGCTCAAAGACCACTTGCACAAATACGGAGCGTCCAAAAAGCCCAAGGAGCTTTTGAAGATAGCTACAAACGAGGACTTCGACCCCAACTACTACGTCGATTATCTGATAAACAAATATTCCGCTCTTTACGGCATAGAATAAAAACAAATTGGCGGCGAAAAAACGCATAAAATACGCTATAAACGCCTTATTTTGGCATAAAAGCCCGATACTTTCAAAAAGTGTCGGGCTTTTTTTAATTTTCCCCGTATAAAAAATATTCCCCGAGTCAAGAATAGACTCGACAGAAAACAAAGAGGTAAAGTCAAAATGAAACGACTTGCGATCTTTATGATCATACTGATGATCTCGGCGATATTCGTTCTGATAAACGTCGGCGGCGACGAGGTGTTGCGCCTGCACGTAAAGGCAAACTCCGACAATGAGCTTGATATGAATATCAAGCTCGAGGTAGCGTCCTATATAAACGAACTCATCGGTGATAAAATAAGCGGCGTATCGTGCAACGAGGCTGTAAAATGGCTTAGCGATAGGCTACCGTTTTTAAGAGCCGCCGTCAACGAGAAGCTCAGAACGCTTGGAGCTGATTATGAAGCGACCTTAGAACTGAAAAAGGCAGATTTCCCGTCAAGGTCGTACGGCAACGCCTTTTTCCCGAGCGGTGAGTATTCCGCCCTTGTGATAAGCTTAGGCTCAGGCGAGGGCGACAACTGGTGGTGCGTTCTGTACCCGAGGCTATGCTACGGCAAAGGAACGGGTGGCAACGAAGTAATATATAGGTCTCGCATCGTCGAGGCGTACAAAAAGCTGTTCAAGGAGAGATAATGAAAAGAAAAGCAATTATAATAACCGCACTTGTGATATGCCTTGCGGTAACAGTCGGCGTCGTTGCGGAATTTAAGGAAAGCGAGGCGTCTGCGTTGGTATTAAAGGTCGGATCTCGCGGAGATACGGTCAAAAGGCTTCAGCAGGAGTTGAAATACCAAGGCTTTCTTAGCGACAAGCCTGACGGCATTTACGGCACGAGAACACGCAATGCGGTGCGCAAGATGCAAAAGGCGTACGGCTTAACGGTAGACGGCATCGCAGGACCGAAGACGCTTGCGGCACTCGGTATCACCACATCGTCGTCTGGCGGATACTCCGACTCCGACGTGTATCTTCTTGCCAAGTGTATACACGCCGAGGCAAGGGGCGAGTCCTATACGGGCAAAGTCGCAGTAGGCGCAGTCGTTCTCAATAGGGTAAAGTCCTCCAAGTTCCCCAACACGATAAGCGGCGTGATATATCAGCCTTGGGCGTTCACCTGCGTCAACGACGGACAGATAAACTTAGAGCCCAACAGCGAAGCATTGAGAGCCGCCCGAGATGCAATGAACGGCTGGGATCCGACTTACGGATGCCTTTATTATTACAACCCTGCCACGGCAACGAGCAAGTGGATATGGTCAACGAAAACGGTAATCAAGATAGGAAAGCACGTCTTTTCCGTGTAACAAATAAAAAAATAAAAGAGGTAACGACATGAAAGAAACAAAAACACAGACTAAAGGCAAACGTTCGCAGAATAGTGCGGAAAGCACGACTTCGACGAAGAATCAAGCAAAGACTCAAACCAAGGCAAAAGCGGTAAAAATGCCCTCAGAAAAGGCAAAAATAGTGGATGTACCGACGACTCGACTTAACGACGAGGTAATGCGTGAGGATGAAAAGGTCAAGCCCTCCGCAAGAGTAAAAAAGACCACGGCAAAGGCGAATAAGACTGCGGCAAAGGGTATAATGACTGTTCCCGCTTATCCCGACGTAAGCTTCCCCGAGGGCGGCAATAATGGCGAGATAGTGGGCAAAAGCGCATCGCCCAGGACGAGAAGAGGCAAGTAATGGCAGAAAGGGATAAAAGCGAGGAAAAAGAGGCTAAAAAAGCCAGAATAGCGGCAGAACGCAAGAAAATGGACGCAAAAAAAGCGCTGCGGCTTGACCTTCGCAAAAAGGGCGTAGCGGCGTACGGCAACGGAGCAATAATAGCAATAATTGCCCTGTCGATAACGACTTTAGCGTTCGGCGTAATGGCAATGCTGTTTTACTCGTCGTCAGGCTCTTTTTCTGCGATAGCCTCGTCATCATATAATAAGGCGTACTACCAGCTTATAATGGACGCCAACGAGCTTGAAAATTCCCTCGTAAAGGCACAAGCAGCGAGCGGTAGCTACAAAGGTCAGCTTCTCTTTGAGGCGTCGGCTAACGCTCAGTCCCTTTCCAATAATTTGGCGGTCATACCGAGCGAGAAAGAGGAGGACAAGCAGGGCGTTTTCAAATTCTGCAATCAGGCGATGGACTACACCAAGTACCTTGCAAAGAAAGCGTACGACGGCAAAACGCTTAGTAGCGATGAGCAGGAAGACCTTAAAAAGATAACGGAAACGGCAACGGCGCTCAAAAACGCACTCAATGCCTCTTACGATAACTACGGCTCCAACGAAAGGCTGTTCTCGCCGATGGTACTAAGCTCCGATTTTCTCAATCCCGTAGACGTAACGTACGACGATTTGAACGAGTCGTCGATAGAGTACCCGACTCTTATTTACGACGGACCGTTTTCGGATATAAAGGAGCTTTCCGAGGATGAGCTTAAAAACAAGAAGACGGTAACGAAAGAGCAGGCGGCGGAACGGGTAAGAGAACTGTTCGGAAATAGTGAGGTAAACTCCCTTTACGACGACGAGCAAAGCGACCTTGCCTATTCTTTTGCGATAGAGGGCGGAAATACGATAGTCCAGATAGCAAAAGAAAGCGGCGATCCGATGCTTTATTCCAAGTACCGTGAAGTTGGCGAAACGACCCTTTCTCACGACGACGGAATAAATTGCGGTTTACACTTTTTAGAGGGCTTAGGCTTTACTGACCTTACTGCGGTGTGGAAGAGCGAGACTGACGGCGTTTTAACTGTGAACTTTGCTCAACTGCAAGGTAAAGCGGTATGCTTTTCAAGGCTTGCCAAGGTAGTAGTCGCACTTGACAACGGCGAGGTTCTGGGCTACGAGGGCACGACGTATGTAGCAAGAAGAAATGCAGAGGTCGATACGACGACGAAGATAACGATATCCGAGGCGAGAAAGAAGCTGTCAAGCGAGCTTACCGT
This sequence comes from uncultured Clostridia bacterium, assembly GCA_964406735.1. GTDB lineage: Bacteria > Bacillota > Clostridia > Christensenellales > CAMQZB01 > CAYOSU01. The sequence goes on along the minus strand of CAYOSU010000005.1, from coordinate 82,005 downwards.
AATATCTTCACGCCCTGCCGTCATTCCCAAAAACCAAAGCGAGATAATGACCTACGAGTTCTTTGCAGAGCTTAACGGCAGTGAATTCTACGTTTATATCGATGCCAAAACGGGAAGTGAAGTTGAGGTACTGCGGGTTGTAGAAAGCAAAGGTCAAGGGCGGAACGTGGTTTGAGTTAAACGGCATTGCTTTTTAGCGATACGTTGCGTTTCATCGAAAGCTATGTTTTTCTTGCCGATAACGTAAATAGAGTAAAGTGCTTCACAGACGCATACGCAAATACGACCGACCGATAGCTTAAAGAGGTATAGTCAAGTGTTTATACGGCAACGACTTACCCGAAAGCAAGTTTTTTCCGTAGCGTAAAGATGGAGCGTGATTTTTAGCCAAAACAAACCCAAACGTTCTTTATAAAGCTAAAAAATTTAATAAACCCCTCCGAGATAGAGTCGTCTTTGAAAGGCAACTCTATCTTTTTTCGTCGAAAGAAAGAGCTTCCGCTCTTCTCCAAAACGCTCCTTCTCATAGCCATATCCCTTTGAAATGGCGTTTTCGACCAACTTTTTTCAAAAAAAATCGCATTTTTGGTCAAAAATATTAATAAAATGGTTAAAAGTGGTTGATTTTGGTTAATTGGTTGTGTATAATAGACTTACAAAACTATAGGAGTAAGGTATGTTTTTCGGAATTTACTTTCATCAACTTGACGACAAGGGAAGATTAAGACTTCCGGCAAAGCTCCGTGGAGAGCTTGGCGGCAGCTTTTTCTGTATGAAAGGCTTCGACAATACTGTACTCATATATTCGGAAGAGCGTTTCAGGAAGTTCTGTGAAGAGAACGCAAACGTACCGCTTACGGACGTAGAGGCACAAAGGTCTCTCGTCGAGCTTATATCAAACGCATTCCCGATCGAGGAAGATTCGCAAGGTCGCTTCGTTTTGCCTCAGGCGTTGAAAGATTACGCAGGCATAGAGAAGAACGTCGTAATAAAAGGCGTCATCGACAGGATCGAGATCTGGAGCGAAAAGGCTCACGAAGAGCGTTCAACGAACAAGAATCTGAACGAACTGGTACAGACGCTCGGAAGCAAGATTTAAGGGTAGTAATTTAGCGGAGGAAGACAAAAACGCTATGAGAAAGGAAACAACCTACCACAAGCCGATAATGGCAACGGAGGTCATGGAGCTTCTTGATCCGAAGAGCGGAGGAATTTACCTTGACTGTACGTTAGGTGGCGGAGGTCATTCCGAACTCATGTTGAAGATGTCGTCCCCAAACGGCAGGGTAATAGGTCTTGATAAGGACGAGGAAGCGATAGAGTACGCAACCAACCGTCTCGAACCGTTCAAGGATAGGTTTACGGCAATACGAACGGATTACCTGAACGCTCCGCTTGCGCTTGACATCTTAGGGATAGAGAAGATAGACGGTGCGCTTCTCGACTTGGGGGTATCGTCCCACCAGCTCGACGACTTTGACAGAGGCTTCTCGTATAGGAGCAAGGACAGCCTTCTTGATATGAGGATGGACAAGTCCCAAAGCCTGTCTGCGATGGACGTAGTCAACGGCTACAAAAAGGACGAGCTGCAAAGGATATTTTCCGAGTACGGAGAGGAACGGTTTTCAAGAAAGATCGCCGAGGAGATAGATAGGCGGCGAGCTATTAAGAAGATCGAAACGACAGGTGAGCTTGTAGATATAATCGAGAACACCATACCGAAGAAATTTCAGACCGACGGACATCCGGCAAAGAGGGTGTTCCAAGCGATAAGGATAGAGGTAAACGGCGAGATAGTCAATCTCAAAGAATCGGTCAACAAAATATTCCATCGTCTCAATATAGGCGGCAGGATATGCGTAATAACCTTCCATTCCTTAGAGGATAGGATAATCAAAAATCTATTCAAAGAGCTTGAGACCGACTGCGTATGCGACAGATCGTTGCCGATATGCGTATGCGACAAGGTAAAAGAGTGTGAGATAATCACAAAAAAGCCTATAATAGCAGGCAAAGAAGAATTAGAAAGCAATAAAAGAGCCGCCTCGGCAAAGCTTCGCGTAGCAGAGCGTTGCGAACCGACAAGGGGCGGAAAAATGATAAGGCATTAAATAAAGGAGCAATGAATAAAATGTTAACGACAGAACGCGAGATCAGAACTAGAAACGATCGCTATGGTTCATTTGAACTCAGAAGAGACGAAAGAGCTGTTGATTTGACGAGCGACGAAAAGCTTTTGACCAATAGCTTCGACAGGATCGAAAGTGTAAATACGTCCGAAGTAGTAGCTCCTAAGACCTCTACAACGAGCGGCGTAGATCTCATTCCCAATTCCAAGCGTTTGCAGGTTTCGGATAACTATTCCAAGGCTGCCAAGGCTCAGAACAAGGAGATCGCAGGCGTTGCTCCGAGAGAGAAGGTAAAAGCAAAGAACGTTTTGATGTGCTGTGCGTATTGCTTAGTCGTAGTAGCGCTCATCGCAGTAATTGCGTTGAACGCCAACGCTATAACGGCAGTCAACACGAAAAACGCTGCGCTCAACGACAAGGTAACGATGCTTTCCGCAGAATATGCGACGAAGGTATCCGAGCTTTCCGCTCTTACCGATGCCGAAAGAATACAGACCTTGGCAACGACCACTCTTGATATGACCGAAACGCAGGCTACCGTTATCGGAATGAGCGTTCCCGGTATGAGAGTTCAGGAGACGAAGACGTTCACGACCAATTGGTTTGACAAACTCTGTGACAATATAAGTTCTGTCATCGGAGGCTAAACGAGATAAAAGAGTATAACAGCATATATACTTTACGAAAGAGGTTACTTGCGATCACGCTTGCAGTAACCTTTTTATTTTTGCTCTTGTTTTCAAGACTGATATACTTGCAGGTCTTCTCGTACGAAAAAATGCAAGGCTTGGCGCTTGATCAGTGGACCCGAGACCTTCCGATAAGGGCACTTAGAGGTGATATAACGGATAGAAACGGCGTAGTTTTAGCGAGATCAAAGACCTCGTACGATATATACGTCCGCCCTCGTATGATAAAGGACGAAGAGACTGCTGCAAGAGAGCTTGCAGAGGTGTTGGAGCTTGACGAACAAAAGCTGTATCAAAAGCTCACGAAAAAGACGACCTCCGAGTTTACTCTCGCACTTTCAGTAGACGAGGACAGGATGAAAAGGGTGCTGTCGCTCAAAATTGACGGCGTGTACTATTCCATTTCATCAACTCGCAGCTATCCATATAATTCCCTTGCAGCTCAGGTAATAGGATTCACGTCGATAGACGGCGTAGGTCAAAGCGGCGTAGAGAAATACTACGATGACCTGCTTTCTGGCGAGAACGGGAGGATACTTACCGAGACCGACCTTCTCGGCATAGAGCTGAAAGACGGCACGACTTACGTTCAGAAGGGCGTAGACGGACTTGACGTAACGCTTACGCTCTCATATGAGATACAGTCGATCGCCGAAAACGCCTTAAAGCGAGCAATGATAGCCTACACACCGAGATCTGCGTCTGCGATAGTCATGGAAGTCGACAGCGGCGAGATACTCGCAATGGCTTCCTTGCCGACTCTTGACCTGAACGATCTTCCGAGAGACGATCTGACGCAGCTGTTTTCCCTTTCCCGCAATAGACTCATTTCCGATATATACGAGCCCGGTTCTACGTTCAAGGTGCTGACCGCCGCAATGAATATAGAGGAATACGGCAAGGGCAATAAAAAAGCGTTTTCGCTCGACCACGTTTTTTCTTCGAGCGGAATACGTGTAATAGACGGACAGAAGATAAAATGCTGGACGAAGCACGATAACGGCAAGCACTCGAACGAAAGGCTGAAAGAGGCACTGCAAAACAGCTGTAACCCCGTTTTCGTAGATATCGCAACGAGTTTGGGAAAAGATACTGTATACGAATACTTAGAAGCGTTCGGCTACGGCAAACAGAGCGGTATAGATTTTATTGGCGAGGAGAGCGGCATGATACTTCAAAAAGCGACGGCAAAAAACTGCGACGTCGCAAGAATAGGCTTCGGCCAGACGATTGCCGTAACGCCCTTGCAGCTTATTTGCGCCACCAATGCGGCGATAAACGGCGGCAAACTGTATCAGCCACGGCTGATAAAAAGCGTAAGCTCAAACGGCAAAACGCTGTATACCTCAACGCCAAAGGTGGTCTCTCGTCCCATATCGTCCAAAACGAGCGAGATAATGCGTGAATACCTGCATTCCGTCGTCGAAGAGGGCGGAGGCAAGAACGCCAAGGTTGAGGGAATAACGGTCGGCGGCAAGACGGGCACTGCGCAAAAATATGAGAACGGCAGAATATCCCAGGGGAAATACGTCTCGTCATTCGTAGGCTTTTTTCCCGTAGAAAGCCCGAAGTATATACTCTTAGTTCTCGTTGACGAACCGATCGGCGGTTATTACGGCTCGACGGTCGCCGCACCAATTGCAAAGGAGATAATAGAGGGTATAGTATCGATAAAATAAAGGAGCGTCTATGACAAAATGTGAGGAGCTTCTACGAAAGATAAAGGAAAAAGGGATAGATGGCATAACGACCGACCTTAGCGATGCAAGCGATAAGCTTTTAGTGTTAACAAAGGCAAACTGTGCCAAAAACGCCGAAAGCCTCAAAACGCTTACAAAAAGAACTCTCGTTTTAACGGAAAGTCTTGAAGCAAACTTCGGTGATGCCGATGTAGTGTATTCAGATAACTTCCGTGAAGATTACGCACTAATTTCAAAAGCCTTTTACGGCAACGTATCCGATAAGATGAAGTTCATCTTCGTGAGTGGCACGAGCGGAAAGACGACAACGACGTATTTCATATCGCAGATATTCAAGGCGATAGGGGAAGAAGTATGCGTCATCGGAACTGACGGTTGCAAGTATAAAGACTTTTGCGAGTCCTTTTCAATGACAACTCCCGATCCCCACGTATTGCATAGACTGTTGCAAAAGGTATATCTTCTCGGCGCTCGTACGGTGGTTATGGAGGCTTCCGCTCACGCCGTATACTTAAAAAAGCTTTGCGGCATAAGGGCAGAGGTAGCGGCGCTCACGAATATCGCAAGAGACCACTTGGATTACTTCAAAGCGGAAGTCGCATACGCCAATGCCAAAAAGGCACTGTTTACAAAATTATACGCAAAACAATTCGTTTTACGGAATAGTTACGCCAAAATACTCCAAAATAGCGATATTTTCAACGCTTTTACGTATGAAATAGCCGAAAACGGTAGCGATATTGACGGTCAACGTCTTCTCGAAAAACGCTATGTAGTCAAAGGCGTTTGTAACGATATAGACGGTGTTGCGTTTGGGATAATTTCTCCTGACGGGCGGTATAACGTCAAAAATTCTTGCGTAATAGGGAAGTTCAATATAGAAAATATGATGACTGCGGCGCTTTCTGCAATAGCCTTCGGACTTCTCGAAAAGCCTGTGTTTAGTGCGCTCAACGCTCTTTCTTTGCCGTCGGGAAGAATGGAGAAAGTTGAGGGGAGCGGCATAAATATCTTTGTCGATTACGCCCATACGCCCGATGCGTTAAAAAGGTCGCTCACAGAGATAGAGAAAAGCGGCAGACTTATCGTAGTAATAGGCGCAGGCGGCGACAGAGATAAGGGTAAGCGAGAGATATACGGCAGGATCTGCGGCAAATACGCAGATATTACGGTAATTACGAGCGACAACCCTCGATACGAAAAGCCGTCCGATATAATGCACGACATTGAAAAAGGCGTAGTGGAAGAGAAAGGGGACTTCGTTTTGATCGAGGATAGAGAGGATGCAATCGCCTTTGCGATAAAAACTGCGCAAAAGGACGATACTATTATCGTCTCGGGGAAGGGTGCAGAAGAATACGTCGAAATATCTGGCAAAAAGCTACCTTTTTCCGACAAAAAAGCTATTCAAAGGATATTAGGAAAGCTATGAGTTATCTTCTTTGCGTGGTCTGCTCGATAGTCCTTTCGCTTTTAGCGTCGAGCATAATTATCCCAATGTTGAGAAAGCGAGACCTTCGCCAGACCGTTTTAGTCTACGTAACTGAACACGAGAGTAAAAACGGCACGCCGACTATGGGCGGCTTTATATTCATCATCGGAAGTATAGCGACGTTTTTTGCGATGTGGCATGGCGATACGCTATCGCTTTTCATCGTCGCTATCGCTCTTTTCGGAGCGTTGATAGGCTTTCTCGACGATTTTATCAAGGTCCGCTACAAAAAGAACGAGGGCTTAAAGCCCTATCAAAAGGTGATATTTCAGCTCGTCGGAGCGGTAGCCTGCTCGATTTTTGCCTACTCTCGGCTTGGCGGAGATATGTTTGTTCCCTTTTTGAACGAATACGTTGACCTTGGCTATTTTTCGCTTGCAATAAACGCCTTTGCCTTTATCGCAATAATAAACACCGTAAATCTTACCGACGGCTTAGACGGACTTTGCGTCTCGGTATCTGGCATAAACGTCTTCTTTTTCGCTCTTTTGACTGCGTTGTTATACGCCTTTTTCGGATTAAAAATAGGAGAAAATGAGCTGAATAGCGTAACGGTGCTTTCGCTTTCGTTGGTCGGAAGCCTGCTTTCCTATTTCATAGTCAACTGCTTTCCCGCATACGTATTTATGGGAGATGTCGGCTCGCTGTTTTTGGGTGCGTTTTTGTCCGCAATGACGGTATCTACGGGCTTAACGCTTTTTATTCCGATAATAGGCATAGCGTACGTAATTACCGGGCTTTCGGATATATTGCAGGTCGTTTATTTCAAAATAACGGGTGGAAAGCGAATATTTCTGATGGCTCCTTTGCATCACCACTTGCAGAAAAAGGGCTTGCACGAGAATAGGATAGTAGCGATATACGCTCTTGTAACGATAGTTGCGGCGGTTTTAGTTCTTTTTTCCGTATTCGGAGGTAACGATGGAATATTCAGATAACGGCGTTTTGGTAATAGGCTACGGACAAAGCGGCAAAGCGGTCGCAAAAAAGGTAATAGAGCAAGGCAGAAAAGCGTATATATACGATCAAAAAAGCGGCTACCTGACTGAAAGCGAGATAAAGGAGCTGATAAGCGGCAACAAAATATCTCTTGCGGTAATATCTCCCGGCGTTCCGCTTGATATAGAGCTTGTCGGTTTTCTCAAAAGCCATGATATAAACGTAATATCCGAGCTTGAATACGGAGCGAGCTTTTTTAGCTGCGATATAGTCGCGGTAACGGGTACTAACGGAAAGACGACGACGGTAACATTGCTCTCAAAGATGCTCAAAGAAGAGGGAAAAGAAAGTGCTTTGTGCGGAAATATAGGCTTTCCGATAACGGCGATAAAGCCAAAAAACGACTTTGTAGCGGTCGTTGAGTGCTCATCCTTTCAGCTTGAGGGAATAAGCGGCTTCAAGCCGAAAATAGCGGCAATATTAAATCTTTCTCCCGATCATCTCGATAGGCATAAGACGAAAGAAAGCTACTTTATGGCAAAGAAGCGTATATACGAAAACCAGGACGAGAAAGACTTTTTGGTGCTTCCAGATAGCTTAAAAAACGAGTGCGGCGGTAGGTCAAAGCGATATTATTTCTCTCAAACTGAGAAGACCAACGGTGCTCATTTAGATAAAAACAACATAGTTTTCGGAAACGGCGACTATATAACGGGGCTCAGCAACTTAAAGATAGTCGGAAGACATAACGTAGATAACGTTCTTGCCGCCGTAACGATGGCAAAGCTTCTGAAAGTTCAGAATACCTACATAGAGCGTGCGATAAGCTCCTTCTACGGCGTTCCGCACAGAATAGCGTTCGTAAAAGAAATAGACAAAGTCAGGTATTACAACGACTCCAAGGGCACGAACGTAAGCTCCACTCTCGTTGCGATAGAGGCAATGCAGGGCGATACCGTGCTTATTTTAGGCGGCAAGGAAAAGGGTGTAGACTACGACGAGCTGTTTAGCTCCGATATGAGCAAAATAAAAGCCGTCGTCGTCTTTGGTGAAAACGCGGATAGAGTACTTGAAAGTGCGGAAAGATGCGGCTATAAAGCGATATGGCGGGCTAATAGCTTAAAAGAATGCGTCTTGCTTTCAAGGTATCTGATAAAAAGCGGTAACGTCTTGCTAAGCCCTGCTACGTCAAGCTTTGATATGTTTTCGTCCTACGAGGAAAGGGGAGAACGCTTTGAAGAGATCGTCAGAAGCCTATAAAGACCAAACGCCGATCTGCGTTGGTGTGCTCGTCTTTGCGTTAAGCCTTTTCGGCATTGCGGCGGTATATTCAGCAAGCTACTACCAGGCAAACAGCTTGTACGGTGACGGCTTTTTGTACATGAAAAAGCAGGCGGTAGGCGTCGGAATAGGGACTATCGGCTTTTTTATTGCTAAAAATCTCGACTATAAGTATTTTAGAAAGGCATATATCGCTTTCCCGATAGCGTGTGTGATACTGCTTGCTCTCGTATTCGTACCGGGAATAGGCGTAGAAAATTACGGCGCAAAAAGATGGTTGAATTTTGGCTTTTTCACGATACAGCCGTCAGAGCTTTGCAAGCTCGCTTTGGTACTCTTTTCAGCGGAATACTACGCAAAACATCACGAAAATACGCCGAGTTTAAGGGGGATACTGCCAATATTGGCGGTCGGCGGAGCTTTTGCGGCACTGATAATAATCGAACCGAATCTCTCTGTAACTGTCGATATCGCCTTGATAACACTTCTTATTGCGATAGCGGCAGGGCTTGATAAAAGGCTTATTCTCTTGGGCTTTGGCGTAGGCGTATTGGCGATACCCATACTGATAATCGCAGAGCCTTACCGCATGGCAAGGCTTGCCGCCTTTCTCGACCCGTGGCAAAGCCCCAAGGCAGAGGGTTATCAGCTCATTCAGTCGCTGTACGGAATATCAAACGGCGGATTGTTCGGCACGGGTTATTTAAGCTCCCGTCAAGCCAAAAAGTTTTTACCTTTTTCGGAATCGGACTTCATTTTCTCCGTCATAGCGGAGGAGTTCGGACTGTTCGGCTGTTTCGTGCTTTTGTCTTGCTACCTTTTGTTGATACTGTCAGGTTTTCGGCAAGCGATAAGGTCAAGCGACCGCTACGACTTCATGTTGCGCTTTGGCGGAACTTCCGTAATAGCCGTACAGGTAATAATAAACGTTGCCGTGGTAACGGGTAGTATTCCGCCGACAGGGCTTCCGCTTCCGTTCATCTCGTCGGGCAATACGCAGATAATAGTCTTCATGGCGATAGGCGGAATACTCTCACGCTCTCACAAAAATCAAGGCTTTGCCATAGGATGAACTATGAACGTAACGGAGGGATGATATGTCAAAGCTAAAAGTCGTCGGCGGCAAAAAGCTGTGCGGCGAGCTTAATATTTACTCAGCAAAGAACGCCGTTTTGCCCCTTCTTGCGGCAAGCATAATGGCTGACGGTGCGTCGAGGATAATAGCGTGTCCGAAAATATCGGACGTAACGGCGATGCAGGAGATACTTTGCGACTTAGGGTGCAAGGTGGCGAGAGAGAACGGCGATATGATAGTAGACCCCGGCGGCATAAAAAGCTACTCGATATCCGAAGAGCGTGCGAGAAAAATGCGAAGCTCGATATTCCTTTTGGGTGCGTTGCTGTCGAAATTCAAGCGTGCGGTCATAGCGTACCCGGGCGGTTGCGACATAGGGCTAAGACCGATAAACTTACATATCGACGGCTTAAAAAGGCTTGGAGTAAAAATAAGAGAGGAGGGCGGCTACCTTATCTGCGACGGAAGCGAAATGAAAGGAGCAGAGATAACGCTCGATTTCCCCTCCGTCGGAACGACCGAAAACCTGATGATGGCGGCAACGCTTATATCGGGAAGAACGGTAATAAAAAACGCCGCAACTGAGCCTGAAATTGCGGATCTTGCGGCGTTCATCAACAAGATGGGCGGCAAGGTATTCGGCGGCGGCACGAGTAAGATCGCAATAGAGGGCGTAAAACGCCTTACCCCTTGTGCGTATCGCCCTATCCCCGATAGGATAGTCGCAGGCACTTACCTCATTGCAGGTGCTATGTGCGGCGGTGAAATAACGCTAAATAGCATCAACGACGGACATATTTCGGCAATAATATCAAAACTTAGGGAAACTGCTTGCAAAATATACGCAAATAATGCTAAAATAACATTAGTATCGAAAGGCGAGCCTATTGCGGTAAAAAACGTGATAACGTCGCCGTATCCGGGGTTTCCGACCGATCTTCAAGCGCAGATGATAGCGCTTTCCTGCGTATCAGACGGACTGTCGATCGTGGAAGAAAACATGTTCGAGACCCGCTTCCGCCACACGTCGGAGCTTATCCGAATGGGTGCGGATATAACGATCCGCGGCAAGACCGCGATAATAAACGGCGTAAAGAGCCTGCACGGCACGACGCTGAGATGCTTTGACCTTCGAGGCGGAGCGGCAACCGTTCTTGCCGCAATGAGGGCGGAGGGAACGTCGAAGATATCTGACGTATACCACGTTGACAGGGGTTACGAGAGCATCGAAAGCGAGCTGAGGAGCTTGGGCGCCGACGTAACAAGGATATAAGAAATGAAGAAAAAAGGTGCATTGTTTGCCATATTGATAGTACTTCTCGTCCTTCTCGTTTTGGTCGGGATATTCGTCCTGCTCTTTTCGATAAGCGAGATAGAGTTTAATTACACGAGCGTACAAAACAGACTCGACACTAATGTAGTGGAGGGCATTGCGGAGGAATATAAAGGCAAAAACGTCTTTACCTTCTCAAAATCATCGTTCACCAAAGATATCGAGGAGAACTGCCCTTACGCCGAGATAGAGCATATCGAGATAGTCTTCCCCTCGAAGATAATAGTGACCCTTCGTGAGCGCACTCCGCTTTTTGCGATAAATTACAACTCCAAGTACTATATCTTCGACAAGGGTGCGCACCTTCTTGAAATATCGCAGTCGAACGTCGGCGGCGACGGCGACTACGCTTGCGTTCTCATAGAGGGTATCTCGAAGGAGAATTTAGAGACGTTGAAGTCGGTAGAAAAAGCAGGCGGCGAGCCCAAGGTGACGAAAGACGACGCCGTAACCAAGGCTATCACCTTCTTCACAACGCTCAATAGCCTCGATTACGAATACACCGAGGTTCAGATAAAGGGCTTCTTCGTAAGCGTAGAGGTAGACGTAGACGATAACCTTTTGGCGACGACGAGATACGGAACTCAGCTTTTGATATACGATTTCAGCGAAAGCACCAATATCAAGGTCGCAAATATCATGGGTGCGTATACGAGCGGACTAGCCTCCGAGCCTCAATCGGTCATAGTGATAGGCGACGACCTTATGCCCGTTCTCAAAAAAAGATAAATAGTACATACTTTTATTGACATTTCAGTAGTTTTAGTTTATAATCAAACATAACAGTTGCAAGAGTATTATATACTCTTGAAAGGAGAGTAAGTAGTGGCAGGTAAAGGCGCGGTTGCCGTAATAGATTTCGGTTCGTCAACGATCAACGTAATGATAGCCGAAAGGGGTGTAAACAACACCTTCAATATCCTCGGCAGAAGCGAAATGGAATATAGCGGATACTTGAACGGTGAATTTTTGAACGAGGAAGAATTATATCACGTCCTCGGTTATTCCATAGAAAACGCCGAAAGCTCGTGCGGCTTTAAGATGACGGAAGTATACGTCGGAGTCCCCGGCGAGTTCACCTCTGTCGTATTGAAAAAGCCGACGCTTACCTTCGAGGGCAAGAGGAAGATAACGGACGTAGAGATAGACGAACTGTTTGAGAGCGGCGATACCTTCAAGGATCACCCTGAGTTCATCTTGATCAACCGTTCCCCGATATATTACGTCGGCGACGACGGCAGACTTCTGATAGACGCAAGAGAGGCGAGGACGTCAAAGCTCACAGGACAGCTTTCATTCGTGCTCGCAAAGAGACGCTTCACCGACATCGTTTCGCAGATACTCATGCAATACGACTTCAAGCGCATTGAGTTCGTCTCCTCGTGCTTAGCTGAAAGCTTATATCTTCTCGACGCTTATTCAAGAGACAGATACGCCGTTTTGCTCGATATAGGCTATACGACCTCGACCTTTATGGTCATCCGCGGCGAGGGCTTGCTTTACATGAAGTCTTTCCCGGTAGGCGGAGCGCATATTGCGGCGGATCTGTACGAATGCTTCTCAGTTCCTTTCCACATTGCAGAGGACTTAAAGAGAAAAATATCGCTTACCTTTGCGGTCGGCGAGAACGACAAATACGAAGTCGTTTCAAAGGATAAGACTTATACCTTTGACGCAAGACAAGCTCACGACGTAGTGGAGGCAAGGCTTGACCACATCGCACAGCTTATCAACAAGTGCGTAAAGGTATGCGACGTTGAGTTCCCGAGCTACATAAATTTCAAACTGACGGGCGGCGGGATCTCTTATATGAGAGGTGCAAAGGAGTACCTCGGCAGAGCGATAGGCAAGAACATAGACTTAGCGAAGAACGCTATACCTCAGCTTGACTATCCGCACATGAGTTCGACGTATGCAGTGCTTGATCTGGCACTGAAACAAAATAAACCAAGAAAATTTATCGACAGAGTTTTCAAATAACAAAGGAGAGCAAAAATGGAAGATTATTTCGACAACACCACTTATGAAAGCGCGCAGGAATACGCTGAAAGCCAGTTTCAGGTAGCAAGGATCAAGGTTATCGGCGTAGGCGGCGGCGGAAACAATGCGGTCAAGAGAATGAAACTTGCTGGCGTAAAGAGCGCGGAGTTTATTGCCGTAAACACCGATAAGCAGGACCTTATTCTTTCCAATGCAGACAAGCTCGTACAGATAGGTGAAAAACTCACTAAGGGACTTGGCGCTGGTGCACAGCCCGAGATCGGCAAAAAGGCAGCAGAAGAGAGTAGAGATCTCATCGCAGAGATCGTTAAAGATACAGACCTTCTTTTCATCACCTGCGGAATGGGCGGCGGCACAGGAACCGGTGCTACTCCTATCATTGCGCAGATCGCAAAAGAGCAGGGTATTCTTACCGTTGCAGTAGTAACGAGACCTTTCTTGTTTGAGGGAATAAAGAGAGCTGCTAACGCTCAGGCTGGTATCAACGAGCTCAAAAAGCACGTTGACACCTTGGTCGTTATTCCTAACGAGAAGCTCATGCAGGTAGTTCCCAAGGGCGCAAGAATGATCGATGCGTTCAAGGTAGCAGACGACACGCTCCGTCAGGGTATTCAGGGTATTTCCGACCTTATCGTCAACCCCGGTATGATCAACCTCGACTTTGCAGACGTAAAAGCTATCATGCAGGATCAGGGTATGGCTCACATGGGTATCGGCAGAGGTAAAGGTGAGAAGAGAATGCTCGAGGCAGTTCGTCAGGCAGTCGCATCTCCGCTTCTTGAAACGACTATCGAGGGTGCAACCGGTATCATCTTGAACATCACGGGTAACAGCGACGAGCTTACATTGGAAGAAGTATACGAAGCATCCAGCCTCGTTCGTGAAGTTGTTGACGACTCCGCAAACATCATCTTCGGTACGACTATCGATGATAACTTGAGTGACGAAGTAGTAGTTACCATCATCGCTACGGGCTTTGGCAAGCTCGAGGAAGCAAAGAACAATGTAGTTACCGCTCCTCAGAACCCCGCGCCCGCAGCAGTAAAAGAGGAAAAGCCCGTTGAACAGGTAAAGCCTGCTGAGGTTATCCCCAACACGACGGTAAGCCTTGACGATGACGAGGATTCGAGCATCCCTCCGTTCCTTCGCCGTCTCAAACGCAATAAATAATTAGAAAGTTTTCAAAAGTCCTTTCGCTTTTTGCGAGAGGACTTTTTCTTTTCGACATAAAGCTCACGCAAAACAGTGGGCTTTTTTCTATAATCTAAGTGTGGAGATATACGTAGAGGACGTCTTAATAACCAATTTTGCGCTCGATTACGCGATGCTGTTTTGTGCGCTAAGGCTTTGTGGCGTAAAGACCTGCTATTCACGGCTTGCTCTGTCAGCTTGTTTAGGCGGCTTGCTTTCACTTGTACCGATAAAAGAATACTTTTTCGGCTTTACGCTAATAGTCAAACTGTGTGAAGGCTTAATTTTGCTTTTACCGTTAAAGATACCGAAAAACAAGCTTTTTAAGTGCTTAATGACGCTAATATTGGTCTCTTTTTCAGTCGTTGGAGGACTTTTCGGCTTAGGACTCTTGCTCAAAGAAGCCTTGCCGATAAAAGGAATAAACGCCTTCTATATCTACGACGACCACCCGATATTAACGCTGTTTCTGTCTGCGTTTTCCCTTCTTGCGTTGACTGCGTTTTCCGTAGGGAGGATCAGGCGGCGCAATATGATCCAACGCTTTGTGTGCGACGTTTTAGTTATGCTTGATAACGGCAAAACGGTGGAGCTAAAAGCCTTTATCGATAGCGGGAATATGATCTATGACGATAAAAGCTCCCGCTCGATACCTGTTATCAATTATTTTGCCATAGCGTCAAGCCTTGAATATCCGTCGTTTGAACGGCTCAAAGACTTTTCGGTAAAGACCGCAGGCAGCGATTTCTCACTCAAAGAGATAAAGCTGAAAAGGCTTGTGATCAACTACGAAGACAAGACGTATAAATATACCGATATGACGGCTTGTATCGCAATATCAGGCTTTTCGGAGGAGTTCGACGCGCTTATATCACCCGAACTTATCAAGTAATAAAGGAGACTTACATGAATAGATTTTTTTCAAAGATACGACTTATAATAAAACGGCTTTTAGGGAAAAACGCACTTTATTACATATGCGGCAACGGCGCACTGCCGACTCCACTTTCAAAGGAAGAGGAGAGTGCGGCGCTTGAAATGATAAAAAAGGGCGATGAAAAATATAAATCCGTTCTCATAGAACACAATTTAAGGCTTGTCGTGTATATAGCAAAAAAGTTTGAAAATACGGGTTGCGATACCGAAGATCTCGTATCGGTCGGTTGCATAGGGTTAATAAAGGCAGTAAATTCATTCGACCCCGATAAAAACATAAAGCTCGCAACTTATGCGTCGAGGTGCATAGAGAACGAGATACTTATGCACCTGAGAAAAGCCGTAAGGAAAAAAGCCGAGCTGTCGCTTGAAGAACCGCTGAACACGGATAGCGAGGGCAACGAACTGCTGTTGTCCGACGTTTTAGGCACTTCTCCCGAGGAAGTGTACGATAATATAGAAGCGCAGACGGAAACAAAGCTATTGTACGATGCCTATGAAAAGCTGTCGCAAAAGGAAAAGTATATCATGAAGATGCGCTTCGGGCTTTTCGGAATAAAGGAAATGACCCAAAAAGAGGTCGCAGATACCTTGGGAATATCTCAAAGCTATATTTCACGCCTTGAAAAGAAGATACTTTTCAAGTTAAAAAAGGAACTCGATAAGCTCGCATAGAAAGCGGTCTAAGTATAATTACGCCCTCGTTTTGGCACAATATTAAGGCGTTTTGGCGCAAAATACAAACGAGGGTAGGATATTGAGAGCGAGAGTAGAGATATGCGGATTAGATACGTCAAGTCTTCCGAAATTATCGGCGAGGGAGACGGACGAGCTTATGATAAGGCTAAAAAAGGGTGAAAAGGGCGCAAGAGATGCTTTTATCGTCGGCAATATGAGACTTGTACTCAGTGTCATACAGCGCTTTAATAAGGCGAATTTAAGCGTTGACGACCTCTTTCAGGTTGGGTGCGTCGGCTTAATAAAGGCAATAGACAACTTCGACGTAACGCTCAACGTTCGCTTTTCTACCTACGCAGTTCCTATGATAACGGGTGAGATAAGGCGTTTTCTTCGTGATTCAACCTCCGTCAAGGTAACGAGGTCTATTCGAGACGTAGCGTATAAGGCGTTGTGCGCAAAGGAACGCTTTGAAAGGGTCAACTCAAAGGAATGCACAGTTGAGGATATTGCCACGCTCTGTGAGCTTCCCGTAGAAAAGATAGCCTATGCGCTCGACGCAATAGCAGATCCCGTCTCCATTTTCGATCCCGTATACAACAAAAACGGAGATGAACTGCTGTTGATGGACCAGCTTTCCGATAAGACCGTATCGACGGAAAAGTGGACGAACGAGGTCGCTCTTTCAGATTGCTTGAATGCTCTCGAAGAAAAAGAAAGAGAGATACTGTACCTTCGCTACTTTGTCGGAAAAACGCAAATGGAAGTATCTCGTGCGGTAGGTATTTCGCAAGCGCAGGTCTCACGCCTTGAAAAATGCGCCTTAAAGCGAATAAGAGAGGACATAAACTCATAAAGTAACACAAAAAGCGCAAACGGCATATCATTGATAAAAAAGGTATGTCATGAACGTAGAATATTCAGATCTCAGATCAAAGGACGTCGTCAACGTATCCGACGGCAAAAAGCTTGGGAAAACGGTCGATCTCATCATCGATACCGTAATAGGCGGAATCCGAGGTATAGTCGTTCCCGGGAACAAAGGCTTTTCGCTTTTCAAATCCTCCGACGACTTATATATCCCATGGAAAAACATAAAGCGCATCGGTAGCGACGTAATACTCGTCGAGGTCTGTCAAGAGGTCAAGACCGAGGCTTTGCAGGGGAAAATAGAGGACGACGGCGACAGGCCGAAATAAAAGAGAACGGGCGAAATTTTCGCTCGTTCTGTACGTTTTATTGGACAAGGCTTATGCCGAAAGCGAATATAACTACGACTGCAAGATATACGGCGGAAAGTACGGGAAGCCCTACGACGAGCGGCATGTTTTTGAGTCGGTATCTCAGCACGATAAGCGTTATGAACAGTCCAAGCGAACCGCCTGCTAACGCTGTAAGAAAAAGCTGCATATCCGATACCTCTTTGACGGATGAAAACGCCGCATTTTTGCTTTCTTTTTTTGCTTTCGAGTCTTTATTTGCGACTGCGTTTTTCGTTGCAGTATCGTCGTATTTGCCGCTTTTAACGCACTTTCCCGAAAGATATATCACACTTTCGCAATTTTCGTTCGTCGCTTCACCGCTATCGCTTTTATGCGGCATATCTAAGGCACTCACAGCCTTATCATCGCATTTTTCATCACGTTCTTGTGATTTATCAAAGCCGTTTGCAACGTCGCCGATATTCTCGTTTTCGACGTCATTTCGGCATTTTTGATTACGTGCACCGTTTTCGCTTGTACTATCGCAACTTACCGCTTCACGCTCCTTGCGTTGCATAAATAAAAGCATCGCGCCGTAAGCGTTTATTGCGATAAAATACGCAACCGCCGCAATTTTCAAAATTATCATAACCTACCTCTTCGTATTATTATCGTAACTTTTTGACTTATTTATGCAAAACGCTTTGTTCGTATATTAAATCTACTAAAAATATCCCACAAACCGTAGTCCTACCACAAAATATTGTAGGAAACGAGCCAAATACTACAAAATGGGTTGCGTTTTAGTCATATTTATTGTAAAATTACATAGTAACGAGTTCTTTTTCTTAAAGGAGAAATACTATGAAATGTTGTTTTTGCGGATATGATGACACAAAGGTAATAGACTCTCGCCCGTCAGAGGACGGAACGAGTATACGCCGTCGCCGCGAGTGCATTTCCTGCGGCAGACGCTTCACGACGTACGAGAGCGTAGAGACTGCGCCTGTTTTGGTCATAAAGCGAGACGGCAGACGTGAACAGTTCGATCAGGCGAAGCTCAAAATGGGTATAGTTAAGTCCTGCGAGAAGTGCCCCGTATCGATGTCCGACATCGACGGAGTAGTCAGCCACATCAAGAAAAAGATATCCAACAATCTCGAATCGGAAATAACGTCCGAGCAGATCGGCGAGCTCGTAATGGACGAGCTCAAAAACCTCAACGAGGTTGCGTACGTGCGTTTTGCGTCCGTTTACCGCGAGTTCAAGGACATATCTTCGTTCATGAAAGAGCTTGAAAAGATGCTCAAAGAGAAAAAATAAATGCTCACGGTAAAAAGCGTTGAAAAAAACTCAATAGCCGAGGAGCTTGGCATAGAAGCAGGCGATGTACTTTCGACGATAAACGGCAAAGACGTAGAGGACATACTCGATTATCTGTACTTAGAGGGAGAAACTGAGTTTACTTTAGATGTACTTTCAAACGGCGAGACCTACACGTTAGATGTCGAGCGTGAGCTTGACGAGGATATAGGCTTGACGTTCGAGGAAGAACTGAAGATACGCACCTGCCAGAATAAGTGCGTATTCTGCTTCGTAGATCAGATGCCAAAAGGGCTTCGAGACACGCTGTACGTAAAGGACGACGATTACAGGCTGTCCTTTATATCGGGGAGCTACGTAACGCTCACAAACGACTCCGATGCGGAGATAGACCGCATAATTGCGCTTCATTTGTCTCCGTTATACGTTTCCGTTCACGCCACCGACGAGAAAGTACGTTGCGAGCTGTTGCATAATCGCTTCGCAGGGAAACTTATGTCTCAGCTGAAAAAGCTCACCGCAGGCGGCATAGAGGTCCACACGCAGGTGGTCCTTTGCAAAGGTCTCAACGACGGAGATATCCTTCACAAGACGATCGCAGACCTGTATTCTTTGTACCCGATGGTAAAGACCTTGGCGATAGTTCCCGTCGGCACGACGAGACACCGTGAGGGGTTGTATGACCTCAAGCTTTTCGATAAAGAAAGTGCGTCAAAGGTGATAGACGAGGTCGAGCCTTGCGCGAAGTACTTTTTTTCAAAGCACGGCGAGCCCTTCGTATACCTTTCCGACGAGTTTTATTGCTTGGCGGGAAGAGAAGTTCCGACCGCTGATTTTTACGGCGCATACGACCAGATCGAAAACGGCGTAGGCTTAGTTCGCAAGTTCATAGAGGAGTTCAACGAAGAGATAACGCCGAAAAAAGCGTTCTCGAAGAAAAAAACGTTGCTCGTAACGGGCGTATCCTTTTATCCGACGCTCAAAAAACTTATCGAGAGCGTAAATTGTCCGCACGAGATATTGTGCGTCAAAAACGACTTTTTCGGTCGTTCGGTAACGGTCGCAGGACTGCTTACACCGACCGATATAATAGCGCAGATGGACGATAAAAAGTACAAGCGGATAATATTGCCGTCCAATATATTAAAAGAATTCGGCGACGTCTTTTTGGACGGAACGACGCTAAGCGAGTTTGCCGAAAAGGTCGGCTGCGAGGTAGTGGTATCGCCAAGAAGCGGCGGCGACCTGTACAAGCTTTTATAGGCAAAAATAAGACGATTTAGAGGTTATTATATGAAACCGACGATAGCTATAGTAGGAAGACCAAACGTAGGAAAATCCACCTTTTTTAACCGCGTAGCGGGCGAAAGACTGTCTATAGTAGACGACCGCCCGGGAGTTACGCGTGATAGGGTGTATTGCGACGCAGAGTGGGGTGGCAAGAAGTTCACCTTGGCTGACACGGGCGGACTTGAAGTAAAGTCCACCGACGAGATGTTCGTGCACATAAAAGAACAGGCGATGACGGCAGTAGACCTTGCCGACGTCATCATATTCATGGTAGACGGCAAGCAAGGGCTTCTTCACGACGATTACGAAGTAGCAGCTCTTCTCAGAAAGAGCAAAAAGCCGATCGTCCTTGCCGTAAACAAGATTGACAATTACGACGAGTCCAAGGTATTCGAGTTTTACTCCTTGGGTCTTGGCGACCCGATAGCGATGACCGCAGAGCAGGGACAGGGTACGGGCGACGTACTCGACGAGGCTGTTTCGTACTTAGAGACCGTCGAGGTAGAGGAAGAGCCCGACAGAATAAAGATAGCCATCGTCGGCAAGCCCAACGTCGGTAAATCCAGCCTTACGAACAAACTGCTCGGCTACGACAGGAGCATAGTTTCCAACGTTTCGGGAACGACCCGTGATGCGATAGACACCAAGTTTGAGTACAACGGACAGAAGTATTCGATAATCGACACCGCAGGCATAAGAAGAAAGCGCAGTATCGACGACGACGTAGAGCACTACTCCGTACTCCGTGCTATGGCGGCGATAAGGAAAGCCGACGTCGTACTCATCGTCATGGACGCTTCCGAGGAGATATCCGAACAGGACGTCAGGATCGCAGGCTACGTTCACAGAATGGGCAAGCCCTCAGTCGTAGTCATGAATAAGTGGGATACGATAGAAAAGGACACCAACACGGTCAATAAATATAACGACAATCTCCATACGTCCTTGGCGTTTATGGACTACTTCGTTCCCGTATATATCTCGGCAAAGACCGGTCAGAGAGTAGAAAAAATTATGACGCTCGTAAACGAAGTCTACTCTCACGCATCATTCCGTCCCTCAACAGGCGTTCTCAACGATATTATTCAGGATGCTTTCGCCGTCAACGAACCCCCTTCGTATAAAGGCAGACGCCTCAAGATATACTTCGTTACGTCAACGGCAACCAATCCGCCCGTTATTGTCTTCTCTGTAAACGATAGCGAATTAGTGCATTTCTCTTATAGGCGTTACCTCGAAAATCAACTCCGCAAAGCCTTTGACTTCTCGGGAACTCCGATAAAACTCGTATTCTCTAATAAGAACGACGACTAAAAAATAGTTAAAAACCAATTAGAACACTGAAAAAACAGACCTTATACGGCCTGTTTTTTTTTATTTACTTTATTCTTTTTCATTTTCCAAGTCTTTTATGGTTGGTGTATTGTGAGGCTTTTTTCTGTTTACAATATGCAATATGCCCCCGACGAAGATCATTGCTATGGCGATCAATATCCATCCGTAGCCCTCGGAATAAAGTGGTAAATAGGTCGCAAGAAGTTTAGGAAGTCCTGCCGAATCCATTGCGTATATAATGCTTACCACTGCAGTTCCTATAACGGTGCAGGGGTAGACGTAGCGGTTATTTCCCCAAAGCTTATTAGTAAGCCCTAGTAGAATTAAGACTATCGAAATAGGGTAGATTGCATTTAGAACAGGGACTGATATGCTAAGAATTGTATTAAGTCCGAGATTGCAGACTAAGAAAGAAAAAACCGTGATAACAACTACCCATTTTCGGTATGATAGCTTGCTAAATAGCGTAGAGAAATACTGCGATATAGAGTTAATGAGCCCAACGCAGGTAGTGAGGCATGCAAGTGTAAATATTGCCGCCAATAAAACTGCACCGGGAACGCCGAACACTTGATAAACTATTGCTCTGAGAGTCTGTGCGCCGTTTTCGGGAAGTGTATAAACGCCCGACGAACACATGCCCATAAAAATCAGCATAACGTAAACGAGAGTTAATATCATACCGGCAAAAATACCTGCAAGAACGGTATGTCGGACGACGTCTTTTTTATCGGAAAGCCCGAATGATCCTAATGTCGTAGATATGACCAATCCGAAGTTCAATGCTGCTATTGCGTCCATGGTGTTGTAGCCTTCCGTAAAGCCTTTCAAGAAAGGCGAGTCGTCGTATTCGTTCTGCGGTGGAACGACGTTGACTTCCCCTTTAACAAGAAATCCCACAAACAAGACGACGAGAAGAATTAAAAGTGTAGGCGTTAAGAAATTACCGATCCTACTAACTAGCTTGCTTGGAGTTAGGCATAGCCATAATGCAACGGCAAAGAATATGAGGGAATATACTGCCATCCACAAAGACGAATTAGCGTTTTCGGGAAGATACGGTGCAAACGCCATTTCAAACGGAACGGATGCCGCTCTCGGAATACCGAGACCGGGACCTATCGAGAGGTAGATAAGAACAGTAAAAACCAAGCCGAATTTTGTACCGACCTTTTGGCTTAATTTGTCAAGTCCGTCAAAGCGAGAAACGACTATAACGCCTAAAACGGGGAGAATAACGGCGGTAATAAGAAAACCTATCGTCGCAGGAATCGTATTCTTGCCTGCACTTTGTCCCAAAAAGGGAGGGAATATAAGATTTCCTGCTCCAAAAAATAGAGAAAAGAGCATAAAACTTATCAGCACCATGTTTTTCTTGTTCAATTTCATTGGAATTTTCTCCTGTTGTTTTAATGGATATAAAAAAAGCCCGTCTCAATTCTTCTTGAGACGAGCTTTATATACAAAATTACCCGCGGTACCACTCAATTTGCTTAGGATAAACCTATGCCACTTTCAGGCTCTGACAAGCCCTATGCACTAACGTAGCCTGCACGGAGTCCTCTACTAACCAAAAAGCTTTTGAGAGACTCGGCTCGGAAGTGATGGGATGTTCCGCCGTTGTTTATCGGGATCTCATCGTCCCCGACTCTCTGTAAAACGCTTTGCGGTATCCGTCTTCGTCATAGCCTTTTATTAGGTTGCAAGTAATATATCATATAAGTAATCTCTTGTCAACGTTTTTTAATATGATTTTTCCCTATCATATCTTGCTCTATTAACTCATATACTTAAAAGTATGAAATACTTGGAGGTATTGTATGGGAAATAGCTTCTATGCCGATATAGCGAGCCGCTTCGGCGGAGATATCTATATAGGGGTGGTTGGCCCCACTCGCACGGGGAAATCGACGTTTATCAGCAGGTTTATGGAATCGACAGTCATTCCGAACGTACAAAGCAAAAGCGAGCGTGAACGAATAAAAGACGAGCTTCCGCAAAGCGGTAGCGGCAAGACGATAACGACCACCGAGCCGAAATTCGTCCCCGGCACTGCGATAACGCTCAACCTTGACAATAACGTCGAACTCAACGTGCGCTTAGTCGATTGCGTAGGCTACCTCGTTGACGGAGCGATAGGCAAAGAGGACGGCGAAAAGAAGCGGTACATAAAGACTCCTTGGAGCGATAAGGAGATGCCCTTTGAAGAAGCCGCCACTTTAGGAACAAAAAAAGTCATAGAAGAGCATTCCGTCGTCGGCGTAATGGTAACGTGCGACGGAAGTATTTCCGACCTTCCTCGAGAAAACTACGTTGAAAGCGAAGAGCGTATCGTGAACGACTTAAGATCGTGCAAAAAGCCCTTCGTCATAGTGCTCAACTCAAAAACTCCCGATGCAGAGAGCGTAAAAGGCTTGGCAACGGAGCTTTCGGAAAAATACGGCGTTTCGGTAATACCAAAAAATCTCGCAAAGCTCAACAAGCACGGCGTAGAGGAGATACTTGCTACTCTTTTGACCGAATTTCCCGTTGAGCAAGTTGAGATTGGTCTTCCCAAGTGGATGAGTGCACTGCCTCCCGATCACGAGATAATAGCGGATATTTTGACACGCCTGAAAGACAATGTCGATATATTCGACAAAATGGACTCTTCTGCATTTCTTGAAGATATTTTCTCGTCCTCCGAATACGTCGATTCGATAAAGCCTAACGCCAACATGGGGAGCGGTGTCATAACGGCTGAAATCACGGCGAAAGACGGGCTTTTCTATAAAGTAATAAGCGACTCTACCGGCGTCGAAATAAAGGATGATTTCGAGCTGATAACCCTGCTTTCCGAGCTTATTTCCGCAAAGAACGGCTACGATAAGATAAGGGAAGCGCTTGAAGAAGTCAAGGTATCTGGCTACGGCGTCGTAACGCCGACCGTAGACGAGATGACTCTGTTCGAACCGAAAGTTACCTCTCAGAATGGTCAGTACGGTGTATCGCTTAAAGCGCAAGCTCCCTCTATGCACATAATGCGAGTTGACGTCGATACCGAGATAAACCCTATAGTCGCAACCGAACAGCAGGGCGAGGAGCTTGTAAAGAGCCTGCTTTCGGAATTTGAGAATAACCCTGACGGCATTTGGGAAACGAAGCTGTTCGGCAAGTCCCTCAATACGTTGGTAAACGACGGCTTGAACAACAAGCTTGCGGCAATGCCTCAGGAAGTAAAGACCAAGATGAGAAAGACCGTTTCGAGGATAGTAAACGAGGGAAGAGGCGGAGTCGTCTGCATAATCTTGTGAGAAAAGCTTATTCCCAACTGCAATTAAGTATATCAAAAAAGCGCAAGTCGTTTAAGGATAAATCGCAGTTGGTCGTATCGATAAGACAAAAAGCATAATCACCGTTTTTAGCGTAAAATCACCATAAAATAGGCATAATAGACCTTTTATTACGAAGAAAAAGCATTTACTTTGCAATTTATCTTGCATAGTGAATGCTTTTGTGTTACAATACGCTCATGAAAAATTGCAAGATAACGATTACAAACGAAAGCGAAGCGCCCTATTCGTACGACGGATATTGGGAGTGCATTGATGGAATACATAAGCTGGCTTACGTTCACGAGGACGACGGACAAAAGTCCGATTATGAACTTACCGCATCGCACGACCAGCTCAAAATAAAGCGTAGCGGCGACGCTAAAATGGCTATATTAATAAAGCCAAACGAAAAGACTTCTTGCATAATAAGGCTTCCGCAAGGAAGACTTGTCGGCGATGTGGAGACTTTTTCCTATGCGCTTAAAGAGGACGAAGGCACACTTCGCATTGATGTTACTTATGATATGATATTCGGAGGAGAAAGAAATTGTCGCAAGCTAACGATAGAAACAAAGACTTGACCCCTTTACAATCAAAGCTTTTAACAATTCTTCGAGGCTATAACGTATGTACGGAAGTGCTTGATCTTCTGTATAAAGAACAGCTTATCGCATTATGCGAGATAATAGGTGCAAAGCCATCAATTAAAGATAGCATGGCAGCCTTAAAAGACCGCCTTATGGCTTTTAAGTGCGACGGTTTTGCGGAAGACCGTGCGCTTTATGATAATGCGCCGTATGAAGATATTATCACTCTTCTTGAAGATGTTTCCCGTCGCTATAACGACGAAAACGGCATATCGTATTTCCACGGCGACAATGATGCTTCGTCTTCTTCGACGCAAGACGATGTAGCTTTCGACTTAGAGATGTATCAAGCTACGATCACCGAAAGAACGGACTACGAGACCGAGGGAATAGTCAACGGCGTTTATAATAGGTATTTCCTGCAACACGGGAAATACGGACCTGAAAGCGGCGACCCGATAATAACCGAGGACTTCTATCAAAGCAAAAAGCTGCAAGTCGGAGATAAATTGCGTGTTCACGTCAAGATCAAAGGTCCGTACGAGATAATAGACGAGGTAATGACGGTAAACGGTGTGCCGTTCGGAACGAAGTATTGCGACCCGTATATCAGCAAAGGGATAATAAAGCCAAAGAAAAAGATAGATTTTGCCGCGCTTTTGGACGATAAGGCTTTAGGTGCTGTGTTAAGTGAACTAACGCCTTTGCGTTTTGGTGAAAGGATGATAATCACGACGAACACTGAAGCGAAGATGTCCCCTTTATTGTACAATATAAGGCGTGCTCTTGAAAAAATTGCCGTCGTATATACGCTCGACCTAAAGGGCTATAAAAACAACGTTCCCGAGAGTGAAACTGAGTATAGGGTAGTGGACAAGAGTGATGACTTTCAGTTTTCAACATTCAGGTACGTCGTTGCTAACGTCAAGAGAGATTACGCTGACGGCAAGGATATAATATTCGTTATCGATGCGCTCGAAGACGTCATGAAGCTATTAGTCAAATACGCCGAAACGAGCAATGACCGCGAGCTTGAAGCATTAAGCCTTTTCCAAGACCTGTTTATTCTTGCGCGCAATACAAGTACTGGCGGCTCGATAACGTTGCTTTTCACAATGAATTTGAACCGTCTTATGGATGCGACACGACATATGTTTACTCAGGACAAGCTTGCAATGCTTTTCAGGGGATACTGCGACGGTATACTTGTCGTCGATCGCTATTTAGAAGAGTTTGGCTTATATCCGCCTATTGACGTAATGCGCACCATAACGAAAAACAGAGATGCAAACGCCAAATACACCTCTATCAGGAAAAGGATAAGAAAAGGCAATTACCTTCTCGAAACAGAGAAAGTAATGAATGATATCCTCGGCATTACCGACGACAAAGAATAATACTCGTCGCTTGCGTCATAGCGAACGTTCTTGAAAATAGGCTGTCGTTTATGATTTGAAGTCTACTTATGCAAAACGCAAAACAGAACGCCGTCCGTAGAGTTAGTGTTGGGTGCTGGTGTCAATAAAAATCTAACGATGGCATATTATGCCGCTGTTTTGACCGATCGCCCAACCGTTTGCATCGTAACAACTACAAGCTATCGCAAGCACAAATTGGCGGCAAAAGCGAAATAGGCAAAAACTGCGTTTTATCCGCAAAACGGCAAAAATTACAAATAAAAGGGCACTCTCAAGCGAGAGTGCCTTAAATTTTTGTTGCTTATTTGGCCCTTGACTTCTTTTTTGCGAACCTGAAGATCTTTCTTGCGACCATAAACAAAAGTCCTGCCGCAACGATGGAGTCAACGATGATTATCATCGGCGTAAGGGTATTGCCCTTAACTCTTGCCCACATCTCGTTGATAGAGGAGTTCGCCTCGCCAAAGTCCTGCATAACTGCCGCAGAGGTGATTTGGCTAAGGTCAGGATACATAGTATCCGTAACGACGGCAGGATCTTTGCCTTCAAAGAAGTACGAAACGTCAAGATCCTCTGTGTCCGTCTCGAACGCCTGCTCTTTTGCGTATTCATAAACCTCGTCGCCGCCGACGCATGAGGGATATCCGATATAGTCCATAATGCGTATGGAATTTTCGGGGAGCATCAGGAACGCCGCAAATTCGTTAGCCGCCTGCACGTTCTTAGCGTACTTCGGGATGATCCAACCGTCAAACCAAACGTTCGTGCCTTCACGGGGGATGTAGTAGCCGAGATTTACGCCGTTGTCGGTCTCGTTTGACTCGACGATAGCCCATCTCGCATCGCCCGACCAAGCAACGTCGAGGTATGCCGTACCGTTTACCATAGCGTTCTTGTCGTTATCGACGTCGTACATTGCGTCAACGGTCTCTTTTTGGTTGATGAGTGCCTCTTCGATGAGTGCGACCGTCTCGTCGTCCGTCCTGTTGAAAAGCTCTTGTATATTTGCCTGATACTCCGAAAGAGTCAATTCTCCGTTGTCGTACTGATCTCTCAAAGCGAAATACTGTTCTCTGAAAACGTAAAGGTTTCCGACTGCGTAAGAATCTCTTATAGAGTCCTTCATAAATATCTTGCCCGAGTATTTCTCATCCCAGAGGATGCCCCAGCCTTTTTCTTCAAGCTCTTCGAGAGGAACTTTGTCCTTGTTATATATGATTCCGAGCGTTCCCCACATATAGCCTACTGCGTAAAGCTCCGTGTCGGTGTTTCCCGTAACGATCGCAAACTGATCTCTGATATACTTAGGTACGTACTGTTTATATACCTCTCCGACGATCTCCTCATCCATCTGCTGAATAAGTCCTTCGTTTTTCATCTTCTCGATCATATACTCACTCGGTGCGCAGAGGTCGTAATCCTCGTGCGCCTTTTCGATCTTAGTATACATCGTCTCGTTGGTGTCGAATGTCTCGTAAGATATAGTCAACCAAATACCGTATTTGTCGTAATAATACTCAACGAAATCGTCCAAGACCTCGGGGTCGATATAATCTTCCCAGTTATATATGCGAAGAACGGTAGATCTCTCGTCCTTGCAGCCTGAAAAGGCGGAAAGAACTAGTACGAGGCAGAGGATGATAGCTAAAATTTTAGTAAGTCTTTTCATTTTTTACCCTCCTTTGCCTTAGCAGTACGCAGGTTGACTACGAGTAAGAGCGTCAAAACGACCAGGAATATGAGGGTCGATAGCGCACGAAGCGACGGCGTAAGACCGCCTTTTTTGGCGTCTGCATAAATAAACGTCGAAAGCGTCTGGAAAGAACCGTTGTTGAATACGGTGATGACGAAATCGTCGATGGAAAGCGTGAATGCGAGCATGAAACCCGATACCATTCCGGGGAATATGTCGGGGATAATTACTTTGAAAAGTGCCTGCATAGGCGTTGCGCCGAGATCGAGAGCTGCTTCGTAAGTAGAATTGTCCATACTTTCAAGCCTTGGCATAACGTTCAAAAGAACGTATGGTGCAGAGAATGAAACGTGGCAGATAAGAACTGTCAAAAAGCCTCTTTCGATGTTGAGGAAAACAAATAGCAAAAGGAGGGATACACCCGTAACGATGTCGGCGTTAAGGATAGGTATCTGGTTTATCGTGGAAAATAACTTTTGCGTTTTGTGTTTAAGGTTAAATATTCCTATTGCGCCTACCGTTCCGAGTATCGTTGCGATAAGTGAGGACGAAAGTCCTAAAACAACTGTATTTTTGAGTGCGGTAAGTATCTTTTCGCTTTCTGCTCCTACGAAGACCTCTTTATATAGCTCGAACGTAAAGCCGCTCCAGCTTCCGATTACCTTGCTCGTAGTAAAGGAATATACGATGATGAATGCGATGGGGAGGTATATAAAGGCAAGAACTATTCCGATATATATCCAAGCAAAAGTTTTCTTTACCATAATCCGCCTCCTGCTTTTTCAGTTTCCTTTTGGTCGGTTATGAACATCGTGATACCGATAAGAATAAGAAGTATCAGCGATATAGCCGAACCGTAGTTCCAGTTGTTGCCCGTCGTAAAGTTGAGGTTGATGAGGTTTCCGAGAAGCTGTATACGTCCGACAGACAAAAGGTCGGAGATAACGAACGTCGAGATAGAGGGCATAAATACCATCAAAACGCCCGACATTATTCCGGGAACGGAAAGAGGTATGGTAACCTTAACAAGAACGTGTAAAGGCGTTGCGCCGAGGTCTTCCGCTGCCTCGGAATAAGATTTGTCTATCTTTGTGAGGCTGTTGTAGATGGGAAGTATCATAAACGGCAAGAAGTTATATACCATACCGAGTATTGTGGTAAACTCACCAAGCCTTATGTCAGCAAAGAAGAACATTTCTCTTATAGCAAGCGTTCTCAAAAGGAAGTTCATCCACATAGGGAGAATAAAGAGAACGACCGTAACCTTAGACTTGTTGAGCTTTGGGTTAGAAAGTATCAATGCAACCGGGAAGGCTAAAACGAGACAGCAAACGGTAGTTATAACTGCTACATAAACGGAATAGAGGAAAGCGTTTATCGCTTCGCCGTTAGAGAAGAATGAAACGAAGTTAGAAAAAGTTACGTTACCTTCTCTATCGGTAAAAGCGTAAAATACGATAAGTATAAGCGGAATTATGATGAAGACCGCAAGGAATACTCCGTAAGGAATACTCAACGTCTTTCTGGAAAAAACTCTCATTATTCTTCCACCTCGCTCAAAAGCTCCAAGGTGATGTCCTTAGGATCTACCTTAATGCCTACTCTGTCGCCGTCGTCCCACTGGTCGAGGCTGTCGCAATAGAAGAAATCGTTAGCGTCCGTCTTAACGCCGTACTGATAATGGTTACCCTTGAAGAGAATGGTAATGACGTCTGCGCCGATAACGCCGTCCGCCTCGTCGTCCGTAAGCTCGACCTTGTCGAAAGGAATAACTACACGTACCTTTCTGCCTTTAAGGTCGATTATTTCGCCGTTCTCGTCAAGAGGCTTTCCGTCCTCGTCGAGAGAGGAATAAGAAGTGAGTGCGTTGGTGTTGCAAGCAAAATAGCCGCCCGAAAGCTCTATTTCGTTGAAATCGGAGATGACACCCTCCAAGTCGTTTTCGACGTGCATCTTCTTCATGATATGGATGTCATCGGGGTCGATAAAGAGCGATACCTCGCTTCCTACGGGGCGGAACTTAGTATCTTTTACCAAGAATTCACAGCCCGAATCGGACTTAACCTCCATTTCGTAGTCCATACCCTTGAATACGGAGGAAACGATAGTTCCCGAAATAAGACCCTTTTCGGTAGGATCGGTGATATAAAAGTCCTCGGGACGTATAACGACGTCGACTCTCTCGTTTTCGCCGAAGCCGTGGTCTGTACATTTTGCCGTTACGTTGTCGAACTCTACGAGGAAGTCCTTTTTCATAACGCCGTCAACGATGTTGGACTCTCCGATAAAGTCAGCAACGAAAGCGTTTTTAGGCTCGTTGTAGATGTCTATCGGCGTACCGATCTGCTGGATCTCTCCGTCCTTCATAACGACTATGGTGTCGCTCATCGTGAGCGCTTCCTCTTGGTCGTGCGTAACGTAAATAAACGTGATGCCGAGCTTTTTGTGCATCGCTTTAAGCTCGAGCTGCATGTCCTTTCTCATCTTAAGGTCGAGTGCGCCCAAAGGCTCGTCGAGAAGAAGGATCTCGGGCTCGTTAACGATAGCTCTTGCGATAGCGACTCTTTGCTGCTGACCGCCCGAAAGAGAGGAGACGTCTCTGTCCTCGTAGTCTGAAAGTCCTACTATTTTAAGAGCGTTTTTGACCTTTTTGGCGATTTCCGCCTTTGAGTAGTGTACCTTTTTGGTCTTGGTAACGCCGTTTTTGTCGACGTAATCTTTTTCAAAGGTCTTCAATTTAAGACCGAATGCGATGTTGTTGAATACGTTATAATGGGGGAAAAGAGCGTATCGTTGGAAAACTGTATTGATATTGCGCTTATACGGCGGTATTTCGGAAATGTCCTTTCCGTTAAAAAGCACTTCGCCCTCGTCAGGCATCTCGAAGCCTGCGATCATGCGAAGAGTAGTCGTCTTGCCGCAACCTGACGGACCTAAAAGGGTTACGAACTCACCCTTTCTTATGTAAAGGTTGAGGTTGTCCACCGCAGTAAAGTCTCCGTAGCGTTTAGTGATGTTTTTAAGCTCGATAATTTTGTTTTCCATAAACATACTCCTTTCCATTGCCTTAGCGTAAGCCAAAGCAGATAGCTTTTGAAAGTTTGGTATATAAGTCGTTTAATACGATCTTTTTATATTAAAAGTTAGGGGGAGACGAGACCCAGATTATCTCAGCGATCTCGTTTGAGGGGTTTTCCAGGAAATGGTTGGTGGAAGAAGTGAAATAAAAAGACTGTCCTTTTTTCACTCTGAATCTCTTGCCGCCGGTATGAAGTATAACCTCGCCCGACAAAACGTAGCCGAACTCCTCGCCCTCGTGCGGGTTGTCAACGTCCGTTTTCGCCTTTCCCGAAAGAGTGCATTTAATAGGCTCCATGCTGTTTCTTTGACTGTTAGGCACCAGCCAAGTAGTCTTTTCGTCGTCGTATTCCTTGACGAAATAGTCGTCTTCGGTGAAGACCACTCTTTCGTCCGATTCGGACGAGAAAAACTCGCTTAAGTCCGTACCGAGCGCAGCGAGGAGATCCTCGAGCGTCGAAATAGCGGGGGAGGTAAGATCGTTTTCAAGCTGGCTGATGTAACCTTTCGTCAAGTCGCATCTGTCCGCAAGCTCTTCTTGAGTAAGTCCTACCGCAAGCCTTAAGCCCTTGATTTTACTGCCGATTTCCATAGTTTTTAAGCACCTTCTTTGTTTGGAATTAAGCCTCGAATGATATAGCATAACGGTAACCGTTCGATAATTTGGGTTTTTCAAGACCGTAGCCTTGCAGTTTACCTAATATAAACCGAAAGTTTACCGAGGTTTGTAATAATAAACCCTAAGTTTATTTTTACTAAACTTTAATTACAAGGTTGATTATATATTTAACCTCTCTCAATGTCAATTATTTTAATACCGTTTTGCGACA
The DNA here is from genome assembly GCA_964406735.1 of uncultured Clostridia bacterium. Taxonomy (GTDB): domain Bacteria; phylum Bacillota; class Clostridia; order Christensenellales; family CAMQZB01; genus CAYOSU01. The sequence goes on along the minus strand of CAYOSU010000005.1, from coordinate 50,491 downwards.
TTTTTCGAATATTTTTTCACCTCTTTTAAGCTATAAAAAACATTGTTAAAGCTGAGGGCGTTTTTAGACGATTTTTATGCGCAAAAAACCAATATTATTCGTCAAAAGTACGCAAGGGAAGAGAAGATAAAAACGGGAATCAGATATACTCGACCTCCCGCTTAAATACGCTCAATAAAAAATATATAATGATATGCAAACTCTGTTGATGGCTATGCTCTCAACTGCGATCACGCTTTATGGAAATAAAAAAAAGCTCCCTTGAAAAACAAGGGAGCAAAATTATATTTATAATTATTCAGCTTTGCCTGCGCTGCCGAGAACTTCAACGATCTTTCTCTTAACTTCTTCTTTCATCATCGTACGTGCGTCGCCGAGATACTGTCTGGGATCGAAGTGATCGGGATGCTCAACGAAGTGTTTACGAACTGCTGCGGTGAAAGAGAGGCGTAAGTCGCTGTCGATGTTTATCTTGCAAACTGCCATCTTAGCAGCTTTTCTGAGCTCGGACTCGGGAATACCGATAGCGTCGGGCATATGTCCGCCAAACTCGTTAACGATAGCTACCTTGTCCTGTGGAACGGAGCTTGCGCCGTGGAGAACGATGGGGAAGTTAGGAAGACGCTTGCCGATCTCCTCAAGGATGTCGAGGCGGAGCTTAGGATCCTGACCGGGTTTGAACTTATATGCGCCGTGGCTCGTGCCGATAGCGATAGCGAGGCTGTCGATGCCTGTTCTCGAAACGAACTCCTCGACTTCGTCGGGGCTTGTGAAAAGAGCGTCCTCAGCTTCGACCTTAACGTCGTCCTCAACGCCTGCGAGCTTACCAAGCTCAGCTTCAACAACGACTCCGCGAGCGTGAGCGTATTCAACTACCTTCTTGGTCTCTGCGATATTGTCTTCCCAGGACATGCTGCTTGCGTCGATCATGACGGAAGTGAATCCGTCGTCGATAGCCGACTTGCAGACCTCGAAGTTTGCGCCGTGGTCGAGGTGCATGACGATAGGAATTTCCGTCGTTTCAACTGCTGCAGCTACCAAGTGGCGAAGATAAACGGGGTTAGCGTACTTTCTTGCACCTGCGGATACCTGCAGGATAACGGGGGATTTAAGTTCGTTAGCAGCTTCTACGATAGCCTGAACCATTTCCATGTTGTTGACGTTGAATGCGCCTACGGCATAACCGCCGTTATAAGCCTTTTCAAACATTTCTTTGCTTGTTACGAGTGGCATTATTTATAAACCTCCAAGATTTGTTAATAATATCTTTAAGCCTGCGCACTTTTACCTTGCTCGAGTGTTAATTATAATAAGCAAGCGTTTTTACGCAAAACTATCATAAGTATAGCACAATTTCGGCTCATAAACAACCTAAATAATATTTGAAAGTAAATAAAATCGTTAAATCGTTCAAAAAAAGTTTGTAAGAAAGTATTTTTGTGCTACAATAAACTCGTAGGAGAATGTGAAAATGATTTCAATTATTATTCCCGTATACAACGAAGAGGAAGTATTGCCTACTTCCTATGAAAGGATCAAAGAGGTTGCCGAGAATTTAGGCGAACCTTATGAGCTCGTGTTCGTAAACGACGGTAGCCGCGATAAGTCCTTAGAGCTGCTTAAAGCTATCGCTAAGGAGAATAAGAGCGCAAAGGTACTGTCGTTTTCGAGGAACTTCGGACATCAGGCGGCGGTAACCTGCGGCATGCAGCACGCAAGCGGCGATGCGGCGATAATCATCGACGCCGACCTTCAAGACCCGCCCAAAGTAATATACGATATGGTTGCCAAGTGGAAAGAGGGCTACGACATCGTCTACGGAAAGCGCAAAGCAAGAGCAGGAGAGACGGCGTTCAAGAAGCTTACGGCGTTCTTTTACTACCGCATAGTCAACGGACTTTCCGAGTTTGAAATACCCAAGGATTCGGGCGATTTCCGCCTCATATCGAGAAAGGTCATCGACACTCTCAACGCTATGCCCGAACACAATAGGTACCTCAGAGGCATGAACGCCTTCGTGGGATTCAGAACCTACGCTCTCGAATACGAGAGAGAGGCGCGCTTTGCAGGCGAGACTAAGTACACGATGAAGAAGATGGTCAAGCTCGCAAGCGACGGTATCATCTCAAACTCCTCAAAGCCGCTGTATTTAGCGCTTGGGTTTGGCATTGCGTTCGGCGTAATAGGCGTTTTGGGGCTTCTTGCACTAATAGTGTTTGCGATATTGTCGGCGTGCGGCGTAACTCAGCCTCTTCCTATCGACCTTTGGACGATAGACGTATTAGTCATTGCGCTTGCAGGAATGCTGGTATCAAACGGAATCACTAACTTATACGTCGGCAGGATATACGACGAGGTCAAGAATCGCCCGAACTATATCGTCGACGAGAAATATAATTTAGAATAAATAAGAGTAAAAATAAAGGAGATAAACAAAATGGTTGACGAAAGAATTAAATTACTTGCAAAAAATCTTGTAAACAATTCCGTCCGTGCTAAAAAAGGAGACAAGGTACTTATTGAGGGAAGCTTTTCCGACGCACCTCTTCTCAACGAGTGCATAAAGGAATGCTATAAGGTAGGGGCTTACCCGTATTATAATTACACAGACCCCACGACGAAGCGTGCAATGCTCATGGGCGTAACCAAAGAGCAGATGGACTACTGGGTTAAGTGGGACGCAGAGAGAATGGCTGATATGGACTGCTATATCGGCATCCGTGGAGGAGAGAACAGCTTCGACCTTTCCGACGTACCTGCAGAGAATATGCAGCTTTTCAACAGCGAGTATTTCCACAAGGTACATCACGAGATAAGAGTTGCAAAGACCCGTTGGGTTGTTCTCCGTTATCCTACCGCATCTTTTGCGCAGGCTGCCGGAATGTCTACCGAGAGCTTTGAAGACTTTTTCTTCGACGTATGCTGTCTTGACTATGCAAAGATGGGCAAGGCAATGCAGCCGCTCGTAGACCTTATGAACAGAACTGATAAAGTCAGGATATTGGACGCAAAGACCGACCTTAGGTTCTCCATCAAAGATATTCCTGCAATTCCTTGCGCAGGCTATTGCAATATTCCCGACGGCGAAGTATACACCGCTCCCGTAAAGGATTCTGTAAACGGCTACATAAGCTACTCTGCGCCGTCTATTTATAACGGAATAAGGCACGACGACATCCGTCTTGAATTCAAGGACGGAAAGATAGTAAAGGCTACGTCTTCAAGAACTGCGGATATCGAGAACGTATTCAATACCGATGAGGGCGCAAGATACGTAGGAGAATTCGCTATCGGCGTTAACCCGTACGTCAACAAACCTATGCTCGACATACTGTTCGACGAAAAGATCGCAGGTTCTATCCACTTCACGCCGGGTGCATGCTACGACGAAGCACCTAACGGAAACAACAGTGCGATACATTGGGATCTCGTACACATTCAGACTCCCGAGTGGGGCGGCGGAGAGATCTATTTCGACGACGTTTTGATAAGAAAAGACGGCCGCTTCGTTATTCCCGAGCTTGAGTGCTTGAATCCCGAGAATTTGAAATAATCACGCAAAACGCAACAAGTGCGTTTGAATAGACTTTATCACACGAAAGTGCAATTTTCGCTCTTGTGAAATTCTTAACGAAAAAAGAGAAAAGGAGCAAAAAAAGGTTGCGTTTTTGTATTGATATTGTTATAATGAACATGTATTTTGATTTAACTTTACGGAGGTAAATTTTATGGTAAAAGTTGGTATTAACGGCTTTGGACGTATCGGAAGATTGGTTCTTCAGGCTTCCCTCAAAAATCCTGACGTTCAGGTTGTCGGCGTAAACGATCCTTTCATCGATGCAGATTACATGGTCTACATGATGAAGTATGATACCGTTCACGGCAGATTTGACGGCGAAGTATACGCTAAAGACGGAAAGCTTTATGTAAACGGAAACGAGATCGCTGTATTCGCAGAGAAAGATCCTGCTTGCATCGATTGGAAGTCCTGCGGTGCTGAGTACATCGCAGAGGCTACTGGTATCTTCACGACCATCGAAAAGGCTCAGGCTCACTTCGTTGGCGGCGCAAAGAAAGTAGTTATCACCGCTCCTTCTAAGGACGCTCCTATGTTCGTTATGGGCGTAAACCACAACGAGTATAAGAAAGAGATGACTGTTATCTCCAACGCTTCCTGCACGACGAACTGCCTCGCACCTTTGGCATACGTTGTTAACAAAGAGTTCGGAATCAAAGAAGGTCTTATGACGACCGTTCACTCCACGACTGCTACTCAGAAGACCGTTGACGGTCCTTCCAAGAAAGACTGGAGAGGCGGCAGAGCTGCAGCTGGCAACATCATTCCTTCTTCTACCGGCGCTGCAAAGGCTGTTGGTAAAGTTATCCCCGAGCTTAACGGCAAGCTCACCGGTATGGCATTCAGAGTTCCTACTCTTGACGTATCCGTTGTTGACCTTACCTGCAACCTCGCTAAACCTGCTACTTATGAAGAGATCTGCGCTGCTATCAAGAACGCTTCCGAGACCTATATGAAGGGCGTTTTGGGATACACCGAGGACGCAGTTGTTTCTTCTGACTTCATCGGCGAAGTTAATACCTCCGTATTTGACGCTACCGCAGGCATCATGCTTACCGACACGTTCGTTAAGCTCGTATCTTGGTACGACAACGAGTGGGGTTATTCCAACAAGGTCGTTGATCTTATCGCTCACGCTGCAAAGGTTGACGCTGAATAATTCTAAAAAGAGTTTCACGGGCAGAGGCGAAAGCTTCTGCTCTTTTCTTTATTCGCTAAAAATACTTGGTTTTTCGCTTAATATAAAGGAAAAACGAAAAAATTATTTGTATAATACTATTAGAATAATATTGGAGATGAACTCGTGGAGAATAAGACGTACTTAATTGAAGAAAAATTTCTTTCGCCTTATGCGATGAAGTCCAAGGATACGAAAGGCAGAAAGGTCTTTGAAGAGCTTTGTCCGACGAGAACGGAGTTCCAAAGAGATAGGGATAGAATAATCCACTGTAAGGCGTTCAGACGCTTAAAAAACAAGACGCAGGTATTTATAAAACCCGAGGGCGATCACTATATGACTCGCTTGACTCATACTCTGGACGTTGCGCAGATAGGAAGGACGATATCGAGGATATGCAACCTTAACGAGGATTTGACCGAGGCGATCGCATTAGGACACGACCTTGGTCATACGCCGTTCGGACATGCAGGTGAACGTACGCTTAACGACTTGACAGGTGGAGAGTTTTTGCACGAACGCCAGTCGCTCAGAGTAGTGGACGTTCTTGAAAACAACGGTAAGGGCTTGAATTTGACCTTTGAGGTAAAGGACGGCATAGTAAACCACAACTCCGCAGGTCATCCGAAGACGCTCGAGGGTGCAGTGGTTCACCTGGCGGATAGAATAGCGTATCTAAATCACGACATAGAAGATTCTATAAGAGCTGGCATAATCACGCAGCAAGATATTCCCAAGTCTGTCGTAGACGTCTTGGGAGATACGTTCTCAAAACGAATCAATACGATGATAATGTCGGTATATAACGCTTCACTCAACAAACCGAAAGTCGGTTATACCGATGAGGTAAAGGAAGCGGCGGACGTTTTGAGAAAGTTTATGTTTGAAAGGGTATATTTTTCCGAGGATAAGCGAAAGGAAGAAGAAAAGGTAGATATAATGCTTCGTTATCTTTTCGATTGGTACATAAAAAATCCGGACGATCTACCGCCCTTTTACCGTGAACTTTTGGATAAATACCGCAAAGAGACGGTTGTTGCCGATTATATATCAACGATGACCGATAGCTTTGCGCTTGATACGTTCAGAAGCCTGTTTGAACCTAAAATGAGAGGTTTTTATTGATAATTGCTTATGGAGTTAAATACTTTTCTCGAACAACTGAAAAGTAAGGTCAACATAGTTGACGTTGCAAGTCGTTATATGACTTTGCAAAGGAAAGGCAACAAATATTGGGGTTGTTGCCCTTTTCACCATGAGCGTACTCCCTCTTTTGCGATTGACGAGATAAAACAGTTCTATTATTGCTTCGGTTGCCACGAATCGGGTGACGTAATAAAATTCGTTCAAAACGCAGAATCTACAGATTTCATCGGTGCGATAACGCATTTGGCAAAGCTTGCGGGGATGGAAGTTCCTGCTTTTTCAGGCGGCAATAAGGACGAGCTTTCAATAAACAAGAAAAAGCGTGAACGTGCTTATGCGCTCCTCAAAGATGCGGCAAAGTATTATAACAAAGAGATATACAAGCCCGAAAACGCCGCAAAGCTGCAATACTTGTTCGATAGAGGAATATCTCAAAAGACGATAACTCGCTTTGGAATAGGCGCATCTACCGACTGGACGGGAGTGATCAGACACTTAAAGTCCCTTAAATACACCGAAGAGGAGATGTTAGAGGCGGGCGTTGCGGGAAAAAGCGATAAGGGCAGGATATACGATGCTTACGGAACAAGGATAATCATTCCGATAATTGACTCCTACGGTCAAGTGGTCGCTTTCGGCGGCAGGACTATGGACAAGCATGCGCAAGCAAAGTATAAAAACACCAGCGACACCATCGCTTTCAATAAGCGTAAGGTCTTATACGGATTAAACTTAGTCAAAAAGCAAAAGCTAAAAGAGCCGATAAAGAACCTGATACTCGTAGAGGGCTATATGGACGCTATATCCGTTTACGAGCAAGGCTTTCATAATGTCGTTGCGAGCATGGGTACTGCACTTACGAAAGAGCAGGCAAAGCTTATGCACTACGTAACAGAAGACGTATATATCTCCTACGATGGCGACGCCGCAGGCATAAAAGGGGCGGTTCTTGGTCAAAAGATACTCGAAGACGAGGGAATAAACGCAAAGATCGTCATTTTGAGAGATAATTTAGACCCCGACGAGGTAATTCGCCGCTACGGCAAGGAAGAGTACCAAAAAGCGTTAGATACCGCTTTAACAGGTACAGAGTTTAAGTTCAAGATACTGTCCGATAAATTCGACGTTTCGGACTTGACTGGCAAAAAGAAGTACCTTGAGAACGCATTGAGGGTAATATCAACGCTGCAGACGGAAGCCGAGAAAGAGGAATGGCTCAAAAAGACTTCCGAATATACGTCAATATCTGTCGATAGCTTAAAAAGAGACCTTCAAAAGGTCGATAAGGGCGAAAAACCCGAGATTAATTTAGAGACGAATGCCGAAAAAACGGTAGACGGCATCACGAAAGCAGTTCGCTTCGGTCTGTCGCTATGCATCGACGGGAAAAAGTCGCTTGCCGATATCTCTCAGCTTGAAGAGTATATATCAAACGATACGCACAGAAAGATATACGAATATCTGAAAGAAAAAAAAGGCGTAGCTATCAACGGAAGTATGCTTTTCAACGTTCTCGACGAGTCGGAGTACGAAGAATTGACGACTATCCTTGAGTTTTCCGACAGAGAGGGAATAACGGAAGATAACTTAGAAGAGTACTTTGACGACTGCATGCGAGCGGTGTACTTGAAATCCAAGCAAGAAACGCTTGCACGATTAAAAGAAATGTATCGCGAGACGGATGATCTCGCCGAGAAAAAGCAGATAACTGCAGATATATTAGAAGTATCCAAACAGCTTAAGAATAACGCAAAAAGAGGGAATATGCGCAATGGAAATTAAGGAATTTGTTGAAAATTTAGCGAAAGAGATCGTTGCTTCCTACAAATCTGCCGGCGAAATAACGAGCGAAGAGCTTTTCGATAAGCTTGAAAAGCGTCATATACCGCCCGAGTGCTTTGAGACTGTATATTCGATACTCGAAGAGAACAACATTCGCATCATAGAGACTAATGAATATACAAAGATAGACACCGATTTTAACGAGATCGCCGCACAAGTTAGTGTTGACGATCCCGTCAAGATGTATTTGAAAGATATAGGCAAAGTTCCCCTGCTTTCAAGTGAAGAAGAAGTTGAAGTTGCAAAGCGTATGCTCGAGGGCGACGAAAATGCAAAGCTCATTTTGTCGGAAGCAAACCTGCGCCTTGTCGTATCGATAGCAAAAAGATATGTCGGCAGAGGCTTGCAGCTTCTCGACCTTATTCAGGAAGGCAATTTAGGTCTAATGAAAGCGGTAGAGAAATTCGACTACACAAAGGGATTCAAGTTCTCTACTTACGCAACTTGGTGGATAAGGCAGGCTATCACTCGTTCTATTGCCGATCAAGCAAGAACGATAAGGATACCCGTTCATATGGTAGAAACGATAAACCGCCAGACAAAAGCGGCGCGTGCATTACTGCAAGAGCTCGGTCGTGAGCCTACCGTTGCGGAAATAGCGGAACGACTCAACGTTTCGGAAGATAAAGTGCTTGAAATACAAAAAATTGCGCTCGATCCTGTCTCGTTAGAGTCTCCTATCGGAGAAGAGGACGATACGCACTTAGGCGATTTCATAGAGGATGAGCACGTTATTTCTCCTGAAGAGAATATGACGAGCAAGGCATTGAGAGACCAATTCTCCGAAATACTCTCGACGCTTACGCCAAGAGAGGAAAAGGTAATACGTCTTCGCTACGGTCTTGACGACGGAAAGCCCAAGACGTTGGAAGAGGTCGGCAGAGACTTCCGTGTAACGAGAGAGCGTATAAGGCAGATAGAGGCTAAGGCGTTAAGAAAGCTCAGAAGCCCTACGAGAGCAAAAAAATTCAAGGAATTTGAAACCGAATAATTATTCGTTTGAAATTATATAAGCAACCCGACGTGTTCGGGAAAAAGGACAAAGGACCGTTAAATGACTGACCAAGAAGTAACTAAGATAAGCGCAGTTGCCTCGCTTATCGAAGAAGGTAAAAAAACAGGAAAGGTAACTGCTGACGAAATATTCGATCATCTTGAAAAACTCGATCTTTCTCCCGATAAGATAGACGAGATATATCAACAGCTCGAAGAAAACAACATAAAGATCATCGACGATACAGATGAGCTTTTGAGAGAAGAAATATCCGCAGAGATAGCGAACGAGCTTTATACCGACGATCTCGGTATCAACGACCCGGTCAAGCTCTATCTCAAAGATATAGGAAAAGTTCCTCTTCTTTCTGCAGAAGAAGAGGTTGCGACTGCGCAAGCGATGCTTGCAGGCGATGAAAGTGCAAAAAGAAAGCTCGCAGAGGCGAATTTACGTCTTGTAGTCTCGATTGCAAAGAGGTATGTCGGAAGAGGCTTACAGCTTCTCGACCTCGTACAAGAGGGCAATATGGGACTTATGAAAGCCATTGAGAAGTTCGATTACACCAAGGGCTTCAAATTTTCTACATACGCAACCTGGTGGATAAGGCAGTCCATAACGAGAGCTATCGCAGACCAGGCAAGAACGATAAGAGTCCCCGTACATATGGTCGAGACGATAAACAGAAAGACGAGAGCAACGAGAGTTCTTCTTCAACGCTTAGGCAGAGAGCCGACAGTAGAGGAGATTGCGGAAGAGATGGGCGTTCCCGTCGAGAGAGTTCTTGAAATACAAAGGATAGCACTCGACCCCGTTTCGTTAGAAACTCCTATCGGAGAAGAAGAGGATACTCACTTAGGCGACTTTATCGAAGACGAAACGTCCGTATCGCCGACCGACCTCGTCTCCAATCAAATGCTAAAAGAAAAACTCATTTCTGTGCTTTCGACGTTGACGCCAAGAGAAGAAAAAGTAATACGTCTTCGCTACGGTCTTGACGACGGAAAACCCAAAACGTTGGAAGAGGTGGGCAAGGAGTTTGACGTTACGAGAGAGCGTATCAGGCAGATAGAAGCAAAGGCACTCAGAAAGCTTCGTCACCCCAAGCGTAGTGCTCAGATCAAAGATTTCACCGAATAAATGCTTATTTATTCTCAAAATCAGATAATTTTGCGAACAATTAGCAAATAAGGAGCGGTTTATGACAAAGCGTATCGACGAAATAGTAAAAAGAATACCACAATGCGATACGCTCGTCGACGTAGGATGCGATCACGGCTACGTATCGTATGAAGCCTTAAATAGCGGTGTTGCCAAAAAAGTTGTCTGCTCCGATATATCCGCTCCGTCCCTTGAAAAAGCTAAAACACTTATCGGTGAAAAAGGCAACTACTTTGTGGCCGACGGAATACCGTGCGCAATAAAAGAAAATGACTTTCTTGTCATAGCTGGCATGGGCGGAAGAGAAATAATGAAGATACTTTCCGAAAAACCTCCCGTACATGCGCTTTTTCAGCCGATGAAAAACGTCGACGTGTTCCGAACTTTTTTGGTTGATAACGGGTATATGATACTGTCGGACGAAATAGTTTTCGACGGCAAGTATTATAATATTATCGTCGTTGCGCCGGGCAAAGACGAGCTGACGGAAAACGAAAAATTGTTTGGGCGAACCAACCTGCAAAGTAAGTCATCCGATTTTATGGACTATCTTGGATCAGAGCTTGAAAAATCGAAGCAGATATTAATTTCTGCTAACGGAAAAAGAAAAGCCGAGTTAAATGAATATATACAAAGAATAACGGAGATCATGCAATGATAATTCGCGACATCGTTTCAAAAATTGAACAGTATGCACCGCTCGATATATCTTATAACCTGATAGCAAAAGGCGATTACGACAACAGCGGCTTTTTGATAGGGGATAAAAACGTAGAAGCAGACGGTGTAGTTGTAACAGTCGACGTTTGCAACGATGCGATAGATCTTGCCTTAGAAAAAGGCTGCAATCTTATTATTTCGCATCATCCCTTTATCTATTCTCCCATTTCGTCCGTAACGGAAGATGATTACAAAGGAAGACTGATAAGGCGTCTTGTCCAAAACGGAATAAGCGTATATTCTTCGCATTTACCTATGGATATGACCTTTGGTGGAATTGATGACAGATTTTCAGAGTATTTCGGAGAAACACTGCTTTCAAAAATGATAGATGAGAAAAGCTATTCCTACGGCAAAGTCGTGTCGATAGAAGAAAAGACTGTAGGCGAACTCATTAAGAGCCTGAAAAAAGACTTTTCTTCCGTAAGGTGCTTTGGTGATAAAGAGAAGACTGTTTCAAAAATAGCTTCTTTTTGCGGAAAAGCGTCGGGAAGCGACGTTCGCTTTGCAATAAAAGAGCATGCAGATTTGTTCGTTTCCTGTGATATAGATCATCAGCACTTAGTAGAGCTTAACGAAAACGGAATATCTGTAATAGCACTCAATCACGGTGAAAGCGAGTACTATTTTTTCAAACGAATATTTGAAAGCCTTGACTTAGGCGTTGAAAAGTATTATTGCAAAACGGATTTCAGACTGATATAATTTCTCCGCACAAACGGAGCTTATAATATGAATTAAAAGAGAGGGCGGGCGTTTTGACCGTTCTCGTAAGGAGATAACTATGTATCAAGAGATTTTAGACTATCAGAGAAAAGAAAAAGAGTTGATCGATCTTGAAAAGAGCTTATCGCAGAGCGATGAGAGAAGAAAGCTTGTCAAAGCGAGAGCTTTTTTGCAGGACGTCGACAAAAATATAAAGGAAATGGACGACAAAGCGGCTGCGCTTAACGCTAATTTTGACGCTTTGAAGGAGAAGATCGAAAAACTTGCATCTGAGCTTGAAGAATATAACGCACTTCTCAATAAGAGCGCAGACGAAGCTGAGATCAATTACTTCGTAAAGAAAGTTGCAAGGCTTGACGAAGAGCTTTCTTCTGCCGAAAACGACGCATCGAAGATAATATCCGACGTAAAAGCTCTGCTTATCGCATTTGACGACTATAAAAAGAAAGTCAAGACCGCAAAAGAGGAGTTTGAGTCCTATAAGAAAAAATACGACGATCTCAAAAAGTCTCACCAGAAAGATTTTGATAGAATAAGAGGAGAGCTTGATGCGATCGAAAAGACCGTTCCCGGTAGCGATAAAGAGGTCTTCGGATTATATAAGAAAGTCCGCGAAAAGAAGATATATCCCGCTATCGTTGCCGTAAACGGTGAATCCTGCGGAGGTTGCCGTATGGAGCTTTCAATGAATATGATGTCAAAGCTCAAAGAAAAGCACGTTATCGAGTGCGAGGAATGCGGAAGAATTATCTATAAATAAATAAAACTTAAATTAAAAGCAATAACGCCGAGGCAAATGACCTCGGCGTTGTTTTTTTGATGTTTTAGATCTCGCTGCCTTCAGGAATGCAGTGCGATAAGAATCTTGTAACGACCCTGTACCTTTCTGCGTACTTGCAACCTGCGTGTAGACCGGCTCTTATAGCTCTTATTTTGAAGAACGTCTCAAAGCTCTTGAATTCCTCTTCAGAGAATTGCGATTTGTGATGACGAATAGCCCTGATCTGTGTTGCAAGGTCTTCTTTCGTAACCTTGACGTACTTATTCGGGTGATCGGTATTATAAAATGCCATCTCGGAAATATTAAATCCTTCTTTCTCACCGAATCTGTTTTGAACGACACCCGTGTTCCCTGAGAAAAGTATAGAATGCTCTGCCGCAAGACCAACCTTTTGATGGTCAACATGGCATTCTGAAAGAGTCTTTCCGTCAACTGCAACGACGACCTCGGGCTTAATGCGAAGGATCTCTTGTGCGATAGCTCTTGCTGCGTCGTCCGTATCGTATTCGCCGCCGTCGACAAAGGGAAGGAATATAACGTGGCTTTCGTCAATGCCGTATTCTTTTTTTGCGGCAAGCTCTTCTTGCTGTCTCATAGGAATAGTAACGTCAGGTCTGTATTCGATATCGCCGTAGCGACCGTCTGTGACGTTAAGAATATATACTTCTTTGCCTTCTCTTTTCAGTCTTGAAATAAGAGCACCGCAACTAACGTCTGTGTCGTCGGGGTGAGGGCTGACGAAAAGGTATCTGTTAAAGCCGTCCATAGGCGGAATGCCAAATGCTTTCTTATAAATTGTTGTAAAAATGCTCATAATTTTCTCCTTGTCTAAAAATCCATGATCTGACGATCTTACCTAGTTATTATACACCCACATTTACCATAAATCAATAGTTGAATTTTAATTTTTATTGTGGTAAAATAAATTTAATAAGACGTTTAAGTATTCGTCTTATAAACTAATATCATTTGGAGATACTATGGATATAAAGAAGCTTATAAATGAAGCGATAACAGCAAGGGAATCTGCTTATGCTCCTTACTCGCATTTCAAGGTAGGTGCGGCGCTGCTTACCAAAAATGGAGAAATATATAAGGGATGCAATATAGAAAACATCGGTTTTTCAGCGACTAATTGTGCTGAAAGAACGGCGTTTTTCAAGGCGGTTTCGGAGGGCGCAAGCGAGTTTTTAGCTATTGCGGTAATAGGCGGCGTAGAGGGGAAAGAAATATCTACTTACGCTATGCCGTGCGGAGTTTGCAGACAAGTTATGCTCGAATTTTGCGATCCGGATAAGTTTAGGGTGATAGTTGCAAAAAGCGAAGACGATTATAAGGAGTTTTTGCTCAAAGATATTATCCCCGAGTATTTCGCTCCGTCAAATCAGAAACTCGGAGTGTAAGAGGTATTATGGAAGTATACGACGTAATAATAATCGGCGGTGGACCTTCGGGAATGACTGCAGCTCTGTATCTTTTGCGTGGCGGGAAGAAAGTTCTTTTGGTAGAAAAGACCGTTTTAGGCGGTCAGACGAATAACGCCGGCGTAATAGAAAACTACCCGTCTGTAGTCGGCAAGACTGGCTTTGAGCTTTCCTATGAGCTTTCAAAGCAATGCAAAGAGGCAGGACTTGAAATAAAGTACGGGACTGCTACTCCAGTAGACCTTAACTCTAAGGTAAAAACCCTCAAAGTGTCTGATAAAGAGGTGTCGGCAAGGAATGTGATAATAGCTTGCGGAGCGACTCCGAAAAAGCTCGGGCTTGAACATGAAGAAGAGTATATCGGCAAAGGGATATCGTTCTGTGCCCATTGCGACGGCTACTTTTTTAAAGATAAGACCGTAGCAGTCGTAGGCGGAGGAGATACTGCATTGACCGATGCACTGTATCTATCCGGTATCTGTGAGAAAGTCTACCTTATTCATAGGAGAGACTCGTTTAGGGGCACTCAAAAATATATCGACGAGCTAAAAAATCGCGACAACGTAGAGTTCGTGTTGTCTTCGACCGTAACGGGTTTTGATGGCGAAGAGACACTTCAAAGTGTTACTGTCAAAACAAATGATGGAGAGAAAAAGCTTGCCGTTTTAGCACTTTTTGAAGCGGTAGGAATCATCCCTTCGTCAGACGATTTTGACGTAAAAAAGGACGATTACGGCTTTATAATAGTTGATAAAAACAAAATGACGAGCGTTTACGGCGTGTACGCCGTTGGCGATATTACCGCTTCGCCGCTAAGGCAGATAGTAACCGCTTGCGCTGATGGAGCAATAGCGGCAAACGCCATAGAGGCCAGCTTAAATTAGTTTTAATAATATGCAATAAAACAAACAAAAAACGCAAGGTTTTCGCCTTGCGTTTTATTTTTGAAATAATTATCTATCCATCTGAACGTGCAATACTCCGATGTCGTTCGTTACCCAAAGACCGTAATCGTATTCGTCGCCGTTTCTGATGATAGTCGGGACGTAATTTCCGTCTTCCGAGAAGAATCCCTCAGTAACCGAAACGTAGCCTTGGCTTCTTTGGTTAAGGAAATCGCCTGCGTGTACTGCGCTCGTCGTTTCAACGATGTTTTTCTTCGGGAAGAGCATCAATCTGTAAGCGTCTCCCGTCAAATAGAACTCACCGTTTCCTTTGTATACGATAAAGCCCTTTGCTCTGTATCCGGGGTATGCCGCCGCCATATGGCGATTGTCCATGTTGGTATCTCCGCCTGCGCCGAGGGCAAGACCGGTGGGGTTGAGGAAGCGTATCGAGCCGATATAGTCGCCAAAATCGATGTACCCGTTAGCCTGACCTTCGTACTGACCGACTGCGTAAAGCTTGCCCGTGCCCTGATATTCCTCTATGAGAGGCTTTGCGCTGTTGAGTATTTTGATTGAGCCTGTGATCTCGCCGACCATCGGGAGAAGCTGCTTCATCATCGGGTCGTCGCCCATAGAACCGAGCATATCCTTAAACTGCGGATTTGTGAGTGCGGCAAACATGTCGATACCAAAGAAATGTATTCCGCAAAGCCCGTATTCCGCAACGGCTCTCATTGAGTTGATAATAGCTTGAGGCGTAGGCATCGACTCGGGGAGATAGAAGGTGTTGTCGCAAGAAGAATATGTCTTAAACAGTGCGTCGCAGGTTGCGTAATCGGAAAGGTAAATATCGGGCGCAATAGCGTCGATGTGCTTAGCAAAGTGCTTCCAAAGCGAGAACGTTCTCGTAGTAGCGCCACCCGACGGATAGTTCGTTCCGGGGATATGAGAATACATCTCGCCGAGCCAAACGTTGATATACATCGGAAGATCGAGAACTTCTTTGCCTTTTGCGGTTATAGAGTCTATGTATTTTACGAAGTGATAAGCCGAGAAATACTCTGCGCCGTAGAATCCGAACACTTCTTCCCAATTTCCGTTTTTACCGGCAAATTCAGCTACCTCTTGAGGAACTTCGGCGTTGAATAGCGCGTTTGCCATAGGTGAATAATCTCTCGGTGAACCGATAAGACCAGGCTCGTTTTCTACCTGCACGCCGATAACGGTGTCGTCAAAATTATTCTCTGCGATGAACTTGCAAAGTGTAACGAACGCCTTTTCGTCTGCAAGCCTCGTTTCTTCGCAGATGGGGGAAAGAGAGCGGATCTCTACGCCGTCAGCGGCTTTTGCCCACAAGAAGCGGTCTTTTTGGAGCTTTATCCAGCTCGGAACGTAGTGCGAATTGCCGTTTTTCCAGCTTCCGAACCAAAGAATTACGAGTTTAAGTCCCGTCGCTCTTGCGCCTTCGATGAGCATTTTGACTTGCGTAAAGTCGTAATTGCTCTCCGTCGGCTCAAAAAGCTCCCAATGTACGGGTGCGGCGATAGTATTAAGGCCCAACCCCTTTGACGTAGCGAAAGCAACTTTCATAACCTCTGCGTTAGAAGAAGAGGAGTTGTTTACCTGCCCTCCGATAGAGAAGAAGGGCTTGCCGTTGACTTTAAATAGTGATTTCATGTCATTTCTCCTTATCATATATTTTTCGAAACAATAAGCCGATAGCAATCATAACGCCTCGGCTTACCGTCAATATTAAAACTGATTGTTCCTTATTGCTTCAGCTAAGCTGTCGTAATAATTGATTATCGTGCTCTTGAGCATATCGTAAAGATATGACGGATCGTTTCTGCATCCAAGCTCAAGCCATCTGTTTACTGCTGCAAAGAATCCGAATGTAAGGAATGTAGATTCTGCATCGAGGTAAAGCTCTGCCGATTTGGGAAGTCGTCCCCAACGCTTTTTATAAAGCTCCTTAATGTTAACTCGTGCAGGCTGAGTAATATCGTTGATGATATTTGTGTTGTTCATTAAAACGGAAAGTAGCTCGCTTTTGGCTCTGACCGCTTCAAAGAACTTCATAAAGGTATTTCTCGATATGCTCTCGTCTTCGATGTCGAATACGAACGGGCAATACTTAGTAATGAATTCCGCTTTGATCTCTTCGATAACGTCGCATACGTCAGAATAGTGCGAATAGAAAGTCGAGCGGTTTATGTCTGCTTCGATGCAGAGTGCGCTTACCGTAATTCTTTCAATAGGCTTTTTCTTCAGCATATCGACGAGGGAATCCTTGATTATCCGTTTCGTCAATAAAGTCCTTCTGTTTGGCATATTTTTCTCCTTTATATAAAAAATAGTAAGCAAAATTATTAAAAGTAGAAAGCTAAAAAATTAAGGCTAACGATAATAATTAGGCATTACGCCGGCATTCATTACAATTTTTTCATTTTTGTTACAATAATATCAAAGTTTTCCAACTTGTTGTTGACAATCCAACACTTTGTTGGTATTATTATATCACGAATAATCGCTATGTCAATAGTGATTTGCGAAAAAATTGCGTCATAAAGAGAGGAAATTTTTATAGACCATGAATAGATTTGAGTCAAATCAGCTTAAAAAATTAGAAAATCAAAAGGGTAAAAAGCCGTATGGCGGCTATATAATCGTTTTCTCGATAATAATAGTGCTTACTCGTATCACAAACGAGCTTTCTACCAATCTTTCGACGTATATTCAGTCGTCTGTAGTAACCGAGTTTTTTGTTAGAGACGGAGTAACCTACGAGCAAGCGCTCACGAAATACTCGCTCATAAACATGGCGGTCAGCATCTTCACGATGTTCTCCATTTTTTATAAGTCTTTGGCTGATATTCTTGGAAGAAAGACAGTAATGATAATAAATTCTTTCGGTCTTGCCGTAGGAATGCTTCTTTGCTATTGGTCTCCCGTAGTTGCTATATATTGCATCGGATCTGCGGTCTATACATTCTTCACGCAAAACGACCTTCAGATGATATACATAATGGAGGTTGCACCGCAAGGTAAAGGAACTAGCTTTTTCGGAGTCGTCAAATCACTCGGAATACTCGGAATGGTCATCGTTCCTATTCTTCGTGATACCGTCATGCAAAACGATCCGACGTTGTGGAGGAGTGTATACATCGTCCCGATGGTCATCTGCATCGTGATCTGCATTGCTTCCGTTCTCTTTTTGAGAGAGTCCGATACGTTCATTGAAAAACGAATTAATTTCTTGCGTCTTCCCGAGGCTGAGAAAAAGAGAAAGGCAGAAGAAAAGGACGACGTAGGTGTATTCAAGGCAATAGGGTATATACTCAAGCATAAAGAGGTGCTTTTGCCCGTCATAGCGTTTATGTTCCACGGTATGTGCTCGATGGCGGCGTACTCATATGTCGAATCGCTTATGACGTCTAACGGACTTACGGCTAAGGACGTAACGAGTGCACTTTACGTATATCCGTTCGTCTATGCGGCACTTTCCTTTATCGGCGGCATAGTTGCTGACAAGATAGGCAGAAAGCCCGTTATGATAGCGTCGGGACTTATGACCTCGTTTGGCTTCATTGCATTCATTTTGGGTTGCAAGAACGGCATCAATCCGTATATAATAGGCTTACTCAACGGAATATATCTCGGCGGCTACTTCGTAGGTACTGACTATATGAGCATCATGCTCTTAGAGAAAGTCCCCACGAGAATTCGCGGTTCTATCATGGGAGGAGCAATGATGCTTATGATGGGCGGTTGCTTCCTGGGAGTTGCACAGCTTATGATAGTTATGAACATCTTCAATTTGAACGTTGCGGCGCTTTCCGTAATAGTTCCTTATAGCTTGATAAGTATGTTTATAACCCTTTTCACGGTAAAGGAAACGAGAGGCACGGACCTCAACGCAATGGATTAAAATTTGGCGTGATCGCTTTTAGCGAACTTGCGCTTAATATAACGATAAGGAGAAAATACTATGGATGATTTATTACAGCAGTTCAAGCTTCCCGAAGAATTGCTTCAAAAGATGATGTCTGAATTTATGAAAGTTCCTTGTGCTGTCAAGGAGTTTTCGTACGGCAGAATGAAGATATCGTTAATGGATAACAACGTATTCTTTTTCTCGCTTGACGGCGAAAAGATAACGATGTGCCATTCAAGAGCTTCCGTTGCTGACGGCAGAGTTTTGGATACGAGAACGGCAAAGTACGTTTCTTCCGATGAGAACGAGGGGAAAGACAGAAAAGAAATTTCCCTCGTATTTGAAGAGAACGGCTTGCGTTTTACAAACCATATAACGTTGTTTAACGACAAGAGATATTTCGTTGCTCAGGGTGAAATAGAGGATCTCACGAAAGAAACGGAGACGAATTACATAGCTCCCTTGGATTTTGCTTATCCTAACGCAGAGTGCAAGCCCTTGTTCTTGTCTCTTGATCAGAGAATGCTCTTAGTTCCCTACGATAACGACATGTGGGTACGCTATGAATCCGACCATTTGCGTCCTGGAAGAACGAGCTATGACGTAACTGCAGTTTTCGAGGCTAACACGAATAACGGTTTGGTCATCGGTGCGCTTGACTTCGATACTTGGAAGAACGCAATAAAGTGCTCCGCTTGGGATGCAAGATGTTATACGGCATTTTCGGGTGTTGCAGACGAATGTACGCACGATATATATCCACACGGCACGCTTATCGGCAAGAGTGTAATGTCTGCAAGGTTCCTTTGCGGTTGGTACGACGATATCAGGTGTGGTATGGAGGAATACGGCAAGGTGGCAATGGAAGATAAGTTCTTCTTCAAGTGGAAGAACGTAGTTCCTTTCGGATGGAACAGCTATTCCTGCTCCGTTTCCCTTTTCCATACGTTGCAGTCTTGGGAGACGACGTCAAAGTTCTTCCACGAAAGCCTCCCCGAGTTCAAGGATAGCGAGGGCTGTGCTTACATCAACCTAGACGCAAACTTTGGCTTAGATCCCAATGAATTGAGAAGAGTTATCGGCGACATAAAGTCAAGAGGCCAGAAAGCAGGCTCTTATATGGGACCTTTGATGGCTCATAAATTGCTCGG
The DNA here is from genome assembly GCA_964406735.1 of uncultured Clostridia bacterium. Lineage (GTDB taxonomy): Bacteria > Bacillota > Clostridia > Christensenellales > CAMQZB01 > CAYOSU01. The sequence continues at coordinate 30,974 of CAYOSU010000005.1, read as the reverse complement.
CATGCTCCCCTTAAAGAGCGATCCGACGAAGAACTTGCTCGACCTTATCATGCACGATAAAAACGGTGATCCTTATCCCACTATCGACGGTTCGATGCCCGTTGATATAACCCTTCCCGAGGCAGAGAAAAATCTTCGTCTCACGATAAGAGAGCTTATCGACCTTGGCTTTGATTACATAAAGATCGACTTCTTGGCTCACGGCGCAGTCGAGGGAGAAAGATACGATAAGTCCATAAGAACGGGTCGTCAGGCAATGATGAGGTTCTATAACATCTTAAGAGAAGAAATAGATCCCGAGAAGGTCGGCAGAGACATCTTTATCGATCTTTCGATCGCTCCGCTTTTCCCTGCAGGATACGGCCACGGCAGAAGATGCTGTTGCGACGCTTTCGGACATCACGAGGACGTAAGATATATACTCAACGCTTTGAACTACGGCTGGTGGACGAACGGTACGCTTTATCAGTTTGCCGATCCCGATCACACGGTACTTCAGCAATCATTCGTAGACGGAAGAGGACCTACGGACTTCAATTCCGCAAGATCTCGCTTCAACGCTTCCGTTATCTCGGGGACGATAATGCTCCTTTCCGATAACTACGGTCCTGCCGGTGAAGAGGAACAGATAAAAGAGGCAAGAAGAAGAACTATAGAGCTTGCAAATAATCCCAAGCTAAACGAGATAGCTCGCTTCCACAAGGCATTCGTTCCTGCGTACATGGGAGACGGAACGACCAACGTCTACTTCTTGCATCACGATGGAAGGCACTTCGTTGCGTTGTTCAACTTTGAGGGCGAGGAGAGAGAGGTTTCTGTACCTGCCGAAAAGGTCGGAATGTCGAATGTCGGCACGGCGTACAACGTCAATGCAAATACGGAAAGAAATTACGAGAACGTAATATCCGAAACGCTCGGTGCGTACGATTCGTGTATTCTCGAAATAAAGTAATAAAAATATAAACAAAAAAGGTGTCGGCTTTTGCTGACACCTTTTAATATTTCAGATAGAATTATTATTCGTTTTCAAAACGCTTTTTGATTGCGTCGACTATCATATTGACCGCAACGACGTTATGACCGCCTTCGGGAACGATAATGTCGGCGTAACGCTTCGACGGCTCGACGAACTGCTCGTGCATAGGCTTTACCGTCGTGAGATACTGCGTTATAACCGATTCCATAGACCTGCCACGTTTATTAACGTCTCGCTTTAATCTTCTTATAAATCTGACGTCCGCATCCGTATCGACGAATATTTTGACGTCGAATAAGTCGGTCAACGCCTTGTTTTCAAAGAGGAGTATACCTTCGACTATGATTATCTTTTTCGGCTCCATAGGATGAAATTCCGCCCTCAAATGAGTCTCGAAGTCGTAAGTCGGGTGCATGATAGGGACGCCCAACGTCAATTTTTTTATGTCCTCGATCATCATATCGGTGTCGAGAGAATTCGGATGGTCGTAATTAAGCTTTTTTCTCTCGTCAAACGGCATATTGTGGTTGTCTTTGTAATAATAGTCGTGCGAGAGCATGCAAACGTCCGGATAGAATGCTTCATATAGCTTCTTTGCAAGCGTTGTCTTTCCTGAACCTGTACCGCCCGCAACGCCTATTACTAAGGTCTTATTCGTACTCTTTTCATTTGTGTTACTCATTGCTTTTCCCTCTTAATATCTTTGTAAAAACGTCCATATCGACGTAAGATTCGCCGTTATTATAAAAATTCTTTCGCTTTCCTTCATAATCGAAGCCGAATCTCCGTATCATTCGCTTGCTTCTTTCGTTGTTTGTTTCAATATCGCATTCAAGCCGCATAATACCGAGGTTCGGAGATATCTTAATAGCAAGCTCGGTAAGCTCTTTTCCGTAGCCTTTGTTCCAGAATTGATTGTGGATAGAGATGCCGAAAAGCCCCCAATCGAAGCCGTTTCTGAGAAGTATCGAGAATTCAAGAACGCCGACGTGCTTTCCGCTTTCCTTTTCAAACGCCGCAAAGACGTACATCTTGTCTTTTCGCTTCATCTCGCCGAGAAAGGAGAGAAAGTCGTAAAAATACACCTTATCTGTGTTTTCGATACGTCCTACGTCAAATTCGTTCTGCGGCGGCAATCTGTTGTCGTTTCCCTCTTTCCACAAAGCGTAATCTGACGGTTTATAAGGTCTTACTATCAAGTTTTCTGTTTCAAATGCGTTCATTTAAGTCCTAAAAATGCGATAAGGCTATGACAACACCTTCCGCCGAGCTTTAATTGAAGATTAAACGACTTTTCATTGCCGAAAACGACGTGGCAAAAAGGCGTTTTTCCACTTTTGATTATCTCGTTGATAAGTCTCCGTTCAAGCTCCTCACCGATATGCTGTCTGCGATACTCAGGCAAGACTTCGAGCATTCCCATACTTCCGTCGCTGTGCGTACCGATAAATCCGCAAAGCTCCTCGTTTTGGTTGTAGGCTGCCACTGAAAAGCCGTTTTTGATGTGTTCTGAAAATTCTTCCAAGGAGATAGCCGCACCGAAAGTATAAGTATCGTGCGCTAAAGAATAGTCCTTTTCCAAAAGCCTTGAAAAGTGTATACCGTTTATATCGCATTCTTCTAACGTCGTAGTAGGGTAGACGAACTGGTGGCAAACGGAACACCATTCAAACTCGAAACCTTTCCACTCGCTTTCGTTGTAGTTTGCGACGAATAGCTCAACGCCCTTTCCGATAACGCTCAAAAAATAATCGAGAGTAGCCTTGTTTTTATGGACGATATAATATGTTCCGTATCCTTTATCGTCCGATAACAGCACGCAAACGCCCTCTTCATGATATATTATATCTGAAACTTGCGATTTGTCAATAGCGGAAAGTACGGCAAAGTTTTGATCTTTGTCAGAATTGAGTTTTTCTAATAGTCTTTCGATGTCGTGCATAATAAAAAATAAGGGCTTCAAAAGAAGCCCCGAAAAGTTATCTTACTATCAAATTGATAAGTCTTCCTTTGACGAAAATATGTTTAACGATTGTCTTTCCGTCGATAAGGGGCTTGATCTCTTCGTTCTCGACAGCGATCGCAAGAACTTCGTCCTCGTTAGCATCGGTAGGAACGAACGTCTTAGCCTTGATCTTGCTGTTCACCTGAACGACGATCTCGACCTCTGCTTTAACGGCTTTTTTCTCGTCAAATTCGGGATATTTCTGCTGGAAGACCGAATACTCACCGCCGAGAGTTTCCCACAATTCTTCGCCAAAATGCGGAGCGAGAGGGGCAATGAGGAGCACTAACGTCTTGCAAGTATTTTTGAATACTTCGGCGTTGATGTGTCCGTCTGACTCGTACTTATATAGTGCGTTTACAAGCTCCATAAGCCTTGCTATTGCCGTATTGAAAGAGAAGTTGCCAAGGTCTCTGTCGCACGACTTGATCGTGTTGTGGAGTACGAATTCAAGGTCCTCGTCGCACTTCTTATCGGGGGCAGCATCAACGGCGTTGATGCTTCTCAAAACGAGTTTTTCAACCCTTTCAAGGAACTTGGAAACTGGCTTGATGCCATCGTCCGACCATGCGCCGCCTTCGGTGAATGAGTAATTGAACATAAGGTACATTCTGAAAACGTCTGAGCCGAGCTTCTGAACGTACGGATCGGGCGAAACGACGTTTCCGCGCGACTTACTCATCTTCTCGTGGTCAGGACCTAAGATCATGCCCTGGTGAATGAGGGACTTGAACGGCTCGTCGAAGTTAAGGTAACCCATATCTCTCAACGCCTTAGTAAAGAAACGTGCGTACAAAAGGTGCATGCAAGCGTGCTCTGCACCGCCGACGTATTTGTCTACGGGGAGCATCTTGTTAACTACCTCTGGCGAGAAAGGCATATCTGCGTTTTTGTTGTCGGGATAGCGTAAGAAATACCAGCTTGAGCATACGAATGTATCGAGCGTATCGGGATCTCTTCTTGCAGGTCTTCCGCAGATAGGGCAGACGGTGTTCATATATTCCTCGCACTTAGCAAGAGGAGATTTGCCGTCGGGCTTGAATTCTACGTTATAAGGAAGCTCAACGGGAAGATCCTTTTCAGGAACGGGAACTTCGCCGCAGTGATCGCAATAGATGATAGGAATAGGTGCACCCCAATAACGCTGACGTGATACCAACCAATCACGGAGACGGTAATTTACTTTGAATTTGCCGTGTCCAATAGCTTCAAGGTCGGAAAGTATAGCTTTTGCGCCCTCGGGGATAGACATTCCGTCGTATTTGCCCGAGTTCACGAGGTTACCCTCGGCAATAATGGGGAGCTCTTCGTTAGGATCGCCCTTACTTACGACTTTGGGAATATCGAGACCGTATTTCTTAGCGAATTGGAAGTCTCTTTCGTCGTGTCCGGGAACACCCATAACGCAACCCGTTCCGTAAGTTGCTATAACGTAGTCGGCGGCAAAGATAGGAATTTTTACTCCGTTCAAGGGGTTGATTGCGTAAGAGCCTGTGAAAACACCCGTTTTCTCGCGCGTAGTAGACTGACGCTCGATTTCCGTTGATTCTGCGGCTTTTTTGATATAAGCCTCGACTTCTTCTTTGTGCTCGGGGGTGGTGAGCTTGTGAATGAGCTTATGCTCGGGTGCAATTACCATAAAGGTAGAGCCGAAAATAGTTTCGGCGTGGGTGGTAAATACAGTAACCTGTTCGCCACAGTCGGTGTCGAAGACGATCTCTCCGCCCGTAGACTTACCTATCCAGTTTTTCTGCATGAGCTTGGTCTTTTCGGGCCAGTCGAGTCCGTCAAGTCCTTGCAAAAGCTCTTCGGCGTAGTCCGTTATCTTAAAGAACCACTGCGTAAGGTTCTTTCTAGTAACTACAGAGCCGCAACGCTCGCAAAGACCTTCTTTTACCTGTTCGTTAGCAAGAACGGTTTGGCAAGAGGGACACCAGTTAACGGGTGCTTCCTTTCTGTAAGCAAGTCCTTTTTTATAAAGCTGCAAGAACATCCACTGCGTCCACTTGTAGTAATCGGGATTGCAAGTAATTACCTCGTTGTCCCAATCGTACATAGCTCCCATCTCGGAAAGCTGTCTTTCCATGGTCTCGACGTTTTTGAGCGTAGAATCCTTGGGGTGGATGCCAGTTTTGATAGCATAGTTTTCCGCAGGAAGACCGAACGCATCGAAGCCCATAGGCTGGAATACGTTCTTGCCTTTCATCTTCATATATCTTGCAAAGGTGTCTGCGGGAGCAAAGTTGTACCAATGTCCGCAGTGTAGCTTAGCACCCGAGGGATAAGAGAACATTTCGAGCATGTAATACTTATTGTCGGGGTTGGATTTGTCAAAGGCGTTAGCCTTCGTTTCGCTCCACCTTTTTTGCCATTTCTTTTCAACTGAGATCATATCCATAAAGTCATACCTCTAATCAAGTGTATATTAACAAAATTATACCAAAACTTGGAATAAAACGCAATAAAAGCCGCAGTTGAAATGCGGCTTTTTGGCATAAAATCTATATTTTATTTTCTTACGAACAAAATACCGAGTGTATAAGGACCGCAATGGGTGGAAATAGTGCTTCCTGCGGTAGTCTCGATTATCTCGTCAAAGTCGGCGTACTTTTTGATCTCTTCTCTTACCATCTCGACGATCTCGGGAGAGCAAACGGGGTGGGTGATAAAGATCCTGTCCGTCATAATATCGTCACGATCTTTAAGTCTGTCCTCAACGTATTTTTTAAGTGCGAAGGTAAACGTTCCCATATACTTTTTGCCTACTGCCATCTTGCCGTCGATAACGTTGATGGAGGGCTTGATGCGAGCGACTTTTGCGGCGATAGCAAGAAGGGAAGAACATCTGCCGCCTTTCTGCAAGTAGTCCATTCTGTCGATAACGAAGCTTGCTTCGACTCTCTTGGTGAGGTCGTTGAGCTTGTCTACGATCTCCTGAGGAGCGAGTCCCTGCTCAGCCATAAGTGCGGCGTTAAGAACGACATGGCCCTGACCGGAGGAAAGGTTTCTCGAATCTACGACGTAAACGTTGTTGAATTCCTTTGCTGCCATGCAAGCGTTCTGGTAGCAGCTCGAAAAGTCAGATGAGATATTAACGTGGATAACTGCATCGTACTCTTTGGAAAGAGGGGTGAAGTATCCGATATAATCCTCAACGTTAATAGCCGCAGATTTAGGCATAACACCCGTTTTTGCGAACTCGTTGTCAACGTAGTTAAAAATGTCCTCTTTTTTAATGTCGATTCCGTCTCTGTGAGCAACGCCGTCGATAACGATATAAAGCGGTAATACGTCGATATTGTGCTTTTGGAGTATCTCTTGGCTAAGGTCGCAAGTGGAATCCGAAGTGATCTTAATGTTCATGTTTACCTCTCAACTGTTTTATGTAAAAATAGCGTAGTAGCCATTTTGGGTGGTATCGGCAAATATGTTTGCCAATACATAGATTTTATCAAAATATCGCTGATAAGTAAACTGTTTTATGAAAAAATATTCGTTTTATATGGACTAAACGCCGCTTTTTTCAAAAGAAGTCTCTTTAAGCTTCTTTTGCCTGTCATGTAGCTTTTTCCAAGCAAAAAAGCCGTATAGGTCGTTGACTAAAAAAGCGATGAAGCAAACGACGACTGAGATGTAAGATATATTCTCGATGCTTGCAAGTATCCAAAGGATTATCAGAACGACATCGTTGGCGGCGTATCCGAGTGCGTAATAAGGACTTCTCATGAACGTGAGATAAACGCCAATAAAGCTTGTCGTAACGGAAATAGTGCTTGGGACGAGATTTGCAGTATTAAAATACTTTAATATGAAGTAAAAACCAAAGGTTACTATGAGCGAAATTGTGAACATAAAGGCGTATTCTTTTTTGGAAAGAGAATTTACTTCGACCTCGCTCGATTTACCGTTAAACGGGTTTTTCAGCCATGAAATGAGTGAAAACGCCGCCATCGGCATTGTCATCAAAAGGTAAGTGATCATCTCTCCGTAATAGGAAAAAGAGTAGGATATTATGCCGTATAAAATGCTGAAGACGATCATGAGTGCTTGGCCGATAGGGTTCCCCTTGGCGTTAAAAATAAGCGACGTCGCACCGATTATAGAAGCGATAAACGTAAGGTGATTTTGCCCGTCGAATAAAAAATAATAGACTGTAATAGAGATAATGGTTGATAGAAATAGTATTATCTCTCCAAGTGTAAAATAATTGATAATTTTTTTGATTGCGTTTTTCATAACTCCTCACAAAAATAAAATAAGCACCCGTGCTTTTCGTCTTCAAAGACCTAACGACGAAAAACTCGAATGCCGATGCATCTTGCGTTACCCGGTGGCAACAGATATTTAACTTTATGTTATAATATCAAAGGATAACAAATTTGTCAACTTTTATTAAGGCTGTTGATAAAATCGTTAACTTCTTCGCCAAAAATAGATCGATAATCTAAAAATTGAAAAATAATCTAAAAAGAGAGTAAAATAGCCCCTTTATGATTTGACAAAACTTTTTCAAATATATATAATAAATAGGCTTGAAAAAGTTCATATATGCACCCATAGCTCAATTGGATAGAGCGTTGGTCTACGGAACCAAAGGCTTAGGGTTCGAGTCCCCCTGGGTGCGCCAAAACAAAAAAGAAGCTTTGGCTTCTTTTTTGTTTTGTAAAAGATATAGGGGGACTCGAACAAAAGCGTTAAGAAAACAGTCCAGTGGACTGTTTTTAGCGGCTGACCGAAGCGCGGCTTCCTTGTGCCGCGCAAGAGCGAGTCCCCCTGGGTGCGCCAAAACGAAAAAGAAGCTTTGGCTTCTTTTTTGTTTTGTAAAAGATATAGGGGGGGACTCGAACAAAAGCGTTAAGAAAACAGTCCATGAGGCCTCGTTTTTAGCGGCTGACCGAAGCGCCCTTCCTTGTGCCGCGAAAATCACAGATTACCACAAAGTTGCAATTTTGCACCATGAAGAATAAAAGGCGAAGACCAAATCGGTCCTCGCCAATATTATTTTGTTTTTAGTTTTTGAAGAATTCGTCGTAAGGAAGAACGAGTCCGTTGTAGCTGTTTGTGATATAATCTGCGATCTTCTGCTGTTTCAAAGCCTCGATCAAAACGGTTATTTTTTCACTGTTTTTATTGTCTTCACGGCAAGCAATAATGTTTGCATAAGTTTTAGCTGCAACTGATACGGAATCTTCTTGAGCAACTACCTTATCTGTGATCTTAAAGTCAACTGCGTAGTTTCCGTTGATAACTGCGAACGAAAGCTCGTCAAGTCTTGCTGCAATAGTTTCTGCGCTCAAAGGAATAATTTCAAGTCCTTTTGAATCGATATCCTTAACAGTCGTTTCAAGACCCTTGTCGTTGGTTATCTCGATAACGTTGTATGTTGCTAAAAGCTGTAATGCTCTTGCGCAGTTTGTTGCGTCGTCGGGAACGGCTATCTGGTCGCCGACTTTTAATGAATTAAAATCTTTACCTTTTCCGCCGAGATAAATTCCTAAGGGCTCGAAATGTACCTTAGCGGCAACGATCAAGTCGGTGTATCCATGGTCTTTGCAGAAAGTATTCAGATAAGGCTCGTGCTGGAAATAGTTTGCATCCAAGCTCTTGTCTTCGAGTGCGATGTTAGGCTGAACGTAGTCGGAATATTCAACTATTTTAAGCGTATAGCCCTTTGATTTGATATATTCCTCGCACTGTCTCAAAATTTCTGCGTGAGGGGCAGAGGATGCTCCAACGACGATGGTTTTCTCATCCGTTCCGTTGTTGCAAGCGGTGAACGAGAGAAGCGTTACTAAAACGAGAAGTATTGCCAAAAACTTTTTCATAATATATTTTCTCCTTAAAATTATTTCGTATTATTTTTTATCGATCCTCTTTGCGATAATCTCGATAAACAGCTGAATTATTTCAACGAGTGCGATAATAAGCACTACGCAAAGCCACATTAAGTCGGTAATATGTCTTTCATATCCGTACTTGACTGCAAGATAGCCCAATCCGCCTGCGCCCATCGTTCCGCTCATTGCGGTATATCCGACGAGCGTTACTGCAGTGATGGCAAAGCCTCTTACGAGAGAGGGGATAGTCTCAACCAAATACACTCTGGTAATTATCTGAAAGTCCGTTGCGCCCATGCATTTTGCTGCGTCGATAACGCCTTTGTCGATCTCCTTGAGGGACTGCTCCGTTATTCTTGCGATAAAGGGAATGCAGGAGATTGTTAGCGGTACGCACGCTGCCGCCGAACCAAGACTCGTTCCCATTATAGCTTTCGTAAGTCCAATGAGTATGCACACCATGATGACGAACGGGATACTTCTTCCAAGGTTAATGATGACGTTGAGTATCTGATTTATCGTATTATTTGGGCGGATGCCGTCCTTGTCGGTAACGACGCACAAAACTCCGAGCGGAAGACCGAAAACGTAAGCAAGTATTACGGGAACGAAGGTCATCAGAAGCGTTCTTCCCGTTTCGAGCCAAATATCGTAGTAATCAAATAGGTAAATAAGCCTTTCCATGTTATTGACGCTCCTTTCCGAGTAATAATTTTGCTATAGCCGATTTCGGGTTAGAAAGTACGTCCGCCGTCTTTCCGCATTCCTCGACGACTCCGTAGTTTAGCACTGCAAGCTCGTCGCATATCGCCGAAACGACGCCCATCTCGTGAGTGATAAATACCATCGTAACGCCGCTTTTTTCGTTTATATCTTTGAGAAGGTTCAATATTTGCTTTGTCGTTAAGGGGTCGAGTGCGGAGGTGACCTCGTCAAGGAGCAAAACCTTGGGGTCTGCGGCGATAGAACGTGCTATCGCAACTCTTTGTTTTTGTCCGCCGGAAAGCTCCGCAGGATAAGATTTTTCTTTGCCCTTAAGTCCAACAAGCTCGATAAGCTCGTTTACTTTAGCGTTTATTATGTCTTTTGGCGTTTTCGAAAGCCTCAATGGGAAAGCGATATTTTCAAATACCGTTCTTTGCATCAAAAGGTTGAATCCTTGGAAAACGACGCCTATTCGGCTTCTGAAAACTCTCAGCTCATCGCCTTTAAGTTCGCTCAAGTTTACTCCGTCGATGAGTATCTCTCCGCTGTCAATCTTTTCAAGACCTGCAATAGAGCGCAGAAGCGTCGATTTGCCGGCTCCCGAAAGACCGATAACGCCGAATATCTTACCGTCGTCGATAGTGAGGGAGACGTTGTTCAACGCGTGTAGCGGCTCGCCTTGCTGTATGAAACTTTTGCTTACGTTCTTTAGCTCTAACATTTATATAGATCCTTTCTTTATTCTTAAGTTGCTAATAAAAAAAATCCCGTCCTACAATATAAGGACGGGATATAATATCCGTGGTACCACCTTACTTCGTTGCGTTTGACTGCAACCTCGACGTACTGCCATCACAGTACCGTGCTATAACGCGCACTCGCGTCGTGAACTAAATAATTTCGCCCACGCAGCTCCAAGACCATATTCGGTTTCACTTGAACTTCCGATCTCTCAGCCTCAAATCGGTTCTCTGTAAAGTCAGTAATAAACTTACTCTTCTTTTCGTTGCCTTTCAGTATGGCTATTAAATTCATAATGATATTAGCAAATAAATGCTCCTTTGTCAAATGTTTTTATGCGGGTTTTTTAATAATTATTCAAAATATTTTTAATAGGGGAAAGATCTAACGAGCTGTTTATTTTGCTTCTAAATCATAATTTATTCCGACAATTTAGGTGTTTTACGAATAGTTATACTCTTTTTGCAATTTTCAACTAATACTTTCTTCAAATCGACTGCTTTGAGTTGTGTTTTTATTTATTTTTTGATAAGATAATGCTAATTTTTAATGCAAAAAGGCAAACGAAAATGCAAAACGACGCTTCAAGAAAAAAATCAATAATACTTGCAATAATCGGCTATACGATCTTCGGATTTTCGCTTTTCTTTTCGCAAAGCGCATTATCCGTTACAACTCCTATAGTCTTGCTTGCGATAAGATTTTTAGTTGCATTTGCCATTTTGAACGTTATGCTGTTATTTAAGCCTTTTTCCTTGAACATTAAGGGTAAGGGAAAAAAGCTCTTGCCGTTGTTACTTCTTGGCTTAACTCAGCCCGTCGTATACTTTATATGCGAAACATATTCCGTAAGCTTTTTGCCGACGTCGTTAGTCGGAATCATAACGTCGATATGCCCGATTGCTTCAATCGTTTTCGGTGCATTACTCTTGAAAGAAAAGGTAACGTATAAAAAGTTGATCTTCGTTGTAATCTCCGTTTTAGGCGTGATATTAACGACGCTTGGTGAGGAGATAAACGGCTCGATAACCTTGTTAGGCGTTCTTTTGGCTTTCGGTGCGGTCATAGCGGCAACGGCTTTCAATCTGCTCTCAAGATTTATCAAAGAAGAATTTACAGCTTTTGAAAAGACCTACGTTATGTTCTTGCTAGGAAGCGTAGTGTTTACTGCTTTAGCTTTGATTACGGCAAAAGGAAGCTATGTTGAGCTAATATTTACGCCGCTAAAAAGCCTTAGATTTTGGCTCGACGTAATTTATCTTGCCGGCTTTTCGTCCGTAGGAGCGTTCTTTGCGATAAATTACTCATACGCAAAGCTCAGGATACAAGAGGTCGTCGTGTTCAATAGCCTTTCGACGGTAATTTCCATCGTCGCAGGCGTATTGTTCTTGTCTGAACCGTTCGGGGTATATCAGATAGTCGGAAGTATACTCGTCGTTTTAGGCGTGGTATTTGCAGGATTAACAAAATAAATTTAAGGAGATATAACTATGACAAAAATTGCAGTTATTTGCGCGTTAAGCTCAGAAAGAAGACTTTTTACCGAGCGACTCGAAAATAGAGTCGATTTTGAGATAAACGGACTCCCGTATTCGACGGGTACGCTCTTTGGAAAAGAGCTCGTAGTATGTAATTCGGGCGTTGGCAAGGTAAACTCCGCAATGTCCGCTCAGATAGTTATCGATCGCTTTGATCCCGATTACGTCATCAACAGCGGTATCGCAGGAAGCCTTTCCGAAAAAGCACCACACCTTTCGATAGTAGTATCTGATCTTTTGTATTATCACGACTTTGACCTTTCGATTTTAGAAATGAACTACCCCGGGATAGACAGATTTCCTGCCGATAGAGGGTTGGTGGAAAAATTCTTTGCCGCAAATACGGATATTCAAGACCTTGTATTGGGAAATATCGCAACGGGAGATGTATTCGTTACGTCCTCGGCAAAAAAGCAAGAGATACAGAAGATAGGCGACGCAATTGCTTGCGAGATGGAGGGTGCGTCTATTGCGCACGTAGCTTACGCTAACAAAAAGCCGTTCATCGTATTGAGATGTATCTCGGACTTAGCGGACGACGACGCAGGTCAGACTTTTGACGATTTCGAGTTTATCGCAGCAGATAAGGTCGCAACCTCCGTTATTAACCTTATTAAAGCGATATAATACTAAATTACTTAAAACCAAGACCGACGATGTTATTTTCTATCGTCGGTCTTTTTTTGTATTATCGGTTACTTATAATAATATCCGCTTTTTCTTTTATTCGGTAATGCTTAAAATATTCGTTTTCTTTGGGGATAAACTCGTCAAAAAATCTTTTAGAAAAGCTTCCGTTTCGATCTATAATGCGCTCTTTTTGAAGAGTATCGTCAATATCGATAAATACCGATACGTCGTACTTAAAATCAAAATACGGATGAGAGGAATAGCTTCCTTCAATTACGGTGATGTCAGATGAGTCGATTTTAATAGGCTTTCCAAAGCTTTGTGAACTGCACAAAAAAGGCGTATATTCAAAGCTATCGTGTGCGATTTTTTCAAAAACCTCCTTTTTCATCCGCTCGTAATCGATATTTCCGCCGATCTCTCTGCGTCGCTCGTCGCTTTTTTGTGAAAGCGGAACGAAAAAGTCGTCTGCTCTCACGATGCTTGCACCGTATACCTTTTTCAAAACGTTTGCGAGCGTACTTTTACCCGACCCTGCTTTTCCGTCAATGCCGATAACGAGCTTTTTCTTTTCTTTAAGTTGCTCGTCTATTTTGCAAAATAGGGGAATGTACTTGACGTATTCGTTGGAAATGACTCGGTAATGGGGCGAGTATTTTGCTCGATACCCTTCCGAGTGTGAAATAGGTCTTATTCCGCCGCTTAAATACTTTTCTGCTGTTTCTTTATTTACAAGCCTTCTTACGTCTGCTTCAAACGCTGTGGTATCTCCAAATTTTTTTGACGATAAAACGAAGATCTTTGCTGCAGTTTCGCTCGATAGACCAAAATCTTTTAGTTTTATTAAGTGCATGCGAGAGTACTCGTCGGATACCTTTTCGATAAGCTCGTAATTTGAGTATTCATCGTCCGTGATTGATAACATTTCCTCTTTAATATATGAGATAGCCTTTCCGTTTTCAGGTACGAAGTGTCCGCCGCCGAAATGTGCTTGAAATAAGAGCTTGATCTCGTCTTGAGGAGAAAGCTCGTATTTTTTTCTATGCTGTTTTAAGTACTTTTCTACGTTCATTTATTGTTTTTCCTTTGTCGTCGTCTTTTATATATTATATCGTAAAAAGCGCAAAAAGCAATCAAAAGCGGATAAACTTCCTTGCTTTTTTATTTTAATGTGATATAATGGTATCTGTTAAATTAAATAAACGCTATCAAGATAAAAGGAGATTTGAGAATGACCGAAGAGTGTACTCACGATTGTTCCTCGTGTTCCGCAGCTTGCGATTCGAGAAAAACGAGTTTTATTGAAAATCAGAATATGTATTCCAACGTCAAAAAAGTCATTGCCGTAGTAAGCGGCAAGGGCGGCGTAGGAAAGTCTTTTGTAACGTCTATGCTCGCTGTTAAAGCGGCTAAGCAGGGCAAAAAGGTCGCTATTATGGATGCCGATATAACAGGTCCGTCCATTCCCAAGATATTCGGAATAAGGGACAAGGCTCTTTCTGACGGACAGTTTATGTATCCTGCGGAAACTGCGCTTGGCATCAAGATAATGTCCATCAACCTGTTGCTTGAAAACGACACCGACCCCGTCGTATGGAGAGGTCCTGTAATTGCGGGCACTGTCAAGCAGTTCTGGACTGACGTAGTTTGGGGCGATATAGACGAAATGTATATCGACTGTCCTCCGGGAACGGGCGACGTACCGCTTACCGTATTTCAGTCGATTCCTATTGACGGCATTGTTGTAGTTACGACGCCGCAAAGCCTCGTTTCGATGGTTGTTGGCAAAGCAGAGAAGATGGCAAAGCTCATGAACGTAAAGCTTTTGGGTCTAGTAGAGAATATGTCTTATTACGTATGCCCCAATTGCGGCGAAAAGCACTTCGTGTTCGGTGACAGTCATATCGAAGAGACTGCGAAGGCTTACGGAATAGACAACGTCTTGCAGCTTCCTATTGATCCGAGCGTCGCAAAACTGTGCGATGACGGCACTTTTGAGACGTTAGATTTCGATTCTGCGTCTGAATTTGTTTCAAAATTATAATAAATACGCTTTATAAATAAAAAATATCAAATAAAAAATGTGGCTTAGGCTGCATTTTTTTTAACGATTAAGATTGCAATCGGTGAAATTATACTGTATAATTAACTAAACGCAGTAGTTGCGTTCTGCAAGCGACCTTTGAGTGGTGATATTTTACGATAGGTTGAAGCTCAAAGGCTATTATCGAATAAATGAGGAATTAAATGCTTGAAATCAAGAATCTGACAAAAACATATAAGACCTCGGGGAAAGAAGGCGTTACCGCGCTCAATAATATTGACCTTCGCTTTGGCGATAGCGGAATGGTATTTATTTTAGGTAAATCAGGTAGCGGTAAATCCACGATGCTTAACGTCATCGGTGGACTTGACTCTTTCGACGAGGGCGAGATAATAATCAACGGCAGGTCGAGTAAAGATTTTTCGTTTGCCGATTTTGACAGCTACAGGAACACTTACTTGGGCTTCGTCTTTCAGGAGTTCTACATCCTTGACGAGTACACGGTAGGGAAGAATATTGCACTTGCGTTGCAACTGCAACAGAAAAAGGCTGACGATAAAGAGATAAACGAGCTTCTCGATCTCGTAGACCTTGGCGGCTACGCAGACAGAAAACCTTCAGAGCTTTCAGGCGGTCAGAAACAGAGAGTTGCGATTGCAAGAGCTCTCATCAAAAACCCATCCGTCATACTTGCCGACGAGCCGTCAGGAGCGTTGGATTCCGTTACGGGCGCACAGGTCTTTGAGACGCTTAAAAAACTTTCTCGCGATAAGCTTGTTATCGTAGTATCGCACGACAGAGAGTTCGCCGAGCAATATGCCGACAGAATAGTCGAGCTTAAAGACGGCGTAATAGTTTCCGATAAGACGAGAGCGGTATCTTCACGAAGCGGCAGAGTTGCGACGACGGGGGGAATATCTTTTATCAGCGATACCACCGTTCGCATTCCTAAGGGAAAAAAGCTCACAGAAAAAGAGCTTTCTGAGATAAACAACACCTTGAACGACATTGCAGGCGACAGGTATATCACAGTCCTTGACAAAGAGGAGTTCAATGAGATATTCCCTAAGCTTGCTGAAGTCAAGCCGTCAAACCGTAGCGGCGGTTTCACGGTAACCAATCAAGAGAAAATATCAGGCAATACGGAGACCTTTGAGCTTATTAGGTCCCGTCTTCCGTTTGGCGACGTCGTGAAAATGGCGTTCTCGAGCTTCAAATCAAAGAGCTTTAGGCTTGTAATAACGCTTGTATTGGCGGTAGTATCGCTTATTGCGTTCGGCTTTTCCATGGTGCTTTCCGAATACGACAAAACGGACTCTTACGTAAAGACCTATTACGAGTCCGATGCGTATTTAATGGAGCTTTCAAGCCGTGAGTACTTCGACGGTGCATACGTAGACGTTCCCATATCGCAGGACGATCTCGATTACTTTGACGAATATTTTGACGGTAAATATATCAAGACCTACGAGATAGAGCAGGCGGAGACTACAAACCTTACTGGCAAGAAAAAAGTACTTGATACCGCTTTTTATGAGGTCTCTACTCATCCCGTATTCAAACCCTCTGAGTTTACCGGCATTTTGGAATGCAAAGAGGGTGATATCGATATAGTTTACGGAAACTTCCCGAAATCTGCCGATGAGTGCTGTATTTCCGATCTGTTTGCCGATTACTTCATCAAGCTCGGTATGCGTATAGGAATGGAGGACGGCTCTATAACAAAGCTCGTAGTCAACGATTACAGTCAACTTATCGGAAAGACTATAACAGTCGGCGGTGAACAGTACGATATCGTCGGCGTATATAAAACTAATTACTATATCTATAAGGACATTTTTGAGGATCTGACAGAAGACGAAATTTCTGCCGACGTAGAGCTTTCTTCGAAGCGCACTAATTACAAGCAAGATGAGGGCATGTACATGTCCAAGATACTCTTGAATGAAGGATACACAAAGAGCTTTGCTTCTTCAAGATATAATTATAGCGCAAATATGATATTGAGATCTGACGGTGATTCTGCCGACGGTGCTGTTATAGGTGCAAAGATAGAAAGAGATTCAAAGTACAAACTCAAACAGGGTGAGGTGTATATCTCTGCGCTCTTCTATCGTAACATCAAATACGGCTATGCCTCAACAAGGAGCTTTGAACAGTTAGAGGCTGAGTTTGTAACGCCTCGCGCTATGACGTTCTATATCAAGGCGGCGGATAGCGACAAGTCTGATACGCTTTTATACGAGCAAAAATATAAAGTTGTAGGAATCTACGACGATATAGAAATACTCGGTGAGCCTACGATCGTTATGAATTATTATGATTTCATAAACGTTATCGAGGCAAAATATAAGCCTGAAAGCATTTTGGTAAACGCAAATTTAGCTACCGACGAGATGGCTCTTTTGATAACCGATATGCACGACAACGGCTATACGACTAACGCCCGTTCAGATAGCGCACTTGAAAGCATAGAGAATATCATGACAAGAGCCTCGCTCGTGCTTTACATCGTTTCTGGCGTTTCTGCAGTATTTGTAATACTCTTATTGTATAACTTCATTTCGACGTCTATCGTCTACAAGAAGAAAGAGATAGGAATACTCCGTGCGCTTGGCGCAAGGAGTTTGGACGTAATGGGTATATTCATTACGGAGGGTGTATTGATAGCGTTGATAATAATAGCCGTATCAATGCCTTTGATGGTCATTTCGGCAAATTATCTCACGTCTTACCTGTATTCCGTCTTACCGATAACGCTCGTCTCGTTTAACATCATAGATGTGGTGATAATGGCGCTTTTGACTCTTGCGATAATCATAGTATCGAGCTTTATCCCCGTATTCAACATTTCGAGGAAAAAGCCTATCGACGCAATAAGGAACTAAGGAGGAGGCATTATGAAGAAAGTCATCAGCATATTTTTAGTTTTAGTAATGCTTCTTGCAATGTGTTCTTGCAGTGAAGAGCAAATAATACTTCCAAAAAAAGAACTTCCTGAATATCCCGAAATAGTTGATCCCGAGGACGGCTATACGGTATCAGGAATGGTTACCGATATGAATCAGAACGGCTTAAAGGATGCCAAAATAACCATTAACGGTGAGGTTATGGCGTTTACTGATGAAGACGGCAAATTCTCGATAAGATCTCTTGTCGGAACAAATAAGATAGGAGTAATCTTCAGCGATTACGTTTTCCGTTCGACTGAATATACCGTAAATAATACAACTGACGATATTTTGTTCGAGGGCTCGGCGGATTTTGCTGTTTCGGCTTCAACTTATACGGTAAACGGGGCACAGCTGTTTGGTGTCGTATATATGTTTGGCGACCAGAGAAAGAGCGAAAATCTCCAAGGTATTGCGTATTCTCTCAATAACAAGGGAAAAACGACGATCACGCCTTACAAAGCGGGTTTCACGTTCTATCCGTCGTCGGCAACGGTATACAACGCAGGACACACGACCTTTACGGCAGTTCCAAACGAAGATACCTATACTATTTCCGGTGTTTTGAATTTTCCGACTAGCGGAACGCTTCCGACTGTATTCCTGTATGTAAACGGCATAAAGTATACTCAATCCGTAATATCCGTTTCTGGCAACGACAGGAAGGCTACTTATCAGATCTTTGGTCTAAAGAACGACGGCACGGAATACGTTGTTTGGGCAGGCTCGGGAATGGAAACTTACAAGTCGAGCAATAGCCTTATCATTTCAAGTGAAAGAACGGATGCTAATTTTGAAATGATAAAATGTGCGAACTTAACGGTCAATTTGGTTTTCGACCCGGGAGAAGCACCGACTTCAGCCTATTCGTATTATATCCGCATCCTTGACGAAAAGGGCAACGAGATAGAAAAACAGAAAGTAACCAATCGCTTGTCCGACGATAACTACGACGTATGGGCAGGATGCAGGATAATTATTGAGTCCGATTCATTCTACGGAAGCGAAAAGATAACGGAGTCTTTCTTAGATTACAATAACACAGAGATAGATATCAAGGTCAGGAGAACTGCTTAACGCTATAATATGAAAGGTGTTCCGCGAGAGATAAGAATAGTCGATAACGTCAAAAGGGTAAAGCTTACGCTTATAGCTCTTAATAAGCTTGTGCTTTCGTTTGAGGAAAATTGCACTGTTTTTGATGTAGATGCTTTTTGCGGAACGAGGATAACGTCCGATAAACTTAAAACGTATTCTCTTAAACAAAACGGTTTTACGCTTTCGTATCATGTCGAGGGTAAGAATATTGACGTAGATTTGGAATTAAAAGATGCTCTTACCGTCAATATTCGCGTTTTATCGGCTGTTATCGGCGAGCTTAGACTTGTGATTTCTAAGAAAACTTTTAGCGGAA
The DNA here is from genome assembly GCA_964406735.1 of uncultured Clostridia bacterium. Classification (GTDB taxonomy): domain Bacteria; phylum Bacillota; class Clostridia; order Christensenellales; family CAMQZB01; genus CAYOSU01. The sequence goes on along the minus strand of CAYOSU010000005.1, from coordinate 12,133 downwards.
AAAGCTTTGTTTTGTCGTCTGATCTTGACGGAAAGACGGATGATACGGGCGGCATTTATTGCTTACACAAAGTCTTTTCAAGAGGAGAAACAAATAACGTCATAACGATCAAATGACGTTTGGAGGAAATTATGATAGAGATTAAAGTATTGCAAAACGGTATGGAGAGGATAATATCCTCTGAATGTCCCGAGTTTAAGCTGTCAGAAAGTGCTATTGACGGCGGCAAGAGGATAGTGGGGGAGTTTACGCCAAGTGAAGAGGTGGAGTTCGTTTCGGCAAAACTTGTTTTGGAACAGAATTACTCTCTTGACGATAGGATCCTTTGCAACGGCTACCAGTCTTGGACGAAGACGTTTGAAATGAAGCCTACGGACGTTGAAAAACACCTTTCGCTTATTGCAAAACACCTTGATAAGAGACATAACATCACTCTTTCAGGTGATAAATTTATGTACGATTATCCCGAAACAAAGGGCGTTATACACAGTCATAAGTTTATTTACGTAAGAAACGGTCGCAATTATCGCTTGTACGGAGCTTTGAACGAAAGAGCGTGCTTTACGATGTTCCAGACTGACTGCGAAAAGAACGTTATGACGGTCATTGCCGACGTAAAAGGACTCGTTACGGACAAGCCGAGAACTTTGTTTGACGTAGTAATACTTGACGGCGAAAGAGATTACGTCTTCGATAGGTTCTTCGAGCTTATGGAGATCGCTCCGCCGAGAGTAAAGAAGGCTAAAGGCTGGACGAGCTGGTATAATTACTATCAGAAGATAGACGAAGAAATAATACTTCGCAACTGCGAGAACTTCAGGAAGTTCAAGGAAGAAGGGCATGATATCGACGTATTCCAGATCGACGATGGCTTTGAAGAGTACGTTGGCGACTGGCTTTTAGTCGATAAGAAAAAGTTCCCTCGTGGACTCAAACCCATTGCAGAAGAGATCAACAGGCATTTTACTGCAGGCTTGTGGCTGGCTCCCTTTGCGGCAGAGACAAAGTCAACGCTATATAAAGAGCACCCCGATTGGATGTTAAAAGACGAGAACGGCGATCCTGTCCTTGCAGGTGCAAACTGGAGCGGATTTTATGCACTCGATTTCTACAACGAAGAGGTAAGGGATTATCTTCGCAAGGTCTTCAAAACGGTATTTGAAGACTGGGGATTCAAGATGGTCAAGCTCGATTTCTTGTATGCAGCATGCATGCTGCCGCCGAAAGGAAAGACGAGAGGCGAGGTAATGTTAGAAGCGATGGAGTTCATAAGAGAGCTTTGCGGTGATAATATTATCTTAGGCTGCGGTGTACCGCTTTCATCTGCGTTCGGTCTTGTTGATTATTGCAGAATAGGTTGCGACGTTTCGCTCGACTGGGCGTACTACGGAGCTGATAATCTGATTCACAAAGAGTGCGTAAGCACGCGTTCTGCTATGACTGACACTGTAGTAAGATTCCCACTTTCGGGAAGAGCGTTCATGAACGACCCCGATGTTTTCTTACTCCGCACGGACAATATCAAGATGCCTCGCAGTGAGAAAATGGCTCTTTCAATTACGAATGCGATATTCGGAAGAGTGTTGTTCACCTCAGACGACTTTTCAAAGTATCCCGACAAGTCGGTCTTTGAAGACCTCGAGTATATCTGGCATCTCAACGATTGCGAGCTTTTGGATTACGAATGCTTAGAAAAAGACCTCTTCAAGGCGGTGATCAAGCTTGACGGCGAAGAGATAACCTATTACATAAACGTTTCCAACCACTCGTATACGAGGGACGGCGTAAAGATACCACGTCGCTCGGCAACCAAAGCGTAAATACAAAACAACTTTTGCAATTTTGCAAAAGTTGTTTTCTTTTTGTCTAATTAAGACAAAAAAAGGTTTCAGGGTATTATTATATTTGAATTGAAAACAAAAATGTCGGTCTGTAAGAAAAAACCTACAGACCGACGTGCTTGGCGGAAGCGGAGAGATTCGAACTCTCGGTACCGTTGCCGGTACATCTGATTTCGAGTCAGAGCCGTTATAACCACTTCGATACGCTTCCAAAGCTATTATATTTTACTAAAACTCAGCTTAAAAAGCAAGGGATTTAGCACGATAAAAACAAAATAATCTCAATTTTCATAAATATTATCGTTAGCACGAAAAACTCGGATACAATAATTGACTTTGGCTATTCGATCTGATATAAATACTCTCTTAAACTTAAAAGGAGAGGAATTATGAAATTGTATCACGCATCGAAAATTAAAGGAATAACCGAACTAGACCCGACAAAAAGCACAGACGGGAAGCTGTGGTTTTCGAGTAAAAGAGAAAATGTCTTGGTATATTTAGCTAATGCTGTAGAAAAATGCTGGCTTGAGCATGGGAATCCACCGAAAGAGCTATACTCGAAATGGGCGCCTTACGGCTTTACGGAAGATGGAAAACTCAGATTTGAAGAGTACTATCCCGATGCGCTTGAAAGAGTATATAAGGGAGAATCGGGATATATCTATGCAATAGATATCGATGAAAATGACGTTACTTGCTCACCAATAATTAAAAACGCTTATATGATGGATAAAAAAGTCCCAGTTTCTTCCGTAGAGCTGATTACAGACGTATACGAAGAGTTCAAAAAGGCAATAGCACATGGCGATATATCGTATATAAAATACGGCGAAATTTCCGAAAAGGGGCAAAAATGGATAGAAAATACAGTTAAAAACGAATATAATAATGAAAACATCAAAGAAGATTATAAGCTCTTTTTAGAAACCACTTTTGATTTTTTGAAATAATAGAGGTGAGTTATGCAAACAAACGAATTACTTATCACGATATTCGGAATATCGTTTATATTTTTAATGACGACGCTCGGAGCATCCTTTGTTCTGTTCTTGAAAAAGGATATATCCGACAAGGCTAACGCAGTTATATTAGGCTTTGCCGCAGGAATAATGATAGCGGCATCCATATGGTCGCTTTTGCTGCCGTCAATAGACGGCGCGGAACACTTAGGCAAATTGTCGTTTATTCCTGCGACCGTCGGATTTATAATAGGCGGGGCATTCCTCGTTCTTATCGATAAGCTCGTGCCGCATTTTCATAGCAGAACGGCACAAGAAGAGGGCGTGAAAAGTAAGTTAAGTCGTTCCTCAAAGATGTTCCTTGCCGTTACGATACACAACGTACCAGAGGGCTTGGCGGTCGGATTTGCGTTCGGAGCGGCGATGGCGAGCGGTGATATATCGCTATACCTATCGGCGCTTGGTCTTGCAATCGGAATAGGAATTCAGAATATCCCCGAGGGTTTTGCCGTAGCTCTTCCGTTAAGAAGCGAGGTTGGCAATAAAAAAGCCTTTTTGTTTGGCATGGGTAGCGGCGCTGTAGAGCCTATTTCTGCACTGATAGGACTACTTTTGGCGTCAATTTTGTCTTCATTCCAGCCGTATTTTTTAAGCTTTGCGGCAGGTGCAATGATTTTCGTCGTCGTAGAGGACTTGATTCCAGACGCCAAGATATCTGAATATTCCCATCTTGGTACTTGGGGTGTTATGGCAGGCTTTGTCATAATGATGATACTTGACGTTGCGTTAGGATGATCGTTTTGAAATAATTAGATTCAAACACTTTTGTTGATTGTGCAGCAAGTTTGCTTTGTGTTTAGGAATCGATTTTGACATTTTACGTAATATCGCGATAAATTTTTTCTAAACCCCTTGATTATTTCGAGATTTACAGATATAATTATTAAAGAATGATCGCAAAAATATGACGATCGAGGAGGGAAAATGAGATACAATCTTGACAAAACAAATTATAAGACTTTTGATATTATCGAGATCAACAAGCTCCCTGCAAGAGCATACTTTATTCCTTATGAAAACGCCGAGAGTGCAGATAAGGTAAGCCTTCTTGAAAAAAGGTATAATTCACTCTTAGTAAAGTGCTTGAACGGCGTATGGGACTTTAAGTTCTATCCTATCCCTAAAGAACTTCCTGACGTACTTGATACGGACGAGATATCTTGGGATAAAATGGACGTTCCTGCTTGCTGGCAGTTCAGAGGACTTGACAGACCTTTCTATCTCAACACGAGATACCAGTTCAGATACGATCCTCCTCGTATTCCCGAAGAGGACAAGGTTGGCAAGGTATATTGCAACTTCTGGCCTGAGGACGGCAATAAGCCAATGTGCTCAAAAACGCCTTCGACTGACGAATATAACTATGTCGGCGTTTATAGGACGTTTATTGACGTGGATGACCTTTCAAAGAGAAGAATAATCTCTTTCTTGGGCGTTGCTTCTTGTATCGATCTGTACTTAAACGGTAGTTTCGTAGGATATTCCGAGGGTGCTCATAATACTGCAGAATTTGACATTACAGATAAACTCGTAGAGGGCAAAAACGAGCTTTTAGCTGTAGTTCACCGTTGGTGCAACGGAACGTATCTTGAATGTCAGGATATGTTCAGAAACAACGGTATTTTCAGAGACGTACTTCTTCGCGAGGAAGACGAGCTTTCCGTAAAAGATTTTGAGATAAAGACTAAGCGTAAAGAGACAGACGCTCCTATATACGATCTCAACGTTACCGTTGAAACGTATTCCGACGTAAAAGTAACTGCTACGTTAAAAGGCCACGGCATAGAGAAGACTGTTTCCGCAGTAGCCGAAAACGGCAAAGCGATTATAAGCTTTACCGATTTAGAGGTCCTTGAATGGAACGCCGAAGAGCCTAATCTTTACGATCTTTATATTGAGACGGAAAATTCTTCCATCAAGCAGGACGTTGGGTTTAAGACGATAAAGATAGTCGGCGATAAGATGTATTTCAACGGGAGGTTATTCAAGTTCCGTGGCGTAAATCATCACGACACAAGTTGCACGAACGGCTATTATATGACTCCTGCTGAGATAGAGCGAGACATAGAACTCGTCAAAGAGTATAACGGAAATACGGTAAGAACGTCTCACTATCCGCCCGATCCTTTGCTTATCGAGCTTGCGTCTAAATATGGTATCTACATCATTGACGAGGCTGATATCGAAACTCACGGAGTATTCTCGCAAAAATTCTGTGCGATCCCCGTACATAGCCCGGGACTTAATATGACTATCCCGATGACGTATAACGACATTTCCGATGATCCTAAGTGGGAACGCCATTACGTCGATAGAGCGATACGACTTTATAACAGAGATAAAAACGCCGCTTGCGTAACACTTTGGAGCTTGGGAAACGAGTCCGGAGGTTATCACAACCAAGACAAGATGTACGATTATATCAAGGCACATTCCGACATTCCTGTTCATTACGAGTCTGCGATACACTCAAAGCGTATAGCATACGACGTAGCAAGCGAGATGTATACGAAGCCCGCTTTGGTAGAAGAAGTAGGTAAGCACACCCATAGGCTTAAAGAGTACTGCGATAGACCGTATATGCTTTGCGAATACGCTCATGCAATGGGCGTAGGCCCCGGCGGCATAGAGGACTACTGGAAAGTATTCTATAAATATGATAACTTGCTCGGCGGTTGCATTTGGGAAATGGTCGATCATGCGGTATTGCACGAAGACGGCAGTTATACCTACGGCGGCGATCACGGTGAGTGGGAACACGACGGCAACTTCTGCGTAGACGGACTGTTCTATCCCGACAGAACACCTTCTACGGGCGCAAAGCTTATGAGATTTACCTACCGTCCTGTGATCGTTACGAAGGTAGGTGAGAATGAATACGAATTATTCAACGTATTGTCTTTCAGAAATGCAAACGATTATACGCTCAAATTCAGGTTTACAAACGGTAAAACGGTAGAGCTAAACGAAGAAGTCGAGCCTTTAACGAAAAAGGTAATAACGGTAGAATCTGACGGCAGCGAGTTCGTAGATGTTGACGTAATAAGAAAAGCTGACGGTGTAGTCGTTTCGACAGAGCAGATTGAGCTTAAGCCGTTTGCTTCCGTAGAAGTTGGAGAAACACTTCCCTTGGATGAAAACAGCATTGCAATAAACGATGGCAAGGTGTCCGTACTTGGTGTTGAACAAAATGCCGAATACACACTTCTTTACAGAGCGCCTACAGATAACGACGGTGGATTGGTTGCTGCATCCGTTCCTAAGCATTACTTAAAAGGTGTCGAGACTGTTATTTCGACGGAGAGAACTGATAATAAGCTTACTGTAACTTCAAAGCTTGACTTCAAGAAGAACGTCTTTACTTGCACTGATACGTATGAGCTTACAGATAAAGGCGTTTTGGTAACGAGCAAGCTCCATAGAAATAAGGGTAAAGGCTTTGTTCCTCGTTTTGGTAAGTGCTTCAAGCTTGACAAGAGCTTTGACAGTGTAGAATACCTAGGCAGAAACGGCGAGTCATATGCCGATATGAAAAATCATACTCAGGTAGAAGACGTCGTTTGCAAGGTTTTAGACATGACCGAGCCTAACATCAGACCGCAGGAAAGCGGTAACAGAATGGATACACAGTACGTCAAGCTTTCTAACGGCGAAAAGACAATTAGATTTACGGCCGTAGATAAGCCCTTCGAGCTTGGAGTAAAGCCCTATTCCGATAGAGAGCTTCTTACGATGAAGCATAGGGAAGACGAAAAGCAAAGCGGCGTATACGTAACATTGCAAGCGTTCCAAATGGGTATCGGCACAGGCTCTTGCGGCCCTGCAACGTTCGACGAATATAAATACCCTGTAACGAACGACTACGAGTTCAAGTTCTTGATAACCGTAGAATAATCAAAAATAAAATACGATCGATTTCAAAAGAACGGTCTATTTGACCGTTCTTTTGATATGTTTAAGCAAAAGAAAAAATATGTACCAATGCCAATGATGTATATTGCAAAACAAGTAAGAAATTAGAGTCCATAACAATTAATTATTCCGAAAACATAATAATTTTGCGAATAGTTATGTCTTTTTCCCGACATAGTCAAAAAAGTTGTATATTGCAATGAGATGAAAGCAGTGCTATAATTTATTATGAGGTGAAAATGATGAAAACTGAAAAGATTTTTGAAACTAAGTGCGGACAAATAAAAGGTTATGATTTCGATGACCATATCGAGGTAAAAAACGTTATATACGCATATACAAAGCGTTTTGAATACCCCGTTGTTGCAACTAAGTGGAACGAGCTATTGGACGGCACGGTGGACGGCGCAAATACATACCAGTTTGCGGCATTTTACGAGCCTGATCCGGATAACTTTTACGAAAAAGAGTTTACGAGTCACAAGAGTTATACCTTCACTGAAGATTATTTAACGCTTGACGTCGTCGCTCCAAAAGGGAAAAAATTGCCCGTTCTTTTATTTATTCACGGTGGAGGCTACGAGACCGGTATGGTCAACGACCTTCCGTACGGCAATAGTACTGCTTACGTAAAAGAGGGCGTAATATTAGTCTCTATCTCGTACAGAATGAACGTCTTTGGCTTATATAACGACGGAGAGAAGTACCTTGGCAACTACGGTTTAGCCGATCAAATAGCTGCTATCGATTGGGTGAGGGATAATATCGAAGCGTTCGGCGGCGACGGCAAGAATATAACTCTTATCGGCCAGTCTGCAGGAGCAATGTCTATCGATAGTCTTTGTTTTGCAGAAGAGCTTGAGGGAAAAGTAAAGGGTGCAGTCATGATGAGTGGCATTCCAGGAGCCACGCTTCCTTTTAACATTACATTTGCAGATCCTAATAAGACGTTGAAGTTTTGGGAAAACGTTGAGCGTCTTTCCGATTGTAATAGCGGCGATGAACTCAAAGAAGTTCCGCCAAAGAGGCTTTTTGACTCTTGGACTGAAGCTAGAAAGCTCAAACATCCTTTTGGAGTGCAGTTTCCTATAGTGGACGGAAAATATATCAAGGATAGTCCGAAAAACCTGTATAAAAGCGGAAAACGCCTTAATATCCCGTATATGTTTGGAGTAACGAGCCAAGATATGATGATTCCCGACCTGTTTTTGGCATTAAACGCAAAATGGGCAAAAATGCAGTCCAAATCGACGGGTAGCCCGATATACGGCTATTTCTTTGATAAGACACCTCCGGGGAATTCATTCAAAGCCTTCCATGCAGCAGACCTTTGGTACGTCTTTGGTCAGATGGACAAGTCTTGGCGTCCGTTTGAGGAGATAGATTACAAGGTTCATGAGAAAATGGTAAGCGAAATAGCGCATTTTGCTAAATACGGCAGACCTTGCGATGATTGGCAGGAGTTTAACACAAGCAACGCAATGATGGCGTTTGACGAAAACATCGGAAATATGAAGCCATATAAGGATTGCAAGAAGCGTGCTAAATATATAAGAAAACACGACAAAGGACCTATGTAATTGAAAAGAAAAGATCGATTATATAACGCTAAATGCGACTAATATTTGACTGTTTAGCATAATAAAAGCTCGGCTTGAAGATAAGCCGAGCTTTGTATTTCTAGATGTTTTATTCCGTTCTGAGAGCCGTAACGGGGTCTTTCTTTGCTGCTTTCTTCGAAGGGATCAAACCGCCGATGAAAGTCAAGAGCATGCTCAAAAGGATGAGTATTATCGAAGCGTCAACAGGTAGTATCGCATTGATATTGTTTATGCCTGCAAAGTAATGGATCAACGCATTGCCCGGGATGAGCAGAAGAGCCGATATGAGTATTCCCATAAGTCCTGAACAGAAGCCGATTATCAATGTCTCTGCATTGAATACTGCGGAAATGTTAGACTTTGATGCGCCGATAGCTCTGAGTATTCCGATCTCTTTGGTCCTTTCAAGTACGGAGATATAGGTGATGATTCCGATCATGATAGAGGATACGATGAGGGATACTGCAACGAATGCGATCAAGACGTAAGAGATAACGTCGATGATGGTAGTAATAGAGGACATCAATATGCCTACGTAATCCGTATAGGTGATTTGATCGACTTCGTCAGCCTGCTCGTTATAAATTTCGATCTGCTTAGCGACCTCGTCCTTATTCTCAAATGAGTCAACATAGATATTAATGGCGGACGGTGCGTCGTAATCAACTAATCCAAATGCGCTCATGTTGTCGTCGTAACTACCGCTCGTGATATAAGCGTCGTAGATATAAAGCAAGGTCTCGTCGTCTGCGGATGTAATGTTTTGGTCGAACATCTTTGCAAGATCGCTTTCACTTGCCTTGTCGATATAAGATATCATTGTCTCGTCGCCCATCGTCTTGATAATGTCCTTAAACATCTTCGCTTTGTCCGAAACGCCGAGCGTAGATATATAAGTCTTTGCGTCGGCGACCTTTTCTTCGTCAGAATCGGGAGCGAATCCGAGGTTGTTGAGGACGTTTACGTCCTTAGATGCAAGCTGTGCTTTAACTATGTCGCTGTCGTTCGTGTAATCAATGATATAATCAGTGAGTGCTTTTGTGTAAGCAAACGACGAACTAATAAATGTCGTAGTTGCGTCGTCCGTCGGGCGGATAATACCGACGATCTTGAGCTTCAAGCCGTTGTTCTTGGCGTTTTGCTCTATGTCGGAGTTGGTCTCGATAAGGCTAAACGTACCGTTTTCATTCTTAACGTAGTTGTCGCATGCCATAACGAGATAAAGCTCTTTGTCGCAGAATTCTTCAAAGCTCCAGGTCTTTTCTTCGACCTCAAAATCTACACCGTCGTTGATGTTTTGGATGTTCTTTCTGTATTCACTCGTCGGGAGGTATCCGAGCTGATAAAGCGTGTTTGCGGAAAGCTGATTATTTCTGTTGACGACTAATACTATCTCGTCGTAAGCCTCAGGCATTTTACCGTAGACTAAGTCGTAATTTTTATAAATAGCGTCGCTGATAAGCTGCCCGTCTTTACCGGGGAGTATCTCCGAGAAGTTGTTGTAATTCGACCTCGACATCATAGATGCGTAAAGTGAAGACATCGACGAACCGAAGCCCGAGCCTTTGTTTGTGGTAAGTGTACTTCCGTCGGTATTTATAAACATACCTTCGGGATCGTAGGAGTAGACTTTGTATTTGATGTTATAAGAATATACGACGCCGTTCTCGCCGATGTAATTCCAGATCTCGTTGTCTTTGTTTTCGATATATTTCTTGAATTTGGTGAGGTTGTTTTCGGTCAAGCTCGTAGACATCTCGGAAGCGAGCTTAAAATCCGATGCGTCCGTATAGATAAGACTCAGATCTCTGCCCTCGTCGCGCTTGCCCATATCTGACGATGCAATGCTTGAAAGTCCAGATAAGTCAAGTGTCTGCTCTGCGATAGAGATAGGGTAAGACGTCATCGTCTCTTTCTGAATGTCGGTGATATACTGGTTAACGCCAGTCGAAAGTGCAAGAATGAGTGCTATTCCGATTATTCCGATAGAGCCTGCAAAGGATGTCAAAAGCGTCCTTGCGATCTTAGTTCTCAAGTTGTTGAAGGAGAGAGATAATGCCGTAAAGAACGACATAGAGGACTTTCCTAAGTTTTTGTGCTTAGGTGGCTCTAATTCCTTGTCGTTTACTTCAAACGGGTTGGTGTCGTCGATTATTTTGCCGTCACGGAGCTTAACGATTCTGTTTGCGTACATATCCGCAAGCTCTGGGTTGTGCGTTACCATAACGACCAGCCTGTCTTTTGCTACGTTTTTAAGAAGCTCCATTACCTGTACGCTCGTATCGGTGTCAAGTGCGCCTGTAGGCTCGTCGGCAAGGAGAATATCAGGGTCGTTTACGAGTGCTCTCGCAATAGCAACTCTCTGCATCTGACCGCCCGACATTTGGTTGGGACGCTTATGAAGCTGATCGCCCAAGCCAACCTCTTCAAGAGCCTTTCTTGCACGCGCTCTGCGCTCCTTTTTAGGAATACCGGAGATGGTCAGCGCAATTTCAACGTTAGAAAGTATAGACTGGTGGGGAATCAGGTTATAGCTTTGGAATACGAAGCCTATCGTGTGGTTTCTGTATGAATCCCAGTCTCTGTCCTTATATTTTTTTGTCGACACGCCGTTAATGATAATGTCGCCCGAATCGTACCTGTCAAGTCCGCCGATTATGTTAAGAAGGGTGGTCTTTCCAGAGCCGCTCGGTCCTAAAATAGCGACGAATTCGTTATCCCTTAAGTTGAGTGAAACGTCGTTAAGGGCAACTTGCGTAAGATCTCCCGTAACGAATTTTTTGCTGATGTTTTTGATCTGAAGCATATAACCGTCTCCTGAAATTTTATATACACTATTTTAGAATATTAAAATTGCTTTTTGCAAATACATTGTGTTAATTTTGTGGGTTTTATATGTAAAAATCCTATTTTTTTAACTGAATAATTATTAAATATGGTCAATAATTATAAATTTGGTGCTTTAACAAAATTATGCGTCAAATCGTTTGTTTTAATTTGTGCTTTTCAAATGGCTTTCTTAATATTTCGCATTGTGATAAATATATACCAATAAGTATAAGGAAGTAGTGATATGAAGTATAAAGAATGGTTATTTATTTAACTTGAAGATTAACGGCAAAAGAGAGGATGTATAATAAATGACTGCAAAGCATTGAATAGCATAGTGATTCCAAAAACAGTCGTGCCAATAGGGAATAAGACATTCAATAATTGTGAAAACCTTACGATAAACTGCGAGGCCGAATCAAAGCCTGTCGGTTGGTCTGGTGTTTGGAATTATTCTGACTGCCCTGTTGTTTAGAATTACAAAAATCGTTAACCACTGATCGCTCTTTAATGCGTTATTAAACGGCAAAATCAAATATTATTCGATTAAGTTAAAAAATCTTTGTAAATACTTTTGACAACTCGCCGCTTTTTGTGCTAAGATACATAAGCAGTTTGGAGAAATACCCAAGAGGCCGAAGGGGCTCCCCTGCTAAGGGAGTAGTACGGGTTATTCTGTAGCGAGGGTTCAAATCCCTCTTTCTCCGCCAAGAAGAACCTAAATCGAACCCATAAAGTTTGGTTTAGGTTTTTTGTTTGCAAAAGTTTAGGATATATCTATGTTTTTCGGTTGTAGCAATGCAACCGTTTTTCTTTTGTCATTGTTCGTACAGCCGTTATATTATCTGTCGTTACGTATTATAAGCAGACGACTTTATGCCGCGAAAGCCGTTTTACACGAGAAAGGAGTGTGTTAGGCTATTTGCCA
>CAYOSU010000004.1:0-109731 GCA_964406735.1 uncultured Clostridia bacterium | reverse complement strand
AAAACCCCTACTGCAATATCTGCGGTAGGGGTAATTTTTTTTCTTTATTCAGTCTTCGCAATCGTCCTTGGAGCAGGCATCGTTCGCTTTCTCGTATTTGATGAGGTTTTGCTGCATCTTTTTCATCGTGGCACGGAAAGCATCGAGCTCTTCCTTTGATATGCCCTCGGTGAGGCGTTTTTCGGTTTCCTCTATCTGTTCGAGCACCTGCTTGTGCATCGCTATCGCTTTGGGCGTCAGCGTTATTTTTTTAAGCCTTGCGTCGGTATCTACGGCGTGGCGTTCTATAAGTCCCTTTTGCTCCATCTTCTGCAACATTACCGTCGTCGTCGAGCGGCGAAGGTTGCTGAGTTTTTCTATGTCTTTCTGGTAAACGTCCTTGTCCTTCATGGCATATACATACCCTATCACCCAGCCCATTTTCGGGGACTCCCGTGCTACGTCACATCTGTTCGATTCTCTCCGAATCAAAACGGACAGCGCCCTAAGTTCAAAACCGATCGATTCTTTCATTCCTATATTTCTCCGTTTGCTCAACTGTCTAACAGTTAGATTACTAACATTATACACCCGAAACCTTGCGTTGTCAAGGCAAAAATCCGTTAAAGACCCTATTATATATGTCCCGAAAGGCGTTTTATTATGCGGAAAAACGCATCTTTTAAGCTCTTTTCAACGGGTGGATTGCATAATTATGCACGCAAAAAGCCCGTTCAAAATATGATGAAGTAGGTGATGTTTATGAACGAGCTATTGAAAATTATTATCGTATCAAAGCTTTTGGAGGAAAACTGCTTCTTTGACCCAAGGTGCTGTCCTATTGCGCCGCCGTGTAATAGGCTTTGTCCACCGCCTACTTTCCCAAAGCACGGCTGTTTGCCGCCCGGCTTTGCTCCATATCCGCCGTATCCGCCCTGCTTTCCGCCCGAAAAGCCGCCTAAGCCTCCCGATATATGGGATAAGCCGCATTTTATTAAAAACGATAGGGGATGTTAAAAAAATGAGCTTGGAAAATTCCAAGCTCGTGTCTTTTTTATTTTTTTCTTTGCGTTCTGACTTCTGTTTTTCTTGGTCGCCAAGTCTCTTTACGCAAATTTATCGTATTACATCGGCAATGCGACGTTGTCCTCTATTGCGACGAGGACTCTTGTCGCCGCAGCCTTTAACTCGTCAAGGGTGAGCTCGCCGCACTCCAATGCTTCGAGGATGTCCTTGCGGTTTTCCTCGTTGCCCGGCATGATGAGGTCGTTGCCTGCCTTGGGACAAAGCCTTGCGCTTCCTCTGCCGTAATCGCAGCTGCCCCAGTCGGTCATTACGTAGCCCGTAAAGCCGCATTCGTTCCTCAGATACTTCGTGATGAGGTCATAGTTATTGGGGGAATATACGCCGTTTATGAGGTTGTAGCTCGACATTATCGACTTGGGGTCGCTCTCCCTTATTGCAATGCCGAAGCCTTTCAAATATATCTCTCTGAGCGCTCTCTCGTTGACGTTGGAGGAGCTTCCTACCCTGTTCTCTTCCTGATTGTTGCAGGTATAGTGCTTCATCGTTACCTGTGCGCCCTTGTGAGACTGAACGCCTCTCGTCATAGCCGCCGCTATCTTTCCCGAAAGCAAGGGGTCTTCGGAGTAATACTCGAAGCTTCTGCCGCAAAGGGGATTCCTGTGAATGTTCATGCCGGGAGCCAGCCAGCTCGTTACGCCGAAGTCTACCATCTCCTGTCCTACTCCGTCGCCGACCTCCTCTACTATATCCTCGTTCCAGGTCTGCGCAAGCACGATGCCTACAGGCCATGCCGTTGCGTAGAAATAATGAGGCTCGCCGTCAGTCTCCTTTAAGAGCATCTTGCCGACGTACTGTCTGAACAGAATATTGTCATACTCGGCAGGGATAGTAGTCGTGCCTGCGGTCTCTTCGCCGGTTTTTACTACGATATTGGAGACCTTTAAGCCTGCAGGGCCGTCGCTCATGACTATGTTGGGAATGCCGTATTTTTCATACAACGCATTGGTCGTTGAGCCGCTCGTGCCTACTACGTTGACTATTCTCTTGCCGCTGACATTGTCGCCTACCGCAAGAAGGGCAAGCTCCTCGGGAGACATCTTTTCTATCAAGCCTTTTACTCTGTCGGAAGCCTCGACAGTCGGAGTCTCGTAGGTATGAACGACGGTGTTAACGTCGCTTGTCTCAACCTCTATTACGTCAGAAGTTCTCGTTAAAGCGGCTTTCTTTGGAGGCTCGACTTCTTTTATCGGAGTCTCTCTTACTGCGATATTTACGCATTTTTCGGTCGTTATGACGGAGTTTACCGCCACCGTCAATACATCAGTCGTATTCCTTGAAGAATTGCCCAAACGGACTATATAGTCTCCCTTTTCAAGCCTATATTCCGCTACGTCCTCGCAATAGGACGCTAAATCTTTTATTGCAAAGGAGAGCGTTAAGTTCTCTTCCTCGCCCTTTTGAAGGAGCTTGGTCTTTTTGAATGCTACGAGGGACTGATATTCGGCGTCCTCTCTCGGAGAAGAAGCGTATACCTCTACGACCTCTTTGCCCGCAAAGTCGCCCGTGTTTTTGACCTTGACGGATATTTCTATCCTGCCGTCCGTCTTTTTGGAGCCTAAGTACTCTATCGCAAAGTCGGTATATGAAAGTCCGTAGCCGAACGGATATCTCGGTGCGACATCGAAGGTATCGTGGTACCTGTATCCGATGTATATGCCCTGTACGTAGTCGTCGTGCGTTACGTCGCCGTTGTTGTGCGAGAATGACGCAGAATTCGGGTAGTCGTAGTAATTGTTTACCCAAGAGTCGGAAAGCTTACCGCTGAAGTTATCTTCACCCGCAAGAAGCCTTGCGATGGCGTAGCCGCCCTCTAAGCCGCCCTGACCCATGAATACCAAGCCGTCGACTTTTATCGTATCGAGGAAGCTAAGATCTATAAAGCCGCCTGCGTTGATGACTACCGTCAGGTGCTTGTAAGCATTGCTTAAAAGCGCAATGTTTTTAAGCTCCTTTTCGTCGAGCGACCAGTCGCCCTCGACGGGCTTTCTGTCGTAACCCTCGCCTGCCTGACGGGAGATGACGTATACGCAATAGTCTGTCTCGCTGTCGGTATAATCGCTCGTTATGAGCGTAGCGTTCGGGAATGAGAAGTGGGTCTTTCCTATCATCTCGAAGACGGTCATTCCGGGATGGAAGTTCTTCATCAGCTCGTCGTCTCTCTCTTTTTCGTAAGCTGCGAACGAGTCGTTGTAGAACTTATCGAAGTCGTCAAGCCACTTTTTGCTCGTTACCTCAAAGCCAAGCCTGTTAAAGCCCTCTTCGACAGTCGTTATATGGCGAACGTTGGTATCACCCGATCCCGTGCCGCCTTTTATCGTAAATCTTACGCCGTTGCCAAATAGCGCAACCTTTTTGCCCTTTATCGGGAGCGCACCGTCGTTTTTGAGAAGGACTGCGCCCTCTACCGCCGCCTGCATGGACAGCTCGACGTTTCTTTTCTCTCTTGCAGTAACCTCTTTCGTGAGGTCGCCTTTCAAAACATACGTCATTTTCTTTCTCCTTAATTTATGTTGACCATATCATATCAAGTCAACGTAAATTTTTCATAAATTGAAGCTCCTATCTGCGATTTTTTACTGCACGCATAGCTCCAATTATATTTTAGCGACAAACAGCCAAAATGTATTGCAGTTTATTGTAGTTTTTTGCAAAATATTTATATCAAATTGCGTTTTTTATAAGAAAAAGACGGAATTTCTTCCGTCTTTTTGTGATTATATTCTATTTTTTGCGGTCAATAGCCTGAGCCTTAGTAAAGATTTACTTTGCCTGTAATTCCCACTTTCGGCATATTTGCGCACGCTTTTTTGTTTGCCGCCCTGTCTCTTTCAAGAGTAGAAGCTACCTCTATCCTTACGTCGCAAACGCCGTCGAAAGCTCTTACGTCGTAGGTGAAGGGGGCTGTTATCTGAATGCCGAGGGACTCGCCGTTGACAAAGACCTCTACACCCTCGTTTGCGGACGTTATTTCAAGCGCCGTTTTGCCGCTTAAATCTACGCTCTTTTCGTAAGCAACTATGCCGGAGAACTTGGGGTTCATATCGGAATAGCTCCAGCAAAGGGGCTTGCTATCCGCTATCTTTTTGAGCGTCGGGTATTCAAGCTCGGGGCAAGCGTATATTGCAAAGTCGTCAAGCGATTCGGGCGTTCCCGATACCGCAAGTCTTTCTTCAAGTCCGTCGCACTCGCCATCTACAAAAAGTCTTGCGTGAAGGGTAGGCATATTGAGCGTAATTACCGTCTTGCCGTCCTCGACCTTTGCGTTGACTTTGTAACACTTGTTCTCGTAAGCGTCGTATTCGTAAAGCTTATACTCGCCAGGAAGTGTTATCTCGCCATCGAACGTCTCTCTTCCCTCGTTGACGATGAAGAACATCTCGGAATCCGTCTTGTAGCGCATGATGCGTACTCTGTCGTTCTTAGGAGTAAGCGTAAACTGCTTTAAGCCGCTATCCTCAACGTATTTCGGAAGGGCGGAAAGCTCGACTACCTTGAGCTCTTTTTCTACCTTGCCTGCGTTTATTACGCCTACAGGGGCTTCGTTTACGAACACCACGTCGCAGCCTGCCGCTTTCAAAGCGTCAAGGTTGTCATATAAGTACTTGGAAACATACTTGGTCTTGGGGACTACGAGAAGGCGTATCTGCTTGCCGTTTACGGTAAACTTATCGGAAAGCTCGGTGTTATACCTCTCCCTCTCCTCGAAAACGTCTGTCGGCATGAAGATATAGTCTATCTGCTCGTCGTATAGCGTTTTGCCTACGTATTTCAAGGGCATATAGTCATCGTCCGTCCAATCGCCCTCGGCGGTGTACAATACGGCGATATCCGAAAGATTTTTGCCGTCCGAGAAGACGTTGGTAAGTCTCCCCACGTACTTCATAAGCTCGCCGAAATGGCGGTATTGAGGGTTATGACCCTGCGCCCAGAAGTGCGGCGGGCAATCCCTTTCGGGGAAGTCCTTGCAGGTGAAGGCGTGCGGCACGAAGCGGTTTATTCCACGAACCAATAGGTGGTCGGAAAGGTACTTTTCAAGCCTTATTCCCTCGCTCCAGCCGTAGTTGCCGAAGTTCTCGCACATAGCTCTGCCGAGCTTTTCTGGCTGAAGCTCCGCCATGGACGAGCCCAATTTGCCGAGCTCGTAGTGGTAGAATTCGCCGTCTACGCCCTTGCCCATAAACTTGTGGGCAAGGGAGGGTATTCTATCGCTGTTATCCTCGTGGTACATCTCTATCTGGCCGCCGATGTTGTCTATGCCTGCCATATGCTGTCCCGAAAGTCCACGGAAATAATGTCCTAAGCCCTGTCCCGTTCTCGCATGGCCGCCCTCGTCCTCGATGAGGTGTCCGATATATTCTACGTTGTGCTCCTTGCACCAATCGCCTATCTGCTTCGAAAAATCCTTTTCAACAAGGCGTGATACTACGTTCATGAAGTCGTATCTCGTATCTGCGGTGAGCGTTTCGTCGTACTCGCTCGTCCAAAGCATCGGAAGGCGTGATGCGAAGTCCTCTCCCCACAGCTTTTTGAGCTCTTGCTCTACCTCGTCGCTCCAAGGAAGGTCGTCCATCTTGCCAAAGCGCATGTCGGGACGGTACATATAGCCGTTGCCGATAAACGGTTCGTCTGAGAAGAAGCCCTTTATCGTCTTGCCAAACTCCTCTTTGTAGTGCTGATAGTGCGGCTCGTATACGGCGTCTATCTGTATGCGGCAGGAGTCGTAGCACATCATGTTTATGTAGCTTCTCGCCCAGCCCATATTGCGGGAGGCAAATACCACCTCAACAGTCCACTCGCCCGCAGGCTTTTTCCAGTTGAGCACCGTGCCGTTTATATGGTCTTTGAGGGCGATCCTCTCGACTACCTTGCCGTTTTCAAGCCTTTTTGCGTATGCTCCTAATAACCTGTCGTCGTCGAAGACCATGGTCTTGTTTTTCTGCATCATATCGGTGATGCGATTCATGAAGACTTGCTTTATCTTGAAGTATTTTTTTAAGTCTACCTTGTTGCTGTCCTTTGCCTTGAACTCCGAAAGTGCGATCTGTATTCTTCTGAGCTCATTGGGCGCTTCCTTGCACTTGCCTGCAGCGTAGCCTGTCGGGAAATGCTCGTCGTCGAGTATCCATATCTCCATACCGAGCTTTTTGCACTCGTCGACGATGATGTCCATATCTCTCCACCAATTATCCTTGCAAAACTCCTTGTGAGGACGAGCCTCTATGCAGACTGCGTTGATGCTGGCGTTCTTTATTACACGCAATACCTCGCGGTAACGCTCCTCTGACTCGCCGTGGACCCACATGAAGGGGAAGATATTATACCCTAAATACCCCTCTAAATTCTTTCTTATCGCTTCGTTCATATTTTTTTCTCCTTATTAAGATCTGAACATTATTATCTATTATAATTTTAACACACAAACAAGGTCAAATAAAGGTCTAAATTTGACATAATTAGTGTCTTTATATGATAAAACGCCCTCTGAAAACAGAGAGCGTCTGAATTTTTTGCTATTTATCTTTTTCCGCAGGTGAACTTTTGCGTTACCTCGAATACCTTGCCGCCGTCTAATGCGACGACGCCTTTACGCTTTTTGAGGTCGTGATCGGAATCAACTCTGTCGTTAAGACCTACCCAAGGCTCGATTGCGACGTAGTCAACCTTCTTTGGCTGACTCCAAAGCACTACGTGTGGGAAGCCCTCAAACTCGACGGTCATATAGTAGCCGTACTTGTCGGAGCAGATCTCTAATTTGCTTTCCGCAAAGCCCGAAAGTGAGTGCGAGCCCTCGTCAAAGGTCGAATCGGAAAGGGTCAATACGCCGCAACTTGTCGGATACGGTCTCGTTTCGCCCGTTATAAGTCCGCCGTCGGCAACTTCTTCTATTAAATCGCCTTTTACCTTGATATAGTAGTCCGAAACGTTGCCCTCTATCGGGAAGTTGAAGCCCGTATGTCCGCCTACGCAGAAGTACATCGTCTTATCGCCGACGTTTTCTACCCTATACCTTTGGGAAAGGGTGTCGCCGTCAAGCTCGTATTCGATGAAAAATCTGAACTCGTAAGGGTAGTGCGCTCTCGTTTCTTCGTTCGACTTCATCAAGAAGCTCATCTTCGTATCCGTCTTTTCAAAAAGCTCAAACTCCGTCGTTTTGGCAAGTCCGTGCATCGGCATCGGGTATTCTACGCCGTCAACGACAATGATATCGTCCTTGCTCTTGCCGCATACGGGGAAGAGATTTTTAGCTTTATTGCGCCAGACGTTGTCGTCGCCCTGATATACGAACTCGGCGCCGCACTTTTTGTCTATCATCGAGACAAATTCGCCTGCGACCTTTTCTGCGCCTACTTTGAGATATTCGTTTTCAATGGTTATCATATTTGTATTAGTTCTGTCCCTCGGTATCCTTCATGCAAAGGTGAACGGCTGCCGTCGTGAACGTCCTCGGAAGTACGAGAATGTTGGGCTTTTCGCCTACGAACTTCTTCTCTGCGTCCTTCAATGCCTCTTCGATAGTCGCTCTCGTCTTGAGTCCCATACCTCTTGCAAATCCGGGTGCCTGTGCGCCGCAGATATATATTGCGGACGTGTTCTCCTCTGCGATGTGAGCGCAGGAGATCATCGAGAAGCCGTGGAAGGGGTGGAAAGCGTTGCAGTAGCGATACTTTCTGATATACTCCTCGTTGGTAGCGAAATACTCGCCGTAACGGTTCATGTCGGGAAGTGTGTTCATATAGTCCTTCTGGAACATATCGTACATCTCTCTCGTGTAAGGCCAAAGCTCGTCGTGGAAGTAGCCGTCGCACTTGGATGCGCAGATGAATACGCACTTGTCGGACATTATTCTCTTGTGGCGAATTACCTGAGCAGACAATGCCTGCATGAGCATGATGGGGTTGGTTCCCATGCCGTCGCCGTAGTGGAAGAACTGAGGTGCACCGAAGATGATGACATCGTATTTCTTGTCTGCCCAGTGTACGAAGGTACGCTTGTCGGCAACCTCCCAGGAAATGGGCTCCATCTCCTTTGCGTAACCCGAGAAGATCGCTATCTGTCTTGACTTCGTATCGGTTACGGCGTCGCAGCAGAAGAACTTTTTGCCCATGCATTTTTCGATGTGCATGCCTATCTCGTCGAACTTATGACGCATCAAGGAGTGAGTCGATACGGGAACGAAGTCGTCTCTGTGCATGACCTCGGGAACGTGGTGGGTCGCTATGCTGCGCCAATGGGTGATACCCGTTGCGCAGTGCTTGTAGCCGCCCGAATATCCGCCGTAGGGGTTACCCTGTACGTGTCCGATGAGGATCGCTACGTCTGCGTCGTATACATATTTATTTACTAATACTCTGTCGCCACGCTCGGTCGTGCCTAAGTCTACCAAGTGGTCGTAATCCTCGCTGTCGTGGTTGATTATCTGGTGCGAATACCAGAACTCGTTCATGAGCTCGTCGCCCAAAACGCCTCTGATCTCGGCTTCGGTGTTCTTTCTGTGAAGTCCGTTGGAACAGATGAGAAGAATGTCCTTTTTCTCTACGCCTGCTGCGTAAAGCTCCTGCAAAATAAGGGGAATAGCCGTCTTTCTGTGGCTAGTAGGCTGTTCGCCGCCCTTTACTCTGTCGGGGAAGATGATAACGCACTTGCTACCCTTTTTTGCAAGCTTTGAAAGGGGCTCCATGCCGATCGGGTTTCTGATGCTCTTTAAGGTCTCTTCTTTGAGCTTTTCCTCGGGAATATGAGGGGGATCGGGTACGGTCTCGCCCGGGACGAAAACGTCTACGTTATCGGGAAGGTCGCAATTCATAAATCCGTTGCCGTATTCTAACTGGAATTTCATATCTATTTCTCCTTGATCTTATTCTAAATTGTCGCTGTACGTCCTGACTATCTCAAGATAATCCGGAACTGAGAATCCAAAGTCTTTGCCGAAGCGTGTGAGTGCGATAAGTCCGCCGTCAAGCTCCTTTATCTTCGCAAGCTCCGGAGCGTTCTCTTTCTTTAAGCCGCCGCCGTATACTACGCTTACAGGCTTTACCGACTTGACGTATTTGACTACGTCCTCGATATACGCACTGTCGGGAGGCGTTTTCCCCGGACCTATCGCCCAAACGGGCTCGTACGCTACCGTAACGAGTGAAAGGTCTACGCCGTCAAGACCTGTTTCGAGCTGGGTCTTGAATACCTCGTAGCGTCTGTCCTGCTCCTCGCTCGTCTCGCCGATGCAATATAAGACCTTCATTCCCTGAGCGGTCGCTCTTTTTATCTCTCTGTTGAGTATTACGTTGACTGCGTTGAGGTCGTTGCCGCCGCCGAGCGTTATTATGCTCTTCAGGTTATTCCTTTCCTCGCAGTGTCCTATGAGTGCAGTCGTTGCGCCCAAGAATTTTGCGGACTTTGCCGTTCTTAAAGTCGTGAACGCACCGAAATTGCCGCCGACCTCTACATCGTTTTCAAAGACGCCCTGACAGCCTATTTCAAGTTTGCCGTGCTCGGCGTCTGCAGCCTGTATTATATAGCCCTCGGGAAGATATGCCGCAAATGAGATGCCGTCGTAGCCCTCTATGCCTTTCGCAATGCCCTCGACTATGTTTTTGCCCCACTCTTTTGCTGTTCCGATGTCGTTTGCGCCGCCCTCGGTCTTCGGTACGTCGAAACGCTTCAGGTTAAGGTAAATATACTTCATGTTATCCTCCAATATTTTGGCAAAGTACATGCCTTTTCAATGATAATTATATAATAAAAAAACAAGCCGACCTGCGGCTTGTTACGCAAACGATTGCACATCGTTTGACTTATATCCTTTTTATCTTTCGTATTTTGCAAGCGTCGCATTGAACGCTTTTTGTGCTATATCTTCCTGACGCTGTCTCGTATGACGAGAGTGGGCGGCAAAAAGGTCATTGCGTTTATGGAATGACCGCCTCTCAGCTTGTCACAAAGGGTCATTACCGCAAAGTGCGCAAGCTCACGTGTCGGGACGCTCACAGTCGTAAGCAGCGGCTCTGTCTCCTCGGCTTTCGGGATATTGTCAATGCCTATTACCGAAAGGGTGTCGGGGACTTTTATCTTGCGCTCCTTGAGCTTTTCGATAACGCCTATCGCAGTCAAGTCGTTGGCGCAAAATACCGCCGTAGGCAATTCTTGGAGCTTTATCAGCTCCTCTGCCCCTTTCATTCCCCCTCTAACGCTCATCGAGGTATTTATTACGTAGTCGTTCCTGAATTCCAAGCGGTTCTCTATCAAAAACTCCTTGTAGCCGACATACCTTATCTCGTCAGAATATTCGCCGACGTACGCTATCTTTCTGTGTCCCTTGTCAAAGAGGTATTTCATCGCAAGCTTGGCAGCTTCCTTGCCGTCGCAAAGCACGTGATCTGTTGAAGACCCGACCTTGTTTAGCGTTATATACACTACCCTGCCGCCGAACTTGGAGATAAAGCCGCTTAGTGAGTTTCTCGGTCTTCCCAACACCACTAAGCCCTCTCCCTTTTGCGGAGCGATCTCCTCGTCGCCGAAGTATTCCTCGCCAAGCAAGCATCCGAACTTTATCGCTTCACGCTTGACAAATCTCGCTAAGTCCGAAAAGTAGGTGTCCTCTATGCTTGAATTTCGCGCGAAAAGTATGGATATCCTGCTGGCAGGAGTCGCATCCTTTCCCTTTTTCAACGACTTCGCCGCCTGCGACGGTACGTAATCGAGCTTCGCCGCCGCATCGAATATTCTCTTCTTTACGCTTTCGGTAGCGCACTTGTTCTCGCCGTTAAGTACCCTCGACACGGTAGACGGGGCAACCTCGGCAAGCTTTGCTACGTCTTTTATCGTTGACATAACACCCTCCGCTTACGTACGCACGGCTTTTTCAAATGAACCGTCGTGCATATTTTCTCTCGCCTATATCTTAGCACACAAAACGGCTCAATGCAAACGATTGCGTACGAATAATTTGAAGATTTCGCTTTTTATGATAAAATTATATTGTAGTAAAAGAGGAAATAATTTTTTATGTCTAATATTTTGATAATGCACGGTGGAGCACCTACGAGCGTAATCAACAGCTCGCTTGCAGGAGTTCTCTCCGAGGTGAAAAAGCAAGGCTTCAAGGGTAAAATTCTGGCAGCAAGGTACGGTTCTAAGGGACTTCTGAACGAGGACTTTATTGACCTTACCAACGTTCCCGACAGCGACGTTGAAAAACTCAAAAGAACGCCGGGAAGCGCTATCGGCACGAGCAGGCATCCGCTCGAAAGCGAGGATTACGAGAAGATCGCCGAGATACTTATTAAGCACGACATCAAGTACGTTCTCGTCAACGGCGGCAACGGCTCAATGGATACCTGCGGCAACATCGCTAAGCACACGAAGGGCAAGGGTATTACCGTAGTAGGTATCCCAAAGACCATCGACAACGATATCATGGAGACAGACCACGCTCCCGGATACGCTTCGGCTGCAAGGTACATAGCAGCGTCAGTCAAGGAAGCGGCGTGCGATATTTCAGGTCTTCCCATCCACGTTTCCGTTATCGAGAGCATGGGAAGAAACGTCGGCTGGATAACGGCTGCGGCTGCTCTCGCAAGAGAGGACGGATTCGGCGCACCCGATCTTTTGTATCTCCCCGAAAACCCATTCGACGAGGAAAATTTCCTCGTTGACGCAGAAAGGCTGTTCCGCCAAAAAGGCGGCGTGTGCATAGTTGCGTCGGAGGGACTTAAAGGACTTGACGGAAAGCCTATCGTAGAGCCTGTGCTTACGGTCGGAAGAGCCACCTATTTCGGAGACGTTTCGGCGCACCTGCAAAATCTTATCCTTAAGAACCTCGGCATTAAGGCGAGAAGCGAAAAGCCCGGCCTTTTGCAGAGATGCTCGTTTACTTATGCATCCCCTATCGACGTCGAGGAAGCGTTTATCGCAGGAAGTGAGGCCGCTAAAGCCGCACTTGCAGGAATTTCAGAGGTCATGGTCGGATTTGAAAGAGTTTCGACGAAGCCTTACGTTATGCAGACCAAGCTCGTGCCTATCGAGAAGGTAATGCTTACCGAAAGGGTCTTCCCCGAAAGCTTCATGACTCCCGACAAGACCTTCGTAACTGACCAATTCATAGATTGGGTTAAGCCATTAGTTGGCGAATTACCTCAATTTCTTTCCTTCCTTATATAAAACCGCTCATATTAGGAGCACAAAAAACGAGTTTTTATAACTCGTTTTTTGTTTTGCGAAAAAAAGCGAACGCCGTAAATTTCAGCGTTCGCTTTGTGTTTTTTTCTGAATCCGCATTCTTTGCGTTTGCGCCTTGTAGGCTTATTTACGCTTTGGGTATCGCTTTTTAGCGTTCAGTATTCCGCCCGTCCCAACGGGTTTTCAGGCTAAAATACGCTCATTTGCGGCGTTATGCAAGCGTTTTATTCGAGGACGAAGGACTTGAAGTCTACTGCGCCGTCGCCTACGTATTTGAAGAACAGTGCGTGCTTGCCGTTCTCTATCTTGGCTTGAGCCTTGAAGGACTTGTAAGCCTTTTCTGCCGCTATAGCGATGCTTGCCACCTCGTTGCCGTTCTCGTCCGTTACGAGCATTTTACCCGTAGCTTTGCCCTTGACATGTACGGTTATAGCCTTTAATCCCTCGAAGTTGAAGTACTTGAAGCCTGCGGTAGCGCCGTCAAGCATATTTGCTATGTACTGGTCTGGATCGGAGTTTCTGTCCTTGCCCGTCTGCGTGAACGCAGGGTACAGCTTTTTCTGCTTGGTGAAAGCGTTATCGGACTTCTGCGTGCCGTTCTTTGCCCAGAGGTTGCAGGCTATTCTTGCCTCGTACTCGCCCTTTCCGACGAGTGGTCCGCCGTTAAGTCCGCAGGATGTCAGCTCTGCCTGCAAGAACTTGCCGTCCTTGAACTCTATCTCCTCGGCAATGCCCTGACGGGAGAACTCGTGCCAGTTGGTCTGGCGGTGTCCGAAGACATAGAACTTGCCGTTTATTCTCTCGACCGAGCCGTGGTTGTTGCCCCAGAAGTTGCGAGGCGTATCGGTAATGCCCAAATCGCAGTTTGAATGGAGCGAGCCGCCGTACTTATACTCTCTGTCGGGGTAGTCGGAAACCGCATACGCAAGCTCGTGGGAGAGCGTTGAGGAGTATATGAAGTAATACTTGCCGTCGAATTTTCTTATCGAGCTTGCCTCGTAGAACTCGTGCCCCTCAAAGTCAGTGCCCTTGCCGTGCTTTGCGTCTACGATGAAGTCCTTGACAGTCTTTATCGTGAGCATATCCTGCTCGAGCTCGATGACGTCGCTACCCGTTTTTTTGAACCATTTTGCCGCCATGGGATTCTCAAACTGCGGAGCAAAGCCGCTATACAGCCATACTCTGCCGTCGTCGTCAGTCAATACGCCGGGGTCGAAAGCGAACTTATCCCCCTCTCTCTTGCCGTAAAGCTGTCCGTCGGTGTAGTGTACGTCGCCGTAGTATTTATACTCGCCAGCAGGCGTGTCGCATACCGCAACGGAGATGACTCCTCTGAAATCGAAGGCATAGTAAAGATAATATCTGCCGTCCGGTCCTTGCGTTACGTCGGGAGCGTAAAGGCAGGGCGTTGGGAAAAGTCTTGTCTTTGTGAACGGGTCCTGCTTTTTGTCGTAAATGACGCCCTCGTACTTCCAATCGGAAAGGTCGTCAACGGGAGCTGAGTAGCAGACGTAGTTGTTCATGCAGTACATCTTGCCGTTGAAGCAGTCGTGTGAGCCGTAGACGTACACTCTGTTGCCGAATACGTGCGGTTCGCCGTCGGGAATGTACTCGTATGAGGGCAAATAAGGGTTAAATGCCTGTTTTTTCATGTCGTATCTCCTTATATAAAAGTAGTGCAAAAGGCGTTTTTACAACGCCTTTCGCCTTTATTTCAGTTATTTTTAAGCGTTTTACAGCTCGAGCGTTACGCTACGCTTTTCGGCTTCCTCTGCGTTTGCGCCGAGGTATACCGTAATGGTCTTAGGGATCTCGCACTCGCCTTTTTCGACGTTGTACAGTTCGAGGTCGTCTTTTCTTATCGCTATCTCGCAAACTCCCTCTTCGCCTGCTTTCAGTGCTATTCTCTTGAAGCCTTTGAGGAGCTTGTGCGGTTTGCAGTCGATGTTTGAGCCTACGAAGGCAAGAACTGCCTCTTCGCCGTCAACGCTTCCCGTATTTTTGACCTTGACGGAGGCTTTTATCTCGTCGCCGTCAACCGTTGCAGTCATATCGCCGTATTCGTAAGCAGTGTAGGAAAGACCGAAGCCGAACGGGTACGCAGGAGCGATGTTTTCTCTTTCAAACTTGGCATAGCCGTGGTAATACTCGTAGGTTATCTCCTCGCCGTCGCCCTTGTACAGGAACTTGGGGTAATCCTCCTCACGCTTAGCAACCGTGAACGGCAGCTTGCCCGACGGATTTACCTTGCCAGAGATGATGTTCGCAAGCGCATTGCCGCCCTCAAGTCCGGGGTAGCCTGCGTAAAGTATCGCATCGGCGCAGTTCTTCCACTCCTCGATGATAACGGCAGAGCCTGCGTAGAAGACTACTACGAGGGGTTTGCCGAGAGTGGAGAGTGCGTTTACGAGATCGACGTCCTCTTTGTGCATGCGGAGCGATCTTCTGTCGCCGCCTTTGACTATCTTCTCGCCGCCCTTTGCTACGAACTCGCCCTCGTCCTCAAAGTTATTGCCTACTACGACGACAATTTTATCTGCGTTATTGGCTGCTTGCGTACATTTTGCGATATCGCTCGACGGCTCTAATACAGCGTTCTTATACGTCTTTTTGAGTCCCTCGTAAGGCGTTACGATGTAAGGCGGATATACGCAGCTCGAGCCGTGGTCGCCTATTACCTTGTCGTTTGCGAAGCGGCCTACTACCGCAATGCGTTCGTTGGTATCCGTTATCGGCAATACGCCGTTGTTTTTCAAAAGTACCGTTCCCTTTTCAAGGACCGTTCTCGCTAAGTCCTGATGCTCCTTGCAGACGACTACCTCTTTGCCGAAGGTCTGCTTGCGCAAAATTACGCCGAAACGGATGAGCGTTGCGATGACGTTCTCGCACGCCTTGTTGAGGACTTCTTCCTCAACCTCGCCCTTTTTGACTGCTTTTTTGAGCTTTCCGCCACGCTTCATGGACATCGGCATTTCTATGTCAAGACCTGCTTTCAAGGACCCTACGCCCTCGTGTACGCCCCATACGAAGTCGGAAATGGCAAAGCCCTCGAAGCCCCATTCGTCCCTCAATATGTCGGTCAAAAGCTCCTCGTTTTCGCACGAATACGTGCCGTTGACTTTATTGTATGCACCCATTATCGAGCCTGCGCCTGCGTCTATACACTTTTTGAAGTGGTAAAGATATACGTCGGTCAAAGTCTCTTTGTCGCACTTTGCGTCTACCTCGAAGCGCAAGTTCTCTATGGAGTTCAGTGCGTAGTGCTTAGGACAGGAGA
The DNA here is from genome assembly GCA_964406735.1 of uncultured Clostridia bacterium. Classification (GTDB taxonomy): domain Bacteria; phylum Bacillota; class Clostridia; order Christensenellales; family CAMQZB01; genus CAYOSU01. The sequence continues at coordinate 94,214 of CAYOSU010000004.1, read as the reverse complement.
TGACGCCTCTATCCTGAAGGGCACGGGTCAAGGCTACGCCGTAGCGAGCGGTCAGGTATTGGTCTTCGCCGTACGCTTCCTGCGCTCTACCCCAAGCAGGGTGACGAAGCAGGTTGATGCAGACGCCTGCGAAGTAATTTGCGCCGTGAGCGATACACTCTTTTGCTATCGCATCGCCGACTTTTGCCTCTATGCCGTCGTCAAATGCCGCCGCACGGACGTTGGACGTCGGGAATGCGGTGGAGCTGTGCATTACTACTCCCCTCGGACCGTCGGAGAACAGCGCAGGAGGGATTCCGAGCCTCTTGCAGCCACCGCCGGGGATGGGATAGACGTTGTATATTCTGCCGTGCAACATCTCTTTTAGCGGCATCCAGTGGCCGCCGAGCATATAAACCTTTTCGGACAAGGTCATCCTTTTGATGAGTTCTCTTGCGAGCTCTCTCGATTCTTTTACGTGGTTGGACTGCTGATTCTCGATAGGCTGTATGCCTAAGGCTTCGAGCTCGTTCAAGGCTTCGGTAAAGTTCTTTACTTCTCTCATTTTTTCCTCCATTCTTGTTGAAAACGCAGTACGTTTTGTCGTTGAGTTTTTGCGTGAATGATTTTTTGCACGCCTATATTACCACCCGACCAAGGAGGCATCATAATCCCTTATATTTATTATAATACATAAATTGCGGTATTTCAAGACAGAAGTTATCAAGGTATGCCCGTTTTAGGACAAAATTTAAGGTGTTTTCGATGCGGTGGCTGTTTTACAGTGTTTTTTTGCGACGATATTACGCAAAACGTGTCGAGAGTAAGGTTTTTTGAGTAGTGGTACGCTGCCCGAGATTCAGCTTTGGGTTCCGCTTTGCGCTTTTGCGTTTTTAACGCGAAAGTTCGACTGCGCTTTAGATACGGCGGGCAGCGTGCGGAGCGGCGATTTCTATCAGAGTTTGAGGGAAAAATTACGGTAATTGACAATCCCGAAGTACACTACGCCGACAGCTCCCTTTACACAAAGGAGCCTTTCATAAGGTCGAGTTTTTATTAGAATTTTTGGGGAATGATGCCCTTGCGAACACTCATACCTAATAACGAATCGGCTTGGCTCGTTTATCTTCAAGAGGGAATGATGCCATTGCGTACACTTATACCTAATAACGTCAAACATCTTCAAATAAATAACGAAGCGACGTCTTTAAGACGCCGCTTCGCTTTTGGGTTTAGAATTGTTTCACTATGCGGGCAAAAAGTTAGCAAAGTCCGCATAAGGTCATTTCTGTTTCATTCTGACGATATTTTTCGCCGTACTTCCGTTTGGTAATGCGTGGTAGTCCGTATGTAAGTAAGCGAGCCGCAGCACTTTGGTGAGCCGAGAGTGGTCGTTCTTGCCTAAGCCTCATAGTGTCAGGCTGTTTGCAGACAAGGAAGCTGTGGCGTTCGGCGAGCCGAGTGCGTGACATATCGGTCGGTTGAGTTTTTATTAGTCCATCTTAGCAACGAAGTCGTTGTAAGCCTCGGTGTAAACTGCGAGGAGATCGTCTACGTGGAGAGTCTTGAGCTCGTCCTGGAACTTAGCCCAGTTAGCGTCGTTGAGCTCCAACGTACCCATAATGAACTTCTGAGCGTACTGCGTGATGCAGTCGGAAACGTTCTGATAGTACTTAGCGTAGATCTCATTCTGCTCGGGGGTCAATACGATCTCGGCAGGATATACCCAGTCTCTTCCGCACTCGGTCCAGACTTCGTCGCACTTCAAGATGATCTCGTTGGAGAACTGCTTCTCGATTTCAGGATGCTTGTCGCCGGGGAGTCTCGTTCCCTTAAGGTCGCCCTGCTCATAGATCTTGTTGTCGCCGAAGCATCTTTCGTCTACCCAGATAGTTCCGTCAGCGTTGTAGCCCCAAGTACCCTTTTCGAGTCCGAGTTTCTTGTATACTTCGTTGTCCTTTGCGTACTCTTCGGTAAGACCTAAGGTTACGATCATTCCGCCCTCCTCGGTAAACAACCAATCCATAGCGGTCATGTAGTCGATCATATCCTTCTTGCCGCACTTCGTGGAGATAGCCCAACCGCTGTTAGCGTTGAAGTTCGTCCAGGTAAGGAGAGAGTGAGACTCGGTGATGCCGTGCTCGGTGTCAAGAGGCGTACGGAGAGGCTGTACGTCGTAATACAAGCCGTACTGCGGCATGCTCATTGCAGAACCTGCCTGAGCGCCTGCGATACCGTACCAGATACCTGCTGCGTTACCGTAAGTCAAAGCGGTGTTGGGAAGGTAGAATACGTCGTTTACTCTGGAAGCGAAATCCTGATAGATCCAACCATTCTTGTACCACTCGTTCATCTTTGCGAGGTAGTTTCTGAAGCCGTCCTTCGTTGCGCCGATGTAAGGAACGCCGTTGTCGTCAACAGCTACCCAACCAGTACCGATTCCGAAGCCCGAGAGAAGCTCGCCGCCGTGGAAGTATCCGTTGTAAGGAAGGATAAGGCAAGCGTAGTCAGCCATGCCTGCTGCCTGGAAGTACTGCTGGAAAAGAGGAAGCATATATTCCCAGTCCTCGATGGTCGTAGGCTCGTCGTTTCCGCTCGGGAAAGATACGTTGCCACCAGTCATAGTCTCGAGAATATCACGACGGTATACGAGTCCGCCCCACATCGTTTCGTCTTCGGTCTTGGAAGCGACCAAGATGTTAAAGATGTGTCCTTCGTCGTCCGTTATAGCTGCCTTTGCTGTAGGATTATCGTTAAGATATTTCCAATAGTTGGGCATGTACTCCTCAAGGTAAGGAGCCAAGTCGATGATAACGCCGTCTTCATAAAGAACCTTTGTAGAATCGGTTGAGTAAGAAAGTACGAATACGTCGGTGTAGTCACCAGTTCCGAGCATCAGGTTGAAGTTGTCGGACTCACTTCCCATAGCAGGAAGCTGGAACTGCAAGTCGATTCCAAACTTTTTCTCGATAGTCGTAACTACGGGGTTATCGTTATAATCGGAATAATAGTTGAGATCCTCACTCTGAAGCCAGAGCGTTATTACGCCGTCGCTAGTGTCTTTCTGACAAGCGGAAAGAAGTCCGCAAGAGAGAAGAAGAACTACTGCAAGCATAATTGCAAATACTTTTTTCATCATTTCCTCCAAATAAATTTGATTTTTTATATTAAAGGCTTTTTAGCCCTTAACTCCACCTAATGTTACGCCCTTGACAAAGTATTTCTGTGCGAAGGGGTAAGCTAAAAGAACGGGAAGCGTTCCTACTACGGTTACGCAATACTTGACGAGGTTGGTCGTAAGGTCTGCTGCTGACATGGCATCCTCGGAATTTATTACCTTGGACGTATCGTTATTGATAAGTATCTCACGCATTATGAGCTGCAAGGGCCAATAGTCTCTTCTCATCGTCAAGTAAATGGAAGCGTTGTACCAAGAGTTCCACACCATGACGATGTTGAACATTACTACGACTGCGATAGTGGACTTTACGAGGGGTATCAGGACCTCGATAAGTATTCTCGTAGGCGTTGCACCGTCGATAAGTGCGGCTTCCTCGTAGCTTGCAGGGAGCTGTTCAAAGCTGTTTTTCATCATTATGATGTAGAAAGCGTTGATTACGCCGGGGATTATCATTGCCCAGCGTGTGTTAAGCATTCCCAAGCCTCTGATTACCATGTAGGTCGGGATAAGTCCGCCGCCGAACATCATCGTGAAGACTACGAACATCGTCAAAGGGGTCTTTGCTTTGAGGGTCTTTCTTGAAAGAACGTAGCCTGCAATAAGCGTCAACGCACCGCCGAGAAGGGTCGTCGAGATGACGTAAATTATCGTATTGAGATAGCCAGACGCTATTCTTTGGTTTGAAAGAACGAGCTTGTAGCCGTTCAAGGTTACCTCGCCAAGGGGAGCCCATACGATGCCGCTGTTTCCCATCAAGGTACGAGGGTCGGAAAAGCTTGCCATGATAACGTGCCAAAGGGGTATTATGCATATGAATGCAATGAATATCATGAAAGCGTAGTTGATTATGTTGAAGATCACTCTCGAAACAGAAGTTTTTTCTATCATATCGCCTTCCCTCCTTAAATAACCTTCGTATCGGTGAGCTTCGCACTCAATGCGTTAGACACGAGAAGAAGCGTCGTTCCGATTATCGAGTTGAAAAGTCCTACAGCGGCAGAGTAGCCGTATTTCTGACCTGTGAACGCCTGACGGTTGATGTAGGTCGAGATTACGTCGGCTGTCTCGTAAATGCTGGGGTTATACAAAAGAAGTATCTTGTCGTGTCCGACGGTCATAAGCATACCGCAACGGAGAACGAGCATCGTAACTATCGTCGGCATGATGCTGGGAATGGTTACGTGAATGACTCTCTGGAATCTGTTCGCTCCGTCAAGAGCTGCGGACTCGTAAAGCTCCTGATTTACGTTGGTGATAGCCGCAATGTAAACTATCGAGCCGTAGCCCATGCCCTGCCATATATCGGAGAAGAGGTTGATCCACCAGAAATACTTGGGGTTCTGCAATAAATTCTCTCTTTCCATGCCAAATACGTTGACGAGGATGTTGGTTATTACGCCGTTCGTCGAAACGAACTCGATGATAAGTCCTGCGATAACGACCATCGATACGAAGTATGGAAGGTAGGATATCGTCTGAATGGACTTTTTGAACCAGGTGATCCTTATCTCGTTTAAGAGCAGTGCGAAGATTATCGATACAGGGAAGCTTATGAGAAGTCCCAAAAGGCTTATCATAAAGGTGTTTCGCATAAGCTGCCAGAAGTTCGGCGCAGAGAAGAACTCGATGAAGTTATCAAACCATATCCATTCGCTGCCGAATATTCCGAGCTGAGGCTTGTAGTTCTCGAAAGCCATAGCTAAGCCTACCATCGGAACGTAGTTGAATATTATGAAGTACGCCGCAACGGGAAGGAACATCAAGTACCAACGCCAGTTGACCTTGATATCGTGCTTCCACGTCGTCTTTTTATCGTAAAGGTTTACCGTTTTTTCTTTAGCCATATCAGCACCCCTTACGCCCTTGTAGACAAGGTCTTTTCCGTTTCACGGTCGAATACGTGCAAGTGCTCGGTGTCGAACGCAAAGTACGCTATCTCGCCCTTGTTTGCCGGGTCTCTTGCGCCGAGCTTGACGGTTACAGTCGTATTGTCGCCGCCCTCGTTTACTACCTTGTCGGACTTTTTATTTATATCGAGCTCGGAATATACGAGTTTTTCGCTGCCGAGTGCCTCGACTATCTCTATTCTTGCCTCTACAACGTTGTCTGCCTTTTCGGTCGTCAAGTGAATGTCCTCGGGACGGATTCCCAAGATGACTTCTCTCTCGCCCGTGAGCTTTTGAAGGGTTGACATTCTCTTCTCTCCCAAGACTATCTTCTGACCGTTGGCAAATTTAAGCGTGCCGTCGGGTGCAAGCGTGCCGTTGAAGAAGTTCATCTGAGGCGTTCCGATGAAGGAGCCTACGAACTTGTTTACAGGGTGATCGTAAAGGTTCTGCGGTGTGTCTATCTGCTGAACGACGCCGTCTTTCATGACGACTATTCTCGTTCCCATCGTCATAGCCTCGACCTGATCGTGGGTTACGTAGATGAACGTTATCTGCAATGCCTCGTGAAGCTTGCTTATCTCCGTTCTCATCGCAGCACGAAGCTTTGCGTCAAGGTTGGAAAGAGGCTCGTCCAAAAGGTATACCTTGGGCTTTCTGATTATCGCACGGCCGAGAGCTACACGCTGTCTCTGTCCGCCCGACAAAGCCTTTGGCTTTCTGTCGAGGTACTCCTCAATGTCAAGGATCTTCGCAACTTCCTCTACTCTTCTCTTTATCTCGTCTTTGGGGACTCTGTTCATGCGAAGAGGGAACGCAATGTTCTGGAAAACGGTCATATGAGGATACAATGCGTAGTTTTGGAATACCATCGCTATGTCTCTATCCTTAGGCTCGACGTCGTTTACCTTTCTACCGTCGATGTAAAGCTCGCCGTCCGTTATCTCCTCCAAGCCCGCTATCATACGAAGCGTGGTGGACTTTCCGCATCCGGAAGGTCCGACGAATACGATGAACTCTTTATCCTCGATCTCCATCGAAAAGTCGTCTACTGCTTTTACTTTGTTATCATATACCTTTGAAATATGTCTTAAACTAAGGCCTGCCACAATCTTTCCTCCAAAATCACAAAAATTTTCATCAATAAAAATAAGTTAACACAAGAATGCCGATTTGTATTGCATTTCTGTTTCGATTATTGTATAATAATTTCAGTTTTTACTTAGGGAGAGAAAAATGAGCAAAAAAGTTTTAACGGAAGACGACCATTTCTTTATCGGTAATATGCTTGCCTATTTTTCTAACTGGCAGGTGTTTCTCTTTAAGGGCGAAAAGCTCCTTAAAAAATTCTGCAACACTAAGCTTTCGTGCGACCTTTCGGCACATTTGAAAAATAAAGCGTTATCCGAATGCACAAGCTATGACTTTATTGACGAGAATATCTGCTATTACGCAGTTGTCAAAAATTCCACGGGGGGGGGAGGAGAAGGTAGCCCTTCGGAAAATTATACTTACGTTATAGGCCCTATAACGACAAGGGAGATAGACAGGACGGAGTGCCTGAGATACCTCCAATATTTGGGCGAGTCGAGAGACTATACCGACGAGCTTTTCGATTATTTTGCTTTCTCTTCTAAATACACTACGGATAACTTCGCACAGATCTTCAATGCGATGCATTATCTTTTCGGTGATACGTCTAACCTTTATAACACGATAGTATTAAACGCTTCTCTTCCCGAAAAGAAGATCCAAGAGGACAATCTGGTCCGCACTTTGGAAAAAAGCGGCAAAAAAATGCCCGCATGGCGTCCTCATATCAGCTATGAATATGAGAACGCCCTTTTTGCGTACATCGAGGCAGGCGACGCTAAGGGAATGGACGAATTTTCAAACAAATACCTTATGGACGGCTCGGTCGGACAACTTTCCTCCTCTAACCTGAGGCACACTAAAAACATCGCAATAGTTACTATAACGCTCGCTTCACGTGCCGCTATCCGTGGAGGACTTTCGCAGGAAACGGCGTATTCGATGAGCGATTATTACATACAGGCGATCGAGGACCTGAATGACCTGCAAAGCGTTACGGCGTTGCAAGGGCAGGTCTTGGCAGTTTATTGCGCAAGGGTCTCAGACGAGAAATACGGGCTTAAAGGCAACAAATTCGCAGTGGCGGTCAAGGACTATATTATGGACAACATCGATATGAGGATCACGACGGCGGATATTGCGAATGCACTTTCTATGAACAGAACACAGCTTTGCAATAACTTTAAGCGTATTACGGGAAAGACCGTGGCGGCGTTTATACTCGAGCTTAAAGTCAACGAGGCAAAGCGTCTTTTGCACACGACAAACAAGACGCTCGCAGAGATCTCTTATCACCTCGCTTTCTCGTCGCAGTCGCACTTTCAGAACACTTTTAAGCGTTTGACGGGCGTTACGCCGTCAAATTACAGAGAACAAAACCAATAAGGAGGCTATTATGTTTAAGCTTGACGGACCTATTCACAAAATACTTTCGAGAATTCTCGACCTCATAATTCTGAACGTTATCTTTACTATCTGCTGTATACCTATCGTTACTATCGGGGCGTCCTGGTGCGCACTTTACGACGTGATGTTCAAGATCAAGGAGGAAAAGGACTCTAACGTGTTCAAGCAGTTCTTTATTGCGTTCAAGGATAACTTCGTGCAGTCCCTTTTCGGAACGCTTATACTCGTCGTCCTCGCCGCACTTTTATATATGGACTACAACATCGTGTTCGTTCAAAAGCTATACGATTCAGCCGTTATGCGCGCGCTGTTTTATATCGTGCTGTTCGTCGTTACGGGCTTTTTCAGCTGGCTGTTCCCTATGATCGCAAGGTTCGACAACAAGTTCGGTATGCAGTTCAAAAACGCTTTTATGCTATGCCTTGCACATCTCCCTACGACGGTGCTCGTAGTTTTATTGAACCTCTCCCCTTTCATTTTGCTTTATTACTTTGCTAAGCTATCGGTATATTATCTGCTGACGTTCTGGATGTTTTTGGGGCTTTCGCTTATTGCGATGGGAAATTCGAGGTTACTTTACCGCGCGTTCAAAAAGTACGACCAAAAGCCCGATGGTGAAGAAAAAGCGGAGTAGAATTTTTTTGGAATGAAAAAAGCCTCGGTCGTCCGAGGCTTTTATATTAAGAAAAAGGAACAGGCTTTCGTCTGTTCCTTTTCATTATTTTAGGGAAAAATGTTGTTGGTTTTTTAGTTCTGTGCTTCTGTGTTATTTTTGCTTATCGCCTCTTGCATCTGAGCCTTTACTTCGGGGGTTATGGGGTAGAACTTGAAGATAAGTGCGGATACCAACGCAACGGCACCGGGGATTATCGTACAGGACGCTACGAACCAGTTGAGCACCGAGGGAAGCTGAGCCAAGTCGCCGACGTAGTTGCCTGTTATGGAGTCTACCTCGTAGTTGCTGACTGCCAATATTACTCCGATGAAAAGGGTGGAAAGCGCAGCCTGAGCCTTGCCGAGCATTGCGGAAAGGGCGCTTATTGAGCCGCTCATGGGCTTGCCTGTCTTGTAGGTGTTATAGTCCATGCACTCCATCCAAAGGGTAGTCCCCGGGACGAATGCGAGTCCGTTTCCGAAGAAGAGGACGAACATCAATGCGCCGAAGATATAGAAGCTCAGATTCAATACACCGAGAAGCTGCAAAATGAACGCTATTACGCCTGCAACGAGGGTTATGTAGTTAGCAAGGTTCATGAGCTTGACGGAGCTGTCGAATTTTTTCATGAGAGCGGGGCTTACTGCGGCTGCAAGGAGCATCGGTGCCATGCTTATCGTCATGAAGAGAATATTATATACGCCGTAAGCGTCGCCGTCAAATACGCCGTTTGCGTCGATGCAGTACGCATACTTCATGTAGTACGCCGTCGTCGAGGTCAAAAGTGCGTATACGAAGCCTCTGAACAGCTGTCCGAAGAAGTTGATATTGAACGCCTTGTTTACTCTGAAAATGTTGATAACGTCCTTGAAGGACATCTTGTCTTCGTTGCTTTCAACACGCTTTTCATCCTCCGTTTCCTCTTCCTTGACGAGAAGGAGCATTACGACGGAGATGACGAGCGATACAACGCCAAGAAGTACGGTAGCAAGCGAGAATGCCTTTCCGAAGTTGTTTACTATCTTGTTGATAGCGTTGACTATCATCATGAAAGTCGAGAAGACTGCACCTACGAATATCGCAAGGAATCTTCCTATCATCGAGACCTTTGCCCTCTCGCCTACCGTGAAGTTCATCTTTTGAACGAGTGCGTTGTGTGCCCAAAGCGCTGCGCCCATATCGTAAAGAATGTAGAACGCTAAAACGTAGATGAATAACAATACGATGTTTTCTGCCAATCCCGACGGTATCGAATACAAAAAGCATATCGAAAGCGTCGTCAACAGCAAGCTTATAAGGCAAAAGAAGCGGTATTTACCGATTTTTTTGGGCTTTGCCGAGTCGATGATAAAGCCCTGCAATGGGTCGTCTACACCGTCGACGATACGTCCGATCGTAAGTATTATAGGCGCGATCGTAGCACCGAGAACGCCAAGTCCTGCATAGTCGGTCAAGTATACCAAAAAGTACGACGACATGAAGGACGAGGCAATGATATTTGCTATCTGCATGCCGTTAAGACCGACGATGGTCTTTACGTCATTGGGATAAGCCCTTTTCTGTTTGCTCATAATTATCTCCTTTCTATATGTTGTAATAGAACTATTATAGAACATATGAAAAGGAAGATATAGAGCTATATTGTCCAAAATAGTAATATTATGTTATTCTTGTGCTGTTTTCTTCCTATACTTCGTCGGGGTGTCGCCAAAGCGTTTTCTGAACGTCTTCGTGAAATAGTTGTTGTCCGAATATCCTACTTTATTTCCTATATCCTGAACGGACATCGTAGTAGTTTTCAAAAGCTTTGCCGCTTTTTCAAGCCTGAAATCCGTGATGTACTCAACGACGGACTTCCCCGTTTCCTTTTTGAAGGCGTGAGGAAGGTAGTTTCTTGAGATGCCGCAGTTTTGGGCTATATCGTCTAGCGTTATTTGCTTTGCATAGTTCAGCTCTATATAATCTACGACGTATTTTATTATCGGGGAGTAGGTGTTGTTTTTTGCCTTGCTTACCGCCGTGCAGTATTCCCCTATCATTGCGATACACTGCTCCTTCATCGCATCTAAGGAGCTATATTTGTTCTTTTTGCTGAACGAGAGGTTGTACCTTGCGGATATTTCCTCTATCACCGCAGGGGTCACGCCTGCGTTATAAGCAGATATTTTGCAAAGAGTCCGAAGTATCGCATTGCTGACCTCGACGTTCTTCTCACGGATGAAGGGTATATTCTGGCTTTGCGAAGAGATATTCATCATGTAAAGCGCATTTACAGAGCGTTGGATATCGCCTGACTCGATAGCATTCATAAACTCTCGCTCGTTGACGTATTTGAGCTCGATCGGCTTGAATTTTCCAACTTCCATATCACCGCTTTTTACGCCGTCGCTGTTCGAGTCGCTATCATCCCCGTCAAGTACATAGCCGTATAAATTAAAGCGTGGAGTCAAGGTTTCTATTATCGACCTTATAAAGCGGATAAGCTCGTCGCCGCTTACGTGCGGGAAATTGAAATATTGCATTTCGTAAAGCTCAGTATCTATTTTTGGAAAACCTATTTCGGCAGGATCTAAGGAGATATCCTCCAACAGCGTGTTGAAAAAAAGGGGTCAATATGACGTAATTATTGCACCACTTGAATATTATGAGCGATAGCCCTGCCCTGCTCCTATATTCGTATATTACGTTATCCTCAAGGGAATCGAGCTTTTTTATTACTCTGTCACAGAATTTTACGCTGCTGTCGCTTTCCTTTTCGAGCAAGCCGTGAAGTATTGAGGTCAGTTGGTCTTTATTGTCTGCAACGAGCAGGTTCATGTCGTACATTTTGGAGAGCATTCCCGACATGACGGCAATATTATTCATAAAAAAACCTCCGAATAATACTATTTTTGACAGTTTTATTCTATCATATCGGAGGCCTTTTGGCAATGGCAATATCAGTTTTTATATTGCAGTTTTTTAAGGTGGCTGTTTAAGGCAAAAAAAATATCCACCGAAAACGGTGGATATTTGAGTTTTTATTTCTTTAAGCCCATGCGCTCGTATTGTTCTGCAGGAGCTTCCGTCTCTTTCATCAGCTTGACCATCTTTTCGGTCATCATTTCGACGAGGTCTTCCTTATCAACAATGTTATTGTTCTCCGCTCTGTCGTTTTCAAGGTCAAACAGAAGGTCGCCGTATTTCAAATGCTCGTCGTAGTCGTGGTGGGACGCCTTGGGAACGTATTTCGTGTTGCCGGGGATCTTCAGCATCGGTACATTGCCGCAGTAGGAAAAGCCTCTATATAGCTCCGTGTCCGCCGCCTTCAGCTCCTCTTTTTCAAACAGAGCGGCAAGGCGGGTGGGCATAAGCGTGTATTCGTAAAGCTTGGTGTTGTCTCTTGCGGCACGCATGTAGACGTAGCGGCCGTCGGTTACGTTGATATGCTTGCCAAAATAACCAAAAAGTGCGGCATCTCGTACCTTTTCGTCGGTGTTATAAGTGGGGATAAGGCTTCTTCCCTGCATCGACGAGGGTTTTTCTATGCCGAAATAGTCCAATAGCGTTGCAGGTATATCTATCGTCTGGGCAAGGGCGCTTGCTCTTTCGCCGCTACGGGAAGGGTTCCTCGGGTCGTACAGGAAGAATGGTATATTGGTAAGCTCGTTGTAGCAGGGCATATAATTTTTTGCCATATAGCCGTGCTCGCCGAGCATAAAGCCGTGGTCGGTGTTGACTATCAGCATCGTGTCCTTCCACATGTCCTTTTCGTCCATAAAGTCGAGAAGCTTGCCTAAATAGTCGTCGCACATCGCTATGCACGCCTTGTAGCAGAGTATCTGCTGTCTGACCGCTTCTGCGCTCTCCTGTCCGTCAACGGTTTTATACAGAGGCCAGTCGTTGAGCTTTGGCTCGTCGGTGAACATCTTTCTGTACCTTTCCGGGCAGTCGAACGGCTCGTGCGGATCGAAATACTCCATATGAAGATACCAGTTGTCGGCGGCGTAGTTATGCTCCAAAAAGTCCATTGCAGCCGCGAACGTCCTTGCGTGGCAGCAGTCGCCCTCTCTCGTGTACTCTCTGTTTATGCCGTCTTGGTGGCGAGCAAGGCGTTTGCCGCTGAATTCGTCGTACGTTGCCGCTCTCGCTTTCCACTCGTCCCCCTCTTGCCCGCGGATAAACTCAAACGCCGAGAAGCGTTCGTGGTAGGTAAGTCCGCCGTCCTGCCAATAATGGCAGTGGTCGGAAACGAACTGCGTGCATACGCCGTTTTGCGAGAGTATCTCGGGGCAGGAGTCATCGAAAGGCTCTAACGGGCTCCAGCTGCGCATGAGGAAGTTATAGCGCCCCGTGTGCATCTCTCGCCTTGCAGGCATGCAGGGCATACTACCGCAGTAGAAATTGTCGAACGTTACGCATTTTTTCGCAAGTCTGTCAAAGTTTGGCGTGGGTACGTCTCCGCCGTACGGGGAGAGGTATCTTCTGTTTAAGCTGTCGTACATTACCGTTATCGCACGCATAAGTCTACCACCGTTGTTTTTTATTATATTTTAGCACCGATATTCTTATTTCGCAGCCGCTTTTAAGCAAACGATTGCAACGACGTGCATGCGTTTTGTGGCGTTTTATCATTATGGAGAAATTGCAAAATCTATTTTGAAATAAATTTTCATCAAAAAAAGACGCTTTGAAAGCGTCTTTTGAGTGTTATTCTTTTTTAATCGAAGAGAAGTTCTTCAAGCTGTTTTTCCCGTATCGCCTCGACGAGTTCCTTGGTGCGTTTGGCGTGGCACTTTTTGAGGATATGGGATATCTGCGTTTTGACGGTCGTCAGCTCTACCGTGCGTTCGTCAGCTATCTGGCGGGCGGTCTTATTCTGAAGAAGCAGCTGAACGAGCTGTTTTTCCGTCGTTGTAAGCCCCGAGAGGTTCTTTATGAAGTATAACAGGTTGTCTTCCGTGCGTCTGAGCCTCAAAAACTCACGTCTTACGGTATTTGCGACGTTGCCTTCAAGCGCCATCGGTCTTCCGCACGCAAAGCTCCTGATGTGAGCTATTATCACGCTCATATCGTCGGACTTTACGACGTAATCGACGTTGCCTGCCGACATTGCGCCTAAAACGGTCTCGTCGTCCTCGTGAACGGTCAGAAATATTATTTTCGCATCGGGCTTTATGGCAAGGATCTCGCCTGCCGCAACGATGCCTGCCGTCGAGGTCTCCATATCTATATCGAGGACTGCAATGTCAAAGTCGGTCGTTTTGGCCATATCGAACGCATCCTTGCCGCAGGACGCTTCGCCTACGACTTGCATGTCAGGCTCTTGCGAAACGCTCTCTACTATATGCCTTTTTAATATTGCGTTGTCGTCAGCTAAGATGATCTTTATCATTTCACATCTCCTTGAGGTCGTATTTTGGGAGCACTACGAAGAACGTCGTGCCCTCGCCTACCGTCGTTTCAAAATTTATGTCGCCGAGGTGATTTTTTACTATCTGTCTTGCGTAGCAAAGACCCAAGCCCCAGTTGCTCGCCGTGTTTTTCGTCGTGATAAAGGGCGAAAACAGGTTCTTTCTGAGTTCTTTCGGTATGCCTTTGCCGTTATCGCTTACCGAAAAAACAAGGTGATTTCTGGTCATATACGCCGTTATTTTGATGTGCGGCGTTTTGTCCTTCGGCACGGACTCGTATGCGTTTATCACCAAGTTTGATATTGCCTCGGAAAGAAGCTCGGCATCTGCCATCGCAAAATTCGCCGTTTTCTCTATCTCGATGCATTCTCTCGGAACTTCCGTGCGGACTTTTTTCAAGACGGAGCTTATTATCTCGTCAACCTCCGTCGCAACGAGCACGGAATTTATATTCTTGAATGACTTATACAGTGTGTTTATCCGCTCAAGCATATGGGCGTTCAGCTCGGAAAACTCGCCTGCAAGCGCTATTGCCTTGTCGCTATCGCCATTTCTGATGCTGTTTTCTATGTCGCCGCTCAATATCTTTGCGGAGATGAGCTGGTTCTTTAAGCCGTGCACCATGCCCGACGTTGCGAGCGTTGCGGCGTCCATCTCTTTTTTGATCCTTATTTCTCTATTCTCTCTGTCATAGTCGTAGCGTGCGTAGAAGTAGAAGCCTACTATCGAGACGACCATCATAAGAATACTCAGCGAAAGTATCGGAAGAAGCCTTACAAGAGAGTATACGTTGAGGTATTTTATATAGCTAAGAGATATGAATACCGTGTGGTAGTCCTGGAATATCGTTATGGGGTTGAAGGTGCAAAGGAAAATATATTGGACTAAAAGTATGGATACGCAAAGCATCCTGTATATATCCCTCTTTCTGTACCAAGAAAGCATTATTCTGAAATGCTCGAAAATATTTATCGCAAGCGCTGTTGCGGAATATAGCAATATCAAGCAGTCGACAGAGGCTACGACGGCGTTTTGCACTGAAAATTTATTCGCAAAAAGCTTGGTGAAAATGGTGGGCCCTGACAAAAAGCCTGCGGCAACGATGGGAAGTGCGACCAGCAAGTACATGTATTTATACTTATTGAAAAAGCGTTTTATCTCGACGGAGTTGATTATTGCGTCGTATAAAACGGAAAGGCACACCGAAAGCCTTGCTATAATATAGTGTATCGCTATGTTCTCAGGGGAAATAACGAGGTTTTTGGCAAAATCCGCTATTAAAGGTGCACCGAAAATAAGGTCGAACTGCTCGGGCAAAAAACCGCCGTTTTTCGCACCGTTTATATATATAGTTGACAGTATCATCACCATGCCTATCTCGGCTGTCAGCAAAAACTTCGACTTCTTGAACGCCTTGAAGATTATTACCGCAGCCTGTGACATGATGAAGAGCAGGATCACTACGAGTAGCATTTTTCTTTCCTCATCACTTTCTTGTTTTTATTGTATCATATAAAAAAGCTTTTTTGTACACGGTTTAAGAAAATCGTTTTTCACACAAGCAAAAATGCTTGCAATGGTATTTTTGCGACGTACGTCAATATAGCAGACTGTGAGAATCATACCAACCGACAGGTTCCAAAAAAAACGGTTGCGTTTTGTCTGCGTTTTTCGCAAAAAGCGCAATGACCTCCCGAAAGGGAGGTCGAAAAAGCGTTTTTATATGGTTTTGACGATCTCCTCGTGAGCGTATAACACTACGTCGTCGTGAAGCTGCAACAGCGTTGCGGGGAACGTACCGTCCGGCTTTGCGCATACAGCCCTCTTGATGCACGAATTGTGCCAATCTCTGAAGCAGTACGCCCTCATCTTCTTCGCCGTCATCATCTCTTTTAAGCCGATAGTGATGCCGTTTTCGGGGACTTCAGAAAGCGCACCTTTGAAATTTCCGATAGAGCTTATCATTCTCGTCTGAATAGTCAGCGGCAATATCCTCGAAACAGCCTGCGCCAAGTACTCCTCTGCGGAAAGCTCGAGCGGCTCGTTCATCCCTATATGACCGTTGATGCCTATGCCTGCAACGCAAAGGTCTATTTTGCCTAAGCGTTCGATCTCTCTATCCATATAGTCTACGTCGTCAGCTTTCATTGCGATGATGTGAGACTTATCGAATGGCTTATTCAGTTTATCGAACAATAAAACGTCTATTTTTCTTCTCAAACTCAGTCTATGCTCGTAGGGAAGGTCCTTTCCGTCCTCGATATATGCGTCCATCAAAAGGAAATAGGTGTTCGTCATATCAAGATCCGTTTCGTTTACCTTTTGTGCGAATATCTCGTACTGTCCGATAGGTCCGATCGGGACGACGATGACGGACTTCTCGCCTTTTTCGTTGTTCTCCTTTATGCAATCGTACATATCGTCGGCGCATTTCGTGAAAACGTCCTTATCGGTGTCGAGAATTATTACGGGCATCCTCGCATTTTTGATCATTTCTTCCTTTGAGTAATATATGCAGTCCATAATTTCCTCCAAAATTTCAGTTGAATGCTGAAAATATCATAACATATTTTCTTGCTTCTTTCAACCCATAAAACTTAAAAAGAAGTGATCGCTGTCGCGACCACTTCTTAAGCTTAGTCTTCTTAATTAGTTAGCTTTGTTAGCCTTGATCAACTCGATAGCTTCCTTCATGATGTCGAAACGAACGTATGTGTCGGTCTCGGCAGGTCCGGAGATCTTACCCTGCTCAAGGAAGTTTTCCTGCTGGAGCTTGTAGATCGTGTTGATCTTGCCGCTGTTCAATGCAGCCTCGTACTCGTCGATCGTCAAAAGCGTGATGGACTGAGCGGACTCACGAACTGCTTCGTAGTCGAGCTTCAAGAAGTCTGCAACATACTTAGCGGTCTCGTCTCTGTGACCTGCGAAGTAATCGATGCACTCGATGATAGCTGCGCAGAATCTTACGGACTGCTCGTGATTTCTCGTGATGTATTCAGGAGTTGCGATCCAGGAAGAAGGAGATACGAGTTCAGCGAACGAAGAAGTCGTTGCCAAGGAAACTGCCTTAGAACCGAGCTGGTCCTTTACGGAGTTCTTGTACTGAGCGAAAACGCAAACTGCGTCGATCTGACCGGATACCATAGCTACTACGCAAGCGCCCATGTCCATGTTGACGATGGAAACGTCCTTATCGGTAAGTCCAGCCTCTTTGAGAGCTGCTCTCAAAACGGTCTCGCCGGAAGTTCCGAGCGTCGTACCGATCTTTTTGCCCTTAAGGTCAGCAAGCGTCTTGATGCCTGTATCGGTGCTGGTGATGATCTCTTCGTCGTCGCCCATCTTTTCGTAAGCGAGTACGTCTACCTTACCGTCGATAGCAAGCGTGTGAGCGCCGTGGCCGATGAAGCCGTAATCGAGCTCGCCGGAAAGCATTGCTGCGATCTCAACAGGTCCGGACGTGAAGCCTACGAGGTTAAGCTCGAATCCATACTTTTCCCAGATTCCCTGTTCGTTACCGATGCATACGATTGCTGCGCCACCGAGGTTGGTGTGATATGCAACGTTGAGCTTTGTGAGCTTTTCGGGATCGTTAGAAGGCGTCTTCGTGCAGCCTGCGAAAACCGTAAGCGTCAATACTAAAGCAAGCAATAAACATAATACTTTTTTCATCATTTTTCCTCCAATGATTTTTATACTTTTAGGTTCTTTATTTTCTATCCGAGAGATATTCTTCGTAAACTCTTTCCCAAATATACGATTTGAGCTTCAAGAATTCTTCGGATATTTTCGTTTTCTGGTTCCTCGGGTGAGGAATGTTGACATCGATGATCTCTTTGATACGTCCCGGTCTTGCGCTCATGATGACTACACGAGAGCCCAAGATGATCGCTTCCTCGATGTCGTGCGTGATAAACAAGCAGGTCTTTTTCTCTTTCTCCCACATCTCGATAAGGTCGGACTGGAGCTGAGTTCTCGTCTGAGCATCCAATGCTCCGAACGGCTCGTCGAGAAGAAGTATCTCGGGGTTGACTGCGTACGCTCTTGCAAGCGCAACACGCTGTTTCATACCGCCCGAAAGCTCCTTCGGATAGGAGTCTGCGAACTGGTCGAGCTGTACCATTTTGAGATATCTGTCAACGATCGCTGCCTTTTCCTCTGCCGTGTACTTTCTCGTCGGCTTGGGAGGCTGATTGTTCGTATAATACTCGGTGATGAGCTGTTCGAGCTCGTCGCCCTTGTAGCCTTGCTTTTTAAGGCGTTTTCTGAGGTCCTTTTCAGTGTTGTTTCTCCATTCCTCAACGGTGTAGTTGGGCTTGGTCTCATCGGGAAGCTCGGCAAATTTCAAGCCGTACTCGATGTTCTTTCTTACCGTGAGCCACGGGAACAATGCGTACTGCTGGAAAACTACGCCTCTCTCTGCGCCCGTTCCGTCAACTATCTGTCCGTTGCAGACTACTTTTCCGCTGGTGGGCTTCAAAAGTCCTGCGATGATGTTGAGGATGGTGGACTTACCGCAACCGGAAGGTCCTACTATACAAATAAACTCGTTCTCATAGATGTCGAGGTTCATTCCGTTAAGAGCTATCGTCTTGCCGTTTCTGCCCTCGTACTCTTTGTATACGTTATCTATCTTAACCTTTACTTTACGATTTTCCATGGATCACACCTCTCTCTTTTCCTGCCAGCCGGTGAGCTTCTTCTCGAGGAACTCTACCAAAACCTGAAGTATTATTCCGAGCGCGCCGATTATTACGATACCGAGAAGTACGACGTCCATCATGAAGTATTGGCTCGCCGTCTGTATCATCGTTCCAAGTCCCATGACTGCGCCGACCATCTCAGATGCGATAAGCGTCGTCAAAGCGGAAGAAAGTCCGAGCTTCATTGCCGTTACGATGAAGGGCGTAGACGCAGGAACTACGACGGTCAGGAACATATCTATATCCTTTGCACCGAGCACCTTTGCCGCCTTGATGAGCGTTTCGTCAACGTTCAATACGCCTTGGTAGATGGTTACTACCGACGTTAAGAAGCATGCGATGAAGATGACTATTATCTTTGCCTTTTCGCCGATACCTGCCGCAACAACTACGAGCGGAATGTAAGAGATCGGCGGGATGCACTTCAAGAACTTTATCCAAGGCTCGAACAAAAGTCTTACGGGCTTGTACCAACCCATCAAGAATGCTACGGGGATGGACGTGATGAAGCCGATCAAGAAGCCGCAAACAACTCTGAACAAGCTAAGGCTCGTATGTCCCCAAAGCGTGCCGTCTTTTATGTACTCTATTCCGCGCTTTAATACAGCGCCCGGAGATGAGAATACTACGCCGCCAGCCTTCGTGAGCGATATGAGCCACCACACGAGTATGGCGAGTGCCAATGACATCAACGACCAAACGAGATGTCCGTGTCTTTCAAAAAAATCGTTACCTTTCTGCTTTTCCAAGATTTTACCCCTCTTGACAGTTTTTTATATCATAGCTATGATAACACGCCTTCCCCGTTTTGAACAGTATGAAAAAAAACAGTACCTTTTTACCGCAAAAAGCAGTAAAAAGGTACTATATACTAAGTTAACCGAAGATGTCAAACAAACCCTTGCGGTCTACGCTCTTTTCCGCAACTAAGGGTATCTTTTTTATCTCGACGCCATCTTTATATACCGTTGCGCATCCTATCTCCTCGCCTTGCTTTATCGGGGCAGTCGTCTTGAAATACGTTATCTCGACCTGCTCGCTCGGCGTTACACGCTTTTTTGTGAAGGCATAGTAGCTATCCGTTGCAACGCCCTTGCAAAAGCTCTCTTTGCCTCGTTTTATCTCGGCAAGTTTTTCTACCGCAACGCCCTTTTGGATAAGCGGAACGCTCTCGAACTCGCCAAAGCCGAAGCTTAACAGCTTTTCCGCCAAATTAAAACGATCCTTTGAGCTGTTTGCGCCTATTACGCACGCAATCAATCTCGTATCGCCTCGTTTTGCCGTCGCAGTGATGCAGTGCTTCGCTTCAGCCGTGTAGCCCGTCTTTCCTGCGTCTACGCCAATGCTACGTCGAAGGAGCTTGTTCGTGTTGGAGATCGAGGTTATCCTACCCTCGGGATGAACGAAGTCAGCCATCCATACGCCTGCGTATTCGTAGTACTTATCCGTCTTCAGCAGCTCTCGCATGCAAAGGCACATATCCCTTGCCGTCGAGTAGCCGTTTACGCACGGAAGTCCCGTACAGTTGACAAAGTTGGTATCCGTCATCGAAAGCGCTTTCGCTTTCTCGTTCATCATCGCAACGAAGCCCCTTTCGCTACCCGCGATATGCTCCGCCATCGCTACGCAAGCGTCGTTTGCAGAGGCTATCGCTATGGCTTTGATAAGCTCCTCTACCTCGTATTCGCCGCCGCTTTCTATGAAGACCTGTGAACCGCCCATTCCTTGAGCATTATCGGAAGCGACGACTTTATCGTCAAACGACAGCTTTCCGCTTTCAATTTCGTCGAATATGACGCATAAGGTCATAATTTTGGTCATACTGGCAACGGGAAGTTTTTTATTCGCATCCTTTTCGTACGCCACCTCGCCGCTGTTTGCATCCATAAGGCAAAGCGCCTTGTAATCGCCGATAAATTCCTCGGCAAAGGCTTGTCTTATCCCCAAAAAGGGGAAAACGCAAAGAAGTATAGCCAAAACAACAGTCAATATCTTTTTCATACACCCTCTCCTTTTATAGTAGTATGAAAAAAGCTACCGCTATTTATTCAAAGAACGAGGGTGAGCGGACGGATCACAACGTATATCTCGGCAAGCTCTATCGCCGCCACCAAAAGAGTTGCCGCATAAAAGCAAAGCAATGTGGGTACGTATTCTCTAAGCTCAAAGCAAGAGGCTTTCTTTGCGCCACTTAGCGTTAAGGACAAAAGCACGAAGTGCAACAGCACTTGCGTCGGTATTATCAAAAATATGCAGAGCAATACCCCTGCGCCGCCTGTTTCGGCAATTACTGCGATAAGCGCATACCCAAGCACGAAGCCTCGGTAAAACAGCGCAAGAAATGACAGGATGAGAAATAACGGCGACAGAAATGTGAGTGAGAATATCAGGCACAGAAAGAGATTATTCACGAGCCTTGACAAAAATATGCTCGTGCCGCTTTCCTCGCCCAAGACTACGAGAAAGTAGTCCTCCGACACGACGCTTTCGACCTCTAAGTCGCTGCCGAAAATTATACCGCACACTATGCCGCCGCAAAAGACTATCAGCATTGCGATATAAAGCAATATATGTGCGCAAAAAACTTTTTGAAAAAACGCCTTCATACGCTAATTATATGAAGGCGCTCGCTTTGCCGTTACGGCTGCTTTTACTTTTCTTTTATATGACCTTACGGTGCAAGCGTCTGTAGGCTATCTTCGTAGCTGCAAGCGCAATGAACTCGTTGTTCGTAGGTCTTCCTCGCTCGTTGAAGCCGTACATGTCGTTTTTCTCCAAAAAGTCTACGTCGCCTTTGAGGTACGCCCACTCTATCGCAGACGTGATGTTCTTTTCTATCGTCTTTTGCGACTTGCCGCCCTCCATTATACTCAACAGGCTATATATTTTTCCACCGAGCATGCGAACGTCCAAGCCGTTTTCAATATATATGGCGATAGCCCTTTTGAGGTACTTGTAGCCGTAGTGCTTCGGCGAAAAGCCGCATTGCAATAAAAATTTCGATATTTCTGCTTCCATTTTCTGCTCCTTTTGGGTGATAACGGGATTATACCTCAAAAAGTAGGGTTTTTCAGCAGTCAAGACAATATCTCCTGTTTTGCGACGCTTTTCGACAAGATCAACCCATAAATTCGGCGTAGATGCCGTAGCCACGGGTGGAATCGTTGAGGAAAACGTGGGTCACAGCGCCGACTAACTTTCCGTCCTGCATGATCGGACTTCCGCTCATGCCCTGCACGATGCCGCCCGTTTTTTCGAGGAGCTCTTTGTCTACCACCTTGATGACGAGTCCCTTTTCCTCGGGGCATTTCTGGCTCGCCTTGCTGACTATCTCGACTGCGTATTCCCTTGTCTCCGTGCCGTCAACGGTCGCTAAAATGGTGGCTTTGCCAAGCTTTATCTCATCACGGGAGGCTATCATTACTTTTTTGTTATATGCGGGGTTTGAGACCGTCTTGTCCAATATACCGTACACGCCGAAGCTCGTATTTGAAAGCACCTTTCCGCTCGTATTTCCGCCGTCAACGAATACCGCTTTCAGTTCTCCTGCCCTGCCTTTTTCCCCTTTATTTACGCCGATAACGACGGCTGAGGACACTTTGCCGCCGCTTATCCTGAGCGGACTTTTACCCTTCGTCGTGCCGACGGGGTGTCCCAGCGAGGCAAACGAGCCGTCGCTTCTTACGTACGTTACCGTGCCGACGCCCCTGAGCTGATCTCTTACCGTTATGCCCAAATTCCCCGAGGCGTTCTTTTTTGCCGTCAGCGTTTGCGTTTCGCCGTTTCTGACGACCGTTACGGAAAAGTTGCCGCTTTTGCCGTTTATTGCACGCCGAAGCTCGGCTACGCTTTCCACCTTTTCTCCGTTTACGCCCGTTATTACGTCCCCTACTGAAAATTCCTTGCTTGCCGTGTCGCTTACACCGACTATCGCTACGCCGTCTACGTCAAGCTCGATGCCTACCGCAAAGCCGCCGACTGTTACGTATTCGCCTGCTTTGGCAAAGGCAGTACACGGAAGAACGCTCATAACAAGCACCGTCAACAACACGGCGGCGATCACTTTTTTATTTTTCATTTATTCCCCTTTTTGAGGCGATATTCGCCAGATTACTATACGATTATTATTGCGCTAATTTTGCGCCGTTATTCCGATAAATCCCCAAAAACGCCTCGTTTTTCGCCTTTTTGCATACAAAAACACCGCTTATGATAAGCGGTGTCTCGTCAATAATTAAAAACTTAAAAAATATTAAGATCTCGTCGTCTCTACAAATTTTTTGTAGCCGCCGGAGCCGTGCCTTACGCAGGTCGATACTCTTGAAAGCGTTGCGGAGGAAATATCCGTTTCGGATATTACCTTTGAATAGGTGTTGCCCTCCATCAAAAGCTTTGCGGCGTATACTCTTTGCGCCATCTGATCTATCTCGTTTTTAGTGCACAGGTCGTCGAGCAGCATCTTGCACTCCTCAACGGTGTTTGCTTTGATTATCGTTGCGTACAGCGATTCTCTCATCGCTTCCGTTACCTTATCTACCATCTGTTCTTCCCCCTTTGCCGACCTATATTGTAACACAAACGGAAACGCATTGCAAGCGTTTTACTGTTTTTCACTACTTTACTAAAGTGTATTTTGGGGAAATATAACAAAAGCCCCGACGTTTATCGAGGCTTTATATATCATATCATACAATTTGAAAGGATAAAACCTTATCTTTCCTCTCTGAAGTACGCTACGCCTATTGCGGCAGGACCTTGGTTCTCACGAGAGTTCCTGATGCTCGTTATGATAAGGACGATGACCGTTACGACGTAAGGCAAGACCTTTAAGAGCTTCATTTCGGAGAACGAAATTCCGGTGATGTAGCTCGGAGCTGCAGTCAATGCACCGAACAGTATTGCGCCGAAGATGCTGAGCGCAGGACGCCAAAGGGAGAATATTACGAGGGCTATCGCTATCCAGCCCATTGCGGCTACTGTTGCGGAGTTTTCCCAGCTGCCCTTGATAAAGTCGAGGATGTAGAACGAGCCGCCCATACCTGCTATCGCACTTCCGATAGCGATCGCTGCGTATTTATACTTCGTAACGTCGATACCTACTGCGTCTGCCGCCGCAGGGTTCTCTCCGACTGCACGGAGGTTTAAGCCGACCTTGGTACGGTTGAATACGAGCATTGCGGCAATAGCCAGGAATATCGCAAGGTATACCAACACGCCGTGGGACAGGAATATCGTTCCGAATCCACCAAGCTTTCCGGCAAACGGGAGGGATGACGCCAAAGCGTAGCCAGCCCTCGGAAGATAGGTCCTATCAACGACGGATACCATCATAAAGTCTGCAAGACCCGAACCGAACGTCGTTAGCGTTAAGCCAGTGATGTTCTGGTTGCAACGGAGGGATACCGTCAGGAAAGCGTATATCATTCCGCCGAACACCGCAAAAAGGGAGGTGCCGAATACGGTCAACAAAAGCAACAATACTACGTTTGGATTATTGCCGCCGATAGCGTTCATATAAAGGGATACCGCATAGCATCCGCCCGTTGCACCGAGGCACATTATTCCCGGGATACCGAGGTTCAAATGTCCTGCCTTTTCCGTTATTATCTCGCCTAAGCAACCGTAAAGATATACGACGCCGAGAGAAATTGCTGCTGCAAGAAAGGTTGAAAACATATTATTTTACCTCCTTCTTAGAACGGAATACGAGCTTGTAATTGATGAAAAATTCGCAAGCGATGACGAAGAAATATACGATACCGACAACTATATCGGACATCGCCGTCGAGGTGAATCCGCAAGTCATGTTTACCTGCGTCATGCCGCGCGTCATAAAGCCGATAAACGCCGAGCTTGCAAGAATATACAAGGGGTCGAATTTGCCAAGCCAGGACGCCATTATCGCCGTGAAACCGAGGTTATTGTGCGCCGTCGAGGTTATCGTGTGATTTATTGCGCCGCCGAGGAGTATTCCTGCGATGCCGCACATAAGTCCTGACAAGACGAGCGTTCTTATGATTACCTTTTTGACGTTTACGCCGATATATCTCGCCGTATTCTGGCTTTCGCCGACGACGGATATTTCATAGCCGTGCTTGGAATATTTGAAATATACGAACGAGAACGCCGTCAAAACAGCGGCTACGAGTATTATCAAAACGTACTTATTGCCAAGCTCGGGGAGATTTCCATACTCTATCGGACGAAGGACTGCCGAGCCGTCCTTTACCCAAACGTTGATGAAGAACGCTACCAAGCCCTCTGCTATGTAGTTGAGCATTAAGGTGAAAAGTGACTCGTTCGTTCCGAATATCGCTTTGAATATCGCAGGGATGACCGCCCAGATGACTCCTGCCAAAAGTCCTGCTATTATCATGAACAGCATGACTACGCCGTTCGGAAGCTTTCCGCCGAAGTAGAACATGCAAGCGACCGTCGCAAGGCAGCTGATAAGCACCTGTCCGTTTGCGCCTAAGTTCCAGAACTTCATCTTGAACGCAGGCGTTATTGCCAATGCAATGATGAGAAGCATCGAGGTATCCTGCAAGAACAACCAAATTCTTCTCTCAGTTCCGAACGCACCCGAAACGAGGTTTGCTATTACCTTGAAGGGACTTTGCGAGGAGAACGCAGATGCGATACAGCTTCCGACGAATATTGCGATCACTATCGCAACTATTCTTATTATCCATCCCATCCATACGGGGATGTCGCTGTTTTTTACTATATGGAACAAAGGCTCTTTCTTTGAAGTATTTTTATTTGTCATTTCTCTTACCTCCGACCTTTGTCATTAATGCGCCTATCTCGTTCTTGTTGGTGTTCCTGCCGTCAAGTATGCCGCTTACCTCTCCTCCGCAAATTACGAGGATGCGGTCGCAAAGCTCTACCAAAACGTCGAGGTCTTCACCTACGAATATAACAGCCGTACCGTTTTCTTTCTGCTTGTTGAGAAGGTTGTAAATAGTATACGAGGAGTTGATGTCAAGACCTCTTACGGGATACGCCGCCATCAATACCTTGGGGCTTGAAGATATCTCTCTTCCGACGAGTACCTTTTGAACGTTACCGCCAGAAAGACGTCTTACGGGAGTGTGCGACGATGGCGTTACGACCTCTAAGCTCTTTATTATCTCGTCGGCTAGGTTCTGCGGCTTCTTTCTGTTGAGAAGTGCGCCCTTGCCCTTTCTGTAAGACCTGAGCATCATATTGTCTACGATGTCCATGTTGCCTACAAGTCCCATTCCGAGTCTGTCCTCGGGAACGAACGACAGCCTTACGCCGAGCTCTCTTATTTCGTACGGAGTCTTATCTTTCAAATCGACGAGTTTATCCGTTTTGGGGTTCATATACTCTATCCTGCCGCCCTGGAAATGCTGCAAGCCTGCGATGGACTCCAAAAGCTCTCTCTGGCCGCTTCCTGCGATACCTGCAACGCCGAGTATCTCACCTGACTTTACGGTGAAGGAAACGTGCTTCAAGACGTCTACGCCCTCTGCGTTCGTAAGGCAAAGATCTTTGACGAAAAGCCTGTCCTTGGGATCCTTTGGCTCGGAGCGTTCGATGTTGAGCTCGACCTTTTGTCCGACCATCATCTCGGTCAAGGACTCTTCGGTGCTGTCTTTCGTATCGACAGTTCCGATATATTCGCCCTTTCTCAGTACCGCTACCTTATCGGAGATATCTAAGACCTCGTGGAGCTTGTGGGTTATGATTATTATTGACTTGCCGTCCTTTTTCATCGAACGCAAGACGTCAAAGAGCTTTTCGGTCTCCTGCGGAGTCAATACCGCAGTAGGCTCGTCGAGTATCAAAAGCTCTGCGCCTCTGTAAAGAACCTTGACGATCTCGACCGTCTGCTTTTCGGAGACAGCCATGTCGTATATCTTCTTGTTGGGATCGATTACAAAGCCGTATTTCTTGGCTATTTCCGCAACCTTTTTTGAGTCCGCCTTAGGGTCGTAGCGACCTTTGTCCTTTAAACCCAAAACGATATTTTCCGTTGCGGTGAAGACGTCTACGAGCTTGAAATGCTGGTGTATCATTCCTATTTTATACTCGTAAGCGTCGTGCGGAGACTTGATGACAGCCTCCTTGCCGTTGATGTATATATGTCCTTCGTCGGGATAATATATTCCGGCGATCATATTCATAAGGGTAGTTTTACCGGAGCCGTTCTCTCCGAGGAGCGCCAATATCTCTCCCTTTTCAAGGGTCAGATTGACGTTTTTATTGGCAACTATCTTGCCAAAGTATTTGCTTACGCCTTTTATTTCGAGAAGTGGAGTGTTTGACACGAAAAAAATACCTCCGTCCGTAAAAATAACTTGTCGAGGCGAAGAATATACCATTCTTCGCCTCTGACAGATTTTAGTATCGTTGTAATATTAGAATGCTGTGTTCAAAAGGTTGATACCGTCGATGTTGACGTCGAAGTAAGGAGCAGTTCTCGATGCGCTCTCGTCAAAGTAGGTAACACCGTTCTCGGTCTTGATGACATTGGTGTCGCCTGCATAGTCGCCGTCGGTGTCTGCCATGTAGGAAACGAGGTGTCCGTTAGCGTCTACGGTTGCGTTAGCGTTCTTGTCAGCGGTTACCGTTACGGTGAACTTGGAGCAGTCGAATACTTTGAGCTCGCCGCTGATGAGTTTAGCCTTGATCTCGTCAAGCTTAGCCTGCGTGCCAGCTGCTGCAGCGCCACCAACGTTGGTGAGAACTACGGAGTTGTCAGCGAGCGTTCCGAGCTTGT
Organism: uncultured Clostridia bacterium; assembly: GCA_964406735.1. GTDB lineage: Bacteria > Bacillota > Clostridia > Christensenellales > CAMQZB01 > CAYOSU01. The sequence goes on along the minus strand of CAYOSU010000004.1, from coordinate 67,172 downwards.
CGGTATCGATCGTCTTGTTGTTCAAAGCGCAGTCGATCATGTACTCGAAGTAAGGCTGCCAGTTGATTCTCGAAGAAACGATGAAGGTGTTGGGGCAAGCAGACTCGGTGCTTCCGTTGTAGGATACGTTGGGGATACCAGCTTCTTCGCAAGCGGTAGGAGCGCCCATGGAGTCAGCGTGCTGGCTTACGAGTGCAACGCCTCTGGAGATGAGGAGCTTAGCAGCGTCCTTCTCAGCCTGCTCGTCGTACCAAGAACCCGTGAAGGTTACGTCCATAACTACATTGGGAACTACGGACTTAACTCCGAGGAACCAAGAAGTATAACCGGAAACAACCTCTGCATAGGTGTAAGCACCTACGTAACCGAGCTTGATGTTGCCGTTTTCGTCATAGTTTTCAGCAGTAAGCTTGTTGCCGTCGATCATTTCCTGAAGCTTGAGACCAGCAGCTACGCCTGCCAAATATCTTCCCTGATAAATGCTTGCAAATGCGTTGTGATAGTTGGAAAGGTTGAGCGTGTGAGCCATAACGCCTGTTGCGTGGCAGAACTGAACGTCGGTAACTTCCTTAGCAGCTTCGATCATGAAGGATTCGTGTCCGAAGGAGTCTGCGAAGATTACCTTGCAACCCATATCTGCGAGGTTGAGAGCCTGATCTTTGCACTCGGGTCCCTCGGGAATGTTGGTAACGATTACGTACTGATCTTCGCTGAGGCCTTTTGCCTTGCAAGCTGCCTTGAATGCGTCGATGAAGTTCTTGTCGTATGTAGAAGAATCGCCGTGCAAGCAGATAAGACCTGCAACAGGGCCGTCATTCGTGTCGTTGTTGCAAGCCGTCATTACGGATGCGAGCGACAACATCATTACGATCGCGAGCACAATACTCAATACTTTTTTCATTATATACCTCCATTATGCCTTTTAGGCAAAAAATTAGTTCAAAAATTTGATTCCGTTTTCGTCCATCGAGGAGATCTCGGCAAGGCAGTAGGTCTTTACGCCCGTTGCCTTTATCTTATCCAAGCCGCCTTGATATACCTTGCATATCGCCGCAGAAAAGCCTACGACTTCGGCACCCGCCTGCTCGCAGATCTTTATAAGTCCCAAGCCTGCTTCGCCGTTTGCGAGGAAGTCATCTACGATAAGCACCTTATCGCCTTTTTGCAAGTATTCCTTTGAGACGATGACGTCGTTATAGTTGCCGTGCGTGAAGCTATATACCCTCGAGGAGTATACGTCGTTTGCGATATTTGCTGATTTACTCTTCTTCGCAACGAGTACACGGCAATTAAAAAACTGCGCAGTCATACAAGCAAGGCCTATTCCCGATGCTTCCACCGTCAAAACCTTCGTAACTTCGCAGTCTTTGAAATGATCGTATAAATCTTCGCCAAGGCAGGACAAGAGCTTTACGTCGAGCTGGTGATTCAAAAAGCCGTCTACTTTCAGAATCTTGCCGCCCTCAAGCACCTTTCCTTCTGTTAAAATCTTCTCTTCGAGCATCTTCATCGGTATATCTTCCTTGACAAATTTCTTTCTTAAAACAATTAAAAAAACAAGTTTAATAACTAAACTTGCTGCCAAAACACCTTGACGGAGAGCTCTCTTTCCCAATTTCCCAAAAGCGGAAAGCACTCTTCCGAAGAAAATAAATATGAATGCCCTCGTCGGACAAACGATATTTTCCCAATAGTCGCAACTTATGGCGTTGCGGTAGAAACTTACAGACCGTATCATCTATAGATATATTGGCAAATATTCAATTGATACCTTTATACTATACTACTTCCCCGAAAAAGTCAACCAAAAAGACGTCGTTTTAAGCAAGATTTTGAATTAAGAGTTTTTCCGACACAATATCTTGCGTTCAGTATCATTTTTTGAGCGAAAACGCATTTTCAGCGATAGCTTGAAAGCTTGGAAAAAGAAAAAACGCTGTTTTTTCAATTTCGCTTTTTCAATATAAAAGCCTGCGTTTAATAGCGCAGGCTTTACTTTGGTTCTCAAAATTATAGCGTTATTTCGTATTCGCCCGTGGAAAGCGTTTTACTCTCGCTTCCGACGATAAACTCCGCTTTGCAGTTGCCGGGGACTTTTATCTTGTAAGCCGTCTTATCGCCGACTACGTTCCAACGGCACTCGACCGTTCCGTAGGGGCTGTCGTAGCTCATATCGGAATACGTTAAGCCTCCGCCTACCTTAGGAGATATTTCAAACGCTCTTTCGCCGACTACCTTGATGCCGCCGACCTCCGTAAATATCCACTCGCAGACCGCGCCCGGGGAGTAGTGATTGTTGGACGATCCGCCCTCCCAGTCTTCCCATATAGTCGTTGCGCCGTTTTTGATCTCGTTTATCCAGCCGGGGTAGTCTTCGTTGAGAAGTATCTTATACGCCTCGTCAACATAGCCGTTCTTTGAAAGGCATCCGAGCAGGAATACCGTCGAGAGGAAGCCCGTTGCGACGTGGTAATCTCTGTTCTTTGCAGACTTAGCAAGTCTTGCCGCCAAGCCCGCTTTCGTAACCTCGTCGCCGTAAAGTTCCAACGCAAGCGGACGTACGAGCTTTGCCTGTCTGTCCGTGTCGGGCACTTCTTTGAGGTACATATGGCGGTATGCGTTCTTTGCGCCGTCGCTATACTTTTTGAAGAGCTTGCTGTCCTCGTCCTTTCCGAGTATCTTCGCTATGTCGGAAAGCGCAGCAAGGGTATACGCAAAGTACGCAGTAGGCTCTTCTTTGCGTTTCTCGGGACCGTTCCTGTTGAAGTCCTCGTACTCTTTGGGCTCTAACCACTCGCCGAGCTGTACGCCGTGAGAGTATACGAATTCTGCGTACGGGTTGTCTTTATCCTTGTCGCCTGCGCATTTTATCATCCACAAGCCGAATTTCTTTAACGCTTCGTAGTTGTCTCTCAACACCCTTTCATCGCGATAGAGAAGGTATTGACGGTAAGGGACTAATACGAGAGCGTCCTGCCAGCCTGCGGACGTGCCTGTCGATACGTACATCATCTCGACGCCGTTCATCGGAACTACCGCAGAGACCATGCCGTTCTTTGTTCTGCCGTCCACCATATCACGGATGAACTTTTTGTAGAACGCCGCACCGTCGATGAAATAATTTGCTGCGTTGTAGAATATCTGCGCATCGCCCGTCCAGCCCATTCTCTCACGAGTGGGGCAGTCGGTCGGAACGTCGGCAAAGTTGCCCTTGACGCTCCAGCGAGTGTTCTCTACTATTTTATTTACGTTGTCGTTCGAGGTTGCGAATCTCAAGGTCTCCTCAACGTCGGAATATACCGCTACGGAGTAAAAGTCCTCGGGCTTGAAATCAACGTCGGCATCGACCAATACGTATCTGAAACCGAAGATCGCAAATCTCGTCTCATAAGCATTCTCGCCGTCCTTGCAGGTATACTCAACCTTTTGAAGGGGCGTTTTGACGACGTGGGCTTTGTCCTTTTCGCTGTACTTGCTCATGACGACTTTGGTGAACTCTTCAAGCATGCTCCACTCGTAATCGAGCTTGTCTATCTGGAAATTACTTTGGGTAAATTCGCCGTCTTTCATTATCTCGCCCGCAAGAAGAGTTATCCTCTGTCCCTTTTTGGCGTTGAGCTTGAATCCTATGAAGCCTGCGATATTCTGCGAAAAATCGAGCACCTTTTTGCCTGACGGGGTTACTATGAGTGTTGGCGTGAAGCTTTCTTTTTTCTTGACAGAAACGTTGTCGGAAGCGCACAGATTGATGCTCTTTTTGACCTCTTTTGCCTTTCCTGCATAGCTTGGAGCGGCGTTTGCGTCCACGACTTCGCCGTCTTTGAGGTCCGCAAAGCGTATAGCTCCGTCGTTTGACCAGCTAAAGCTTTTATCGCTGAGTACCTTTTCGCACCTGCCGTCCTCGTAATATATCTCTATCTGCGAGATGAACGCAGTTACTCTGCCGTATACCGCAGTCTTTCCGTATGCGCCGACACTTCCTCTATACCAGCCGTCGGCAAGCTCTACGGTGAACTCGTTGCTATCGCCAAGAAGCGAGGTTATATCGTAGGTCTGATACTGTACCCTCTTTCTGTAATCGGTAGAGCCTGGTGCTAAAACGTCCTCGCCTATCTTTTTGCCGTTGAGAAAAGCTTCGTATATTCCCTGAGCGGACATATATAGCCTTGCTTTTTTGACTTTGCCGCTTAGCTTAAATCCCTTTTTGAAGTGATCTACGGGGTATCTTACGTTCTTTTGGGGCTTGTAGTCGCCGCTTATCCACTTGCCTTCAAAGTCAGTTTTGTCGAGAAGTCCTATCTCAAAGCGTGCTTTTTCGCTCCAAACGGAGGTCTCGCCATTTTCGTCCGTTATTCTCAACTGCCATTCGACCTCGTCACGGCTATTGAGCTTTTCGGGAAGGTCGCAGAACATCTCCGCTGTCTTTCTCGTTACAATCTTTTCGTTGCCGTTGACGGAGTATTTAAGCTCAAAGCTCGTCTGTTCTTTTGCTCCCTCGTCATTCCACAATAATCTCGGAGACCTCTCACCAATACCGATAGGGTCTTTCAAATATTCCGTCCTAAGCCTTAGTGCTCTCATGCTATATTCTCCTTCACATTAATTAAGGTAATTATATATCAATGTTTGAAACAATTATTGCAAAAAATTTGAGATTATTGCAGATTTTTTGACCTTATTTTGACGAAAATAAAAAATGCGCCGTATTTAAGCGCACTTTTCGTATTATTTTTGCGTCAGTTTACCTTAGTAAGAGTTATCGTTCCGTCAACTAACTTTGCCAAAAGCGTTATCTTGTATACGCCGCTTTCGCTCATCGTTATTATGAAGCTTCCCGTATACGCATCATTTGAGACGTATTCACGCTCACCGCTTTCTGTTTCTATAGAGATGTCAAGTCTTCCGCTCGTTCTTTCTATCTCTATTTTTATTTCCGTGCCTTTTTCGCACTCGAACGCTCGTTGATCCTCGCCGCTGTAATTTTTGAGCGTATAGCTCATTACGCCATCGCCGGACGAAAACTCTATACTTCCGCCGCAAGAGCTCAGCGTAAACACGCAAAAAGTCAGAAAGGCTAATATTATCGCAGTCTTTTTCATTTTTTTATCCTCGCTTTCTTTTTGGGAAGTGGCGTAACGGCTTCTAATATCTCAACGACCGTTGCGGTAAGCTCTCTGTCCTCTACGTCCAATATATTCGGAAAGTTCGTATCTATCATTCCGCAGACGAACTCGATATATTCTTGCGATGTTGCCATAACATCTCCTGAAATTTTGCGTTCAGTCGGGCTTTTCAGCCCGACAAACGCCAAAATTTACGCTTTTTTGTCAGAATATCTGACAATCTTTCTTATTCTTATCCTTTTTGGGAAAAGAGCTGTCGAACGCTGAAAAATCCTCTTCGTTCTCGCTTGCCGCAAAGTATACCTTTGGATCTTTGTACGTTCCTTTCTTGCCGTCGAAAAAGCCCTTTTGAAGCTCCTTGGCAAGGAAGTAATCAGCCGCAGGATCGTCAAAATAGGTTATTCCGAGCGTTTTTGCGACTACGAAACCGCTTTTGCCGTAAAAGCCTATATCGCCCGTGAAAAGCACAGCGCCAAAGCCTTGCTCTGAAGCCTTTTGTAGCGTATAGTCCAAAAGCTTCTTTCCTAACCCTTTCTTTTGAAAGCGTTTGCTTATGCAGATAGGTCCTATCGTGAGAACGTCTATTGCACCCTCTTTCGTCTCGACTTTCGCTTTCATCGCAACGGTCTGGCCTATTATTTCGCCGTCTTTTTCCATTACGAAGTCAAGCTCGTTGACAAAATCGGGATCTTTGCGCATACAATGCAGAACGTAGTGCTCCACTGCGCCCTCTCTGTAAACATCCCAAAACGCCTCTCGTACTAAGTTTTCCGTCTTGCGGTAGTCTTCTTCTCTTTCCTTTCGGATAATTATGCCGTCATTTTTGTTCATTTTTTATTCCTCCTGAATCGTTGTTGACTTACAACCGACACTCTTCGTCGAGGAGGCTTTCGGTTGAGGTAAGCCTTCTCGACTTACGCTACCGACTCCGTTTGTGAGTACTTTCTCAAAAAGCACGCTCCTAAAAAAATATTTTGGCTTCCGCCACATATATAATACATCTTAAAACGATTGTTGTCAATAACAAATGCGAAATTTTCCGTTATGTCAAGCATAAGCTTCAAGTTAAAGCGGTATAACGGAAGTATATCGAAGGACGAACACTGCGATACGGGAAGCAAGGTCACTCCGCCGCCTGTCGATAAAAATAGTTAAGATAAAGCAAGTATTTACGGGGTATAAAAAAGACCCGAGCGTTATGCTTGGGTCTTCTTAGATAATCATACTTGTTTTTATTGCTAATTGCTTGGTCTATATTTTTATATCAAGCCAAGCTCCTTACAGATGGCTTCTAAGTCCTCGGAGGGATTGAGCGCTTCGTTGATATCAAAGCCCGATTCCGACGGCTCGTACATACCGTAATCGACCGCTCCGCCCTTTTGCATCGTGGGGTTTTGCTCCTTGAACATCCTGTTGAAAACGTCCGCTTTCATGTAGTCCGTTCCGAGTATCTCGTCCATTTTGTGAAGGAACTCTTCGGTGCTGAGCAAGTTGTCGTCGAGGGGGTATTTCGCAAGCAGTCGTTTGTAGTACGAAACGAGCTTTCCCTCAAAGACCTTTAAGCGGATTAGGTTGCCCTCGAACTTTTTCTTGGAGGCAAGCTCTATCTCTTTTGACTTGGATATCGCCGACACGAGCGCTTCGGAAATTGCAGACTCCTTGTCTTTGTACTTTTTTATCTCCTCTTTCAAGGTCTCGTTCTCGTTGACAAGCGAAAATATCCTCTCCTTTTGGTCGGATAGGGTGTTTTCGTATTCAAACGACTCCTCGCGCAAAAGCTCTTTGACTTCCTGCACGGAGTATTTTCTGTCCTGCAATTCTTTCATTTTCCCTCGTTTGGCGTCTCAGCCGTTCTTTTTGACTCCTCTAAGTTCGGATATCATCTTTGTCTTCAAGTCGTATAAGTTCTTTGAAAGGTCTACCTTATACGTCTCGGGGTTGGTAAGTCTCCTATACTCCTCCCAGAAGGTCTCTTTGTCCGCCTTGCAATATTCACGTGCCTTTGAAAGAGTGGGGAAGTCGTATACTACCTCGCCTCGTCTCATTATCTCGACGTGAAGCTCTTTTATATAGTAATTTGTGAGCGTCATCTGCTTCCAAGTCTCGACGGGGTGGAATATCGTAAGCTCGTCCTCGGGGAACTTTTCGCCTTTGAGACCTATAAGGTCGGCTATAGCCTTGCCTGTTTCCTTGTTATATATCCTGTACACCGACTTGTAGCCGGGGTTGGTTATCTTTATCGCATTGTCAGAAAGCTTGATCTTGGGGATCTCGACGCCGTTTTCGTATATCGCACTCATCTTGTATACGCCGCCGAGAGATGGCATATCGTAAGAGGTGATGAGCTTGGTTCCTACGCCCCAGATGTCTATCTTTGCGCCCTGATGTATGAGGGACTGGATGAGGTTTTCGTCTAAGTCCGAGGATACGCATATCTTGGCGTTCTCAAAGCCTGCCTCGTCGAGCATCTTCCTCGCTTTCTTGGAAAGGTAGGAAAGGTCGCCCGAGTCAAGCCTTATGCCTGACGGTTCTAAGCCCTTTTCCCTCATCTCCTTGAAAACCGTTATTGCGTTCGGAACACCGCTCTTTAAGGTGTCGTAGGTGTCTACCAAAAGCAAGCAGTTATTCGGGTAAAGTCTTGCGTACTCTCTGAACGCAGTAAGCTCGTCGGGAAAGGACATTACCCACGAATGGGAGTGCGTTCCCTTGCACGGAATGCCGAATTCCTTTGCCGCAAGCACGTTGCTCGTTGCGTCACAGCCGCCCAAAACAGCCGCTCTTGCGCCGTAAATGCCCGCGTCAGGGCCTTGAGCACGTCTGAGTCCGAACTCCAAAACGGTGGTATCTCCTGCCGCCTGCTTTACTCTTGCGCCCTTTGTCGCAATCAGCGTTTGGTGATTTATTATCGTAAGAAGGGCGGTCTCTATTATCTGCGCCTGCTCAAGGGGTGCTTTGACGGTAAGAATAGGCTCCATCGGGAAGACCACCGTGCCCTCGGGGAGTGCGTATACGTCGCCCGTGAAGCGGAAGCTCCTCAAATGCTCGAGGAAGCCCTCGTCGAAATCGCCGCAGGAGCGGAGATATTCTATATCGTCATCCTCAAAGCGCAGATTTTTGAGGTAATCTATCGCCTGTTCGAGTCCTGCGACTATCGCATAGTCAAAGTCGTTCTGGCGGTAAAAAATATCGAATACCGCCTCTCTGTCAGATCTCCCCTCGAGGTAATAGCCGTTTGCCATCGTAAGCTGATAGTAGTCCGTCAGCATCGAGAGGTTTCTTTTTATCTTAGTCGTTCTTTCCTGCATCCCATTTATTTCCTTTGCTTGTTATTATCGAAAGTATAGACGTTATCGCACCGACGATGATTATTATGCATATTATCATTACACCTTTCAGAAGGTCAAGCTTTGCAAGCAACGCTACCGCACCGAAAAATACCGCTACGCCGCCGAGTATTATGCGCCAATACTTTTTCTCGATGATGCCGAAAACTATGCTTATTAATCCTACGGCGCAAAGCGTCGTCGCAAAAAAGCCCATAACACCGAAGTCAAAGCCCTCGACGAAGGTGCTGACAAGCCACAATATTGCCGTTATCAACGTAACGACCGAAATGCACAGCTCATATAAACGCTTTTTCATGTTATTCCTCCGCTTTTTCCTCTCCCTGAGGCTCTTCAGTCAAAGCGACAGCTTCTTCCTCTTTTATCTCTTCCAAAACGGGAGCTTCAGCATCTGCGGAAGTCGTCTCCGACGCCTCAGCCAAAACGGGCTGAGCCTTTGGCGCGTGTCCCATCAGGTTAAATTCGGGGTGAGCCTTGTCTACCTTGACTATTGCTATTATGCAGGCAATGCCTGCGATCACCAATATTATCGAGAGCGCCTGCGATATTCGTATCGTTTCACCCAATATGTTCTTCAAAAAGTAAAGGCTATCAGAGCGCAAGCCCTCTATCCAAGCTCTGCCCAAGCCGTAGTATACAAAATACGAGAAGCAGCTTATTCCACGCCAATCGGGCTTTTTGATGTTGAGGATGAGTAAGCCTATATAGCCCACTAAATTCCACATCGACTCGTAGAAGAAGGTTGCGTGATACCAGCTGCCGTGAACATATACCGCAAGAGGAAAGAACTGCAACGCAGGGTTGGTTATCAACTGGCCGTACGCCTCTTGATTTACGAAGTTGCCCCAGCGGCCGATAGACTGACCGATGATTACGCCGACTGCGAATATATCGAGCATGGCAAGTATGTCCTGCCAGGTCATCTTTTTTATTTTCGCAACGACAAGACCCGTTATGAGTCCGCCGATTATTCCGCCGTATATCGCAAGTCCGCCGTCACGGATCGCAAATATCTGCGCAAAAGTCCAACTGTCGTCCCAGTCCGTTATGACGTAGTATAGCCTTGCGCCTACTATTCCAAGCGGAAGGGCGAAAAGGATTATGTCGAGAAGGTCGTCGGGGTTGAGCTTTTTGTGCTTTGCAAGAAGCAAAATGGACGATACGCCCACTATCATTCCGATGACGATTATTATTGCGTACCAGTATATTTCAACGCCGAATACCGTAAATGCTACCCTATCAATTGTTGGCATAATTTCTCCTTTGAAGACTTTTTTGCTATCTACGACAATATTTTAGCACTAATTCACCCAAATAGCAAGCCTCACGCTATACTTTTAATGAAGCTAAGCACCTTTGCAACCGTTACGTCCCACTGCGTCTGAGGCGTTATCGTCGCCGTTCCGTCGTCCTTTTGCTCGCCGTACGAGCCGAAATATGCGTGATTACCGCCCTCTATGCACACCTCTTCGTATTTCGCGCTATCGACGAGTTCTCTACCCTCGACGACCTTTGACATCGTAAGCACGCCGTCAAATTCGCCGTAAAGCGAAAGCACGGGGATAGCCTTTTCTTTGAGGTCGTTTGCCGTGTACGCCGCAAAAAATATCAGTCCGTCGATCTCTTTTTCCGTTATCTCTGCGTATTTTGCCGCCATCGCACCGCCCATCGAGTGTCCACCGACGAATACCGAAGAGTAATTATCGGCTTCCGTTACGCTGTCGGCAGAGCTTATGCCGAAAATTGCCATATTAAATGGCATTTTGACGAGTGCGACGTCTACGCCGTTTTCGCAAAGGATGCGGAGAACAGGCGCATAAGAGGTGTATTCCACCTTTGCGCCGGGGTAAAATATCAAAAGCGTTTCCGTTCCCTCTCCGTCGAAAAACAAGCCGTAATCTCTGTTTTCGACCGTTACGGCATCGCTTGACTTCAAATATTCATCTACGTCCACAGCCTTGTAGTACGAGAACAGATATTGCGCTACGAAAAGCACGACTAAGACTACTATTATCATTGCAACTATGCGTTTGGTTGACTTTTTCATATTTTCGACCTCTTTTGTTTTCAACTACAGTGTAGCAAAAGAGTCCGAATATGACAAGGCAAAAGGGACGAAAAAATAAAAATATTGACAAGGATAACAGTGAAAGAGTATAATTATTCTTGAAAAACCCACTCGGAGGTATTGTTATGAACAAAGAAGTTTTGGATTACGTCATAAACGAGGCAAACGCTCTTATTGCCGCACCGTCTGCGTGCAAGGAAGTAAAAGATGCCACACAAAGCTGGCTCTCTTCGCTCGGCACGGAGCGTGAAAAGGAAGAAACCGTTCGCTTCTTAAACGAAGTCGAAGAGGACATCGAGCCTATCGACGGTCTTTTGGCGTTCGCTTCCTCGCCCGTTGCAGAAAAGGTATTCGGAAAAGAGGGCGCAGTGAAGTTCTTGGAGCACGCAAAGGAGCTTAAAGCGTCGGGCGCAAAATATTGCGACTGTCCTGCTTGCAAAGCGTGCGAAAACATCCTCTCCAAAAAGGACGAGCTTTTGGCATAAAACCTGATAAAAAAACTGCGGCTTGAAATAAAGCCGCAGTTTTTATTGTTGGAAATAAATTTCTATTTGCCTTATCTTCTGTTTCTTTCTCTTCTTATCGCAAAGTATTTATAGGTATTTTCGGTAAAATGATACCTATCGTTTATCGCTTTGCAATATTTTGAGTACATCATTATTCTATCAAGCTCTTTTTCACCAAAGTAATGCAACGTCGTCGGGTTCATATTATCCGTCATGTCGAGCATTTTCACAAGCGCAGAAGTAGGATGTTCTATCAGCTTTTCGATATATTTATCGTAATCATCGCTCTTGTCGTGTGTTATTAAAAGAAGCGGCGTTTTTATATATAGATCAAAGTGAGTTTTTAAGCCTACTTCCTCAAAAAGCTCGGATATCTCCTCTATCGTAACAGAGCTGTCCTCTAAGACGTCGTGAAGAAGGCAGACCTCTTGTACGCCCTCGTACGGTACGTTACATTCTCTGCAAAGCAGGTCGCTATCAAGGCAAAAATAATCGTCCTCGATTATTCCGACGAACTTCCGATACAACTTCAAAACGTTGTCGGGATGAACGATATACATATCGCTGTTTAGCCGTCTTTGTCCGTAATGAGCGTAAAAGGCTATCTCCTGCGCAACGCCTACGGAAGTAAAATCATACGTTACGACCTCTTCTTCCGTTAAATCGAGAACTTCTTTCAACAGTTCGTGTACTTTTTCTCTGAAACTCATATCACACCTCCAGAACACGACTGTATTATACTAAATACGCTCTCTTATTTGGTCGCAAAAAATGCGACATTTTTTGAGGTGTCCGCTTTTTGTCTTGCGATAGGCTCGACCGTGTGATATTATATTCATATGGATAACAAGCTTATTGAATATATCGACGACAGAAACAGCGGAAACGAAACCTTTTGTGAAATGATGTTCTCTTTGATAGACCAAAAAGGCTTTACTGATACGGAGGTCTATAAAAGAGCCGGGCTTGATCGCAAATATTTTTCTAAGCTGAGAAGCGATCCGCACTATAAGCCAAAAAAGAAGGTCGTCTGCTCTATTGCGCTTGCACTCGAGCTTGATAACGCTACGTGCAAAAAACTCGTCAAAAAAGCAGGATATATCCTGTCGAGCGCAAATAAGTTCGATCTCGTGATAAGATATGCTATCGAAAACGAGATCTACGACATTATGAAGGTCAACGAGATGCTATTCGAGCTTGGCCTTGAAACTTTGTGATAGAATAATTTTTAATGCAAAAGGCCCGAGGATTTCCTCGGGTCTTTCGTTTGCAAATATCTTCATCAAGTCGTTGCAAATTTTTTAGTTATTACGGCTTTAGTCAAAATCAAGCGTTATTTTTAACCGTTTTTGCGTTGATTTAAGCGTATGCGCCGTATTTTTTCTATTAAGTTCAGCCGATCTCGACGAACTCTGCGCCGTTTATCTCGGCAAACAGTCTCATTTCGTCTGCCGTTATCGAAGTCGAAACTACGGTATGGTGTGCGCCGCCTGCTTCGAGCCACTCTCTTGCGCCGTTCTTGAAGTCGGGTTTCAACTTCCACATAACTCTCGCAACGGGGAGGTTAGGCATGGGTTCGGGCTGTTTTACGAGCTCGACGTGAGCGCAGATTATTCTGTACCACTCGCCCATATCTACCATGCAGACTGCGATGCCGTCGCCAGTCGTGCCGTCGAATACCAATCTTGCAGGGTCTTCCTTGCCGCCGATGCCGAGAGGATGTACCTCTATCTTGGGCTTATTGCCTGCAAGGGTGGGGCATACCTCGAGCATGTGGGACTCCAAAACGAGCTCATTGCCCTCGGTAAGGTCGTAAGTATAATCCTCCATGAATGCGGTAGAGCCCTCTCTTCCCTCAGCCATCTTTTTCATGATAGCGCAGAACGCCGCTATCTTCCAGTCGCCCTCAGCACCGAAGCCGTAGCCCTGTTCCATAAGTCTTTGAGCGGACATTCCGAAAAGCTGCTTTAAGCCGTGAAGATCCTGGAAATTGGTGGAGAACGCTTTGTAATTTCCCGCTGCAAAGAATCTCTTTAATGCGATCTCGTACTTGACCTGTTCCTTTACCGCAGCGATATTATCGGTATTTAAGTCGTACTTTTCAAGTATTTCCGCATAAAGTGCGTCTACCTCTTCGTCCGTTACCTTGTTTATCTCCTCTACGATGTCGCCGATGCCGTAATAATCGGTCTGCCAACCAAAATCTATGTGAGCCTGAACTCTGTCGCCGTCCGTTACCGCAACCTCTCTCATATTGTCGCCGAAGCGGCAGATCTTGAGGTTTCTCGAGAAATCTACGCCCTTGACGACAGCTACCCACGATCTTATCTCTTTGAGTACGCTTTCATGCTTGTAGTAGCCTACTACGCTCTTTCTGACTATTCCCATGCGGGTCAAGATGTACGCAAACTCTCTGTCGCCGTGAGCCGCCTGATTGAGGTTCATGAAGTCCATGTCAATGGTTGCGTAAGGGAGCTTCTCGTTGAACTGCGTGTGAAGGTGGAGCATGGGCTTCGTCAATATCTTCAAGCCCTTTATCCACATCTTGGCAGGGCTGAACGTATGACACCATACCATTACGCCGATCGTCTCGTCGTCGTAATTTATCTCCTTGATGGCTCTTTCAATCTTCTCGGAGGTGGTCATTACGCCGCCGAACGTGATCTCTACGCCGCCGACCTTCTCGTTCAAGAAGCTTATCATCTCGAGCGAGTCTTTTTCTACCTGTTTGAGGGTCTCTTCACCGTACAAAAACTGGCTTCCTGTCAAAAAACAAATCTTTTTCATTTTTTATCTCCTTGTCCGTAATAGGCATTGCTGCCGTGTTTCCTTAAATAATGCTTGTCGAGAAGGTATCCGTCAACCCTTTCGACGTCAGGGTTTATCTGCCTCGTTTTAAGGCACATCTCAGCGACCGCTTCGAGCGTTACCGCCGCCTCGACCGCTTTTTCGGGGGTCTTGCCCCAAGTAAACGGGCCGTGTTTTTTTATCAGCACCGCAGGTATGGCATTTTCGTCGAGCTCTTTGAAGGTCTCTATTATCACCTTGCCCGTATTTTTCTCGTATTCGCTCTCTATCTCCTCTTTCGTGAGCGCCCTTGCGCAAGGGATGTCGCCGTAGAAGCAGTCTGCGTGCGTCGTGCCGTATGCTATTATCGGCTTGCCGCTCTGCGCAAACGAGGTGGCGTTTATCGAGTGGGTATGGACGACTCCGCCGATATCGGGGAAGGCTTTATATAACTCCAAGTGCGTCGGCGTATCGGAGGACGGTCTTAAATTGCCCTCTACGACGTTGCCGTCAAGGTCTACTACGACGATGTCGTCTACCGTCATCGTATCGTAGGAAACTCCGCTTGGCTTTATCGCAACGAGTCCTTTTTCTCTGTCTATGCCGCTGACGTTACCCCAGGTCAATACTACGAGCCCGTGCTTTACTAAGTCAAGGTTTGCCTTGAACACCCTTTCTTTTAATTCTTGCATGCTCATACTCTCTCTACCGCCTTTCTCTCTATTTCAAGACCTCTTTCAAAGCGATCGAGGTAGGTCTCGAAGCCCTTTGAATATTCGCCGTCGGGCTGTACAGTCTTTTTCTTCGACGATGAAAAAACTACATCGTCAAGGTACTCGGGAAGCTTTTTGCCGTTTGCGTTTACTGCGAACGCCGCAAGTATCGCCATACCCCAAGGTCCGCCCTCGCCTGCGGTCTCCATGACCGTTATTGGCGTTTTTATCGCCGAAGCGAGAACTCTTGCACCCTCGTCGCCAGTCTTGAACAGTCCGCCATGGCCGCAGACGGAGCTTATCTCAACGTTCTCGCCGTCTAATATCTTCATTCCGACTGCAAGCGTTGCAACGGAGGAATACAGGTTTGCCCTAAGCAGATTTGCAAGCGTGAAGTTTGCGTTTTCGCTCCTTACCATCAAGGGTCTGCCGCTCGAAAAGCCCGTTACGCTCTCGCCCGAGAGGTAGTTATATACCGTAAGTCCGCCGCAATCGGCGTCGGCTTTTTCGGACAGAGAGAATATCATATCGTATACGTCGTTCATATCCGTCTTACCGCCCAACGCCGTTGACACTTCCTGGAAAAGGCTTGCGTATGCGTTTATCTCGTTCGTGCAGTTGTTGCAGTGCACCATTGCGACGGGGAATCCGTCGGGAGTGGTTACTACATCTATCTCTTTGTACCTGTTTTTAAGCGCCTTTTCAAGCACTATCATCGCAAATATACTCGTACCTGCCGACACATTACCCGTAGTACGCTTTATGCTGTTTGTTGCGACCATGCCCGTTCCTGCGTCGCCCTCGGGAGGACAGAACGGAACGCCTGCCTCTAAGTCGCCCTCTTCGTCGAGAAGTCTTGCGCCGCTTTCCGTTAGATAACCTGCGTTTTCGCCTGCAAGCCTTATTTCGGGGAACAGCCTTTCAGGCTCTTTGTCGAAGCCCTCTTTACGCAACAGCTCGCCGAATTTTTCCATCATTTTTTTGTCGTAGGAAAAGCTCTCGTCGACGGGGAACATTCCGCTTCCCTCGCCTACTCCTACGATGCGCTCGCCCGTCAAAAGGTTGTGAATATAGCCTGCAAGAGTGTTTATCGTGGCAATATCTTTGATATGAGCCTCTTTTTTGAGCACAGCCTGATAAAGGTGGGCTACCGACCATCTCTCGGGAATATTGAAATTAAAGCTCTCCGAAAGCTTCTCCGCCGCCTCTGCCGTTATCGTATTTCTCCAAGTCCTGAACGGAACGAGAAGGTTTTCTTCTTCGTCAAAGGGCATATAGCCGTGCATCATTGCGGATATTCCCATGCCGCCTATTTTTTTCAACGTTACGCCGTATTTCGCTTTTACGTCTTCTTTGAGCGCCTTGTAGCACGCCTTTAAGCCGCAAAGTATCTCCTCTTGCGAGTACGTCCAAACGCCGTCTACGAGAGAGTTCTCCCAGGTGAACGAGCCTTGCGCTATCGGCGTATGCTCGCCGTCGATCAATACTCCCTTGATCCTCGTCGAGCCGAACTCTATGCCGAGATAGACCTTGCCGCTTTCTATAAGTCTTTTGATTTCAGCCATGAATATCCTCCTTTAGCTTTATTATATATACCTTGCCGCTTTCAGCTAAAAGCGTTACGCTTCCGTTGAAGGCTTTTTTCTCTACTCTTTCCTCTATCTCCATATCGGGCATTCCGTCAAATTCAAGGTCGTTCCTGAGCTCGCCGTTGCCGCCGACCGATATCATCTCGCACTCTTTTGCGTTGATCCCGGTCTCGACGCATATCGCTTCGTCCTTTTTGCCGACGTTGACTATTTTGATATAATACTCGCCGTCCCTTTTCGTCGCAGAAACGTATACGTTCCTTGGGAGCTTTCCCTCGCACCCGATATATTCGTTGCCCGTATTATTGGAAAACAGCTTCTGGATCTTGTAGTTAGCGTTTTCTATGTAAGTCTTTGGGTTGAAATCGATGAGGTTGTGAGTCCACTGCAAGCACGTTACGAGGTTGAACAGCGGTGCGTACGAGCTCATATCTACAACGTCGCCGTTCTTCTCCATGCCGAGCAAGAACACGCTCTCCGAAAGCGCAGTTTTCCACTTGTTATAGTCCTTTATCATTGCGCCATTTTTGATCACTATATTTGCGGCGTATTCGCCGTAATATATCTTGTTGTCGCCAAGCTGCTTTTTCGCCTTATCGAAGTAGTTATATGACTTCAAGAACCATTCGGGGCGTTGATACCTATGCTCGTCTATTAGCACGCCGTGGTAGTTTTTCGCTACATGCTTTCTGACTTTCGTTACCGACGGCTCGAAAAATCCAAGTCCAGAGCAATGAACGCATTCGATTTTATCGTCTTTTTTGGCTATCGCCTCTTTGATGACACGAAAGCGTTCGAGGTAGTCCTTTCCGTAGTTTTCGTTGCCGATGCCTATCATCGTTAAGTTGAACGGCTTTTCGTGTCCCATCTCGCATCTGAGATCAGCCCAATAAGACGTTCCCTTTTCGCCGTTGGCAAAGTCGATAAGGTCAAGGTAGTTTGCTACGATATATTCGTCGAACTCCCTCGTTCCGAGCGGAACGTTGGGGCATTCCTTTTCTTTTCGCTGTAATGCCCTTATCTGGCAGTTCAAGCCCGCAGAAAGTATGGGCAACGGCTTTGCTCCTATCTCCTCGCACAGGCAGAAGTATTCGTAAAAGCCTATCTGGAAGCTCTGGCTATATCCGCCGTCGGACAGCTTTTCGCTCCAGAGATTGTAGGTTGGAATCCTGTTTTCCAACCTGCCGACTGTTTTCTTCCAGTCGTATTCGTTGCCGGGGATAGTTCCCTCGACGATGCAACCGCCCGGGAAGCGCATAAAGGACGGCTTTAACGCTCTTAATGACTCGACCAAGTCTTTTCTGAACTTGCCGCCGCTCCATTTTGCGTCGTTTTTGCCTATATGCTCGCCAAGAAGAGTTACTAAGTCAAGGCATACCGTGCCGTTACCTGTAAATTTCAGCGAGAGCTTGCCGTAAGAGGTGGCTTTACCCGTCAAGGTCAGCTCTACCTTTTGCCACGATTCCGTTATCTCTATCTCTTTTTCGTCCGTTAAAGGCTTTCCGTCGTCTGAAAGAACCGTTACCGTCGCCTTGACACCGTCGCCGCCTTTGACGTATGCGGAAAACTCGTATTCTTCTCTCTCTACGATGCTCATAGCGCACCTTGTTGCGTTCTCTTTGTTGCCGTTGTAGCCGAGATTTTCTATTTTACCCTCGCCGTCAACAAAAATTTTTGCGTAGCCCGTTTTGTCAGATATTCCGCCTACCTTTGAAAATTCAAACGTTAATCCCGTCTCTTTCCAATAGCGGAATGGGTCGTGACAGGGCGTAAGATCAGCGTTCATATATACGCCGTCAAAGGAGTAGTTATTGACCATATTGGCGTTCAAGCCGCCGTCAACGGCAAAGTTTATGTCTTCGAGGAATATTCCGTATAGCCTATCTGATATTTTTTTACTTCCTTTTCCGAGTCTTACCGTCGTCATATTTTTCTCCCGTTTTTCTCTATATTTCTTTTCCAAGAACATTATATATCATTTTTTGCGGCAAGTATATAGAAATCTATTCAAAAAGTATTGATTTTGTACGCTTTTGCGGTTATAATCGATATATGAAACCCATTTTCGACCTACAAAAGCTCGATGAGCTGTTAAAAGACTATTACACCGTTACGGAGATCCGCATAACCGTCTTCGACGAAAATTTTAACGAGCTGACGGCGTACCCCAAAAAGAGGGCGGCGCTTTGCGAACGGGCAAGGCTAAATCCCGACATCGACACCAAATGCCGTGAGTGCGACAAAAACGCCTGCAAGGTGGCATCTAAGGCGAAAACTCCGTATATTTATAAGTGCCATCTGGGGCTTACGGAGATAATATTCCCGCTTATAGTCAACGACGAGGTGAGAGGCTATTTATTCTTTGCGCACATATTCTCGTTCAAGGACTTCGAGGAGGGTGTCAACGCAATTTATTCGCATATCGCTAAATACGGCTTCGACGTTGACGATATAAGAAGCCTTTGCGAAAAAATGCCATTGAAATCCAACGAATACCTCAACTCCGCCGCAAATCTTCTTAACGCCATTGCGACGTATCTTTGCCTTAAAAATATCGCCGTATCGGAAAAAAGCGAGCTTTGGGAGCGTGTCGACGAGTATATCAAGCAAAACATCTCAAAAGACATCTCGCCAGAGATCCTTTGCAGTAAATTCAACGTCGGCAGGACTAAGCTTTATCACGTTATCAAGGACAACGCAGGCTGCGGACTTGCGGAATACGTCAAAAAGCTACGGCTACACAAGGCAAGGCTTTTGCTTGAAAACGACCCCGAGACGAAGATAAGCACGGTCGCCGAAAGCTGTGGATTTTTTGACTACAATTATTTTATCGCAAACTTTAGAAACGCTTTCGGGCTTTCGCCGAGAAAATACGCAAATTCCTTTATTACAAGCGGTAAAAAATAACTTTATAACAAAAAAACGGCGTCGTTTACCTTTAATTTTGGTAAACAACGCCTTATTTTTATGCTATTCCGAGTGGCAAAATTCCTTAATTATGCCTATAGACCTCTATCCCGAGATATTTGCACGCTTCCTCTAAAACGCCTGCGTATCTTCCTCTTACGAAGCATACGTGGTGCTCGAAGCCGTTCTCGCAAACGTATTTCATCAGCCCTTGCAAATCGTTTACACGGCAATTTGCGATACCGCCCTTTGTGGGTATCTCCTCGCTCTCAAACGTACCCTCGCCGACATACGCTTTCATAACGCCCTTGCGGTCGTCAGTCGTTACCCTGAAGAAGGTCATACCGCCCTCTTTCACCTGTCCCTTGACCGCTCCGAAGCAGTTTTCTTTGCCAAGCGTCGAACCGAGCACGTCAAGGCACTCTATCTCAACATCGGTATCGAAAAAGCTCTTGGGGAAGTTACTGCAATGGATGCATATGCAGTTGTCTCTGTCATCCCTTATATTGTTGTTCCAGTCCATTAAAGCCGCCGCCTTACCGCTTGCCAAGTGCGCCATCAGCATCGAGACTGCGCCCGTTACGTCGCTCTCGCACGCAGAGGGCAAGCCCTTTTCGCCGAGCATACTCATCGCAAGGCAGGTAGCACAGCCGTAGTTGTTCTCTACGCTGTCCCAGCACTGCACAGTCGAGGCGTTTGCTTTATATCTTTTGACAAAGTCCTCTATCGTAAGGCAAAGGCGAGCCTGTTTTTCGAGAAGCTCTTCGCCGATAAAGGAGGGGATTTTACCGTAATTACGGATCTCCTCTACCTTTTCGCTTATTCTTGCCTTATCGTCAAGCTTTTCCGCCTCGAAAATTATCTCCGACATATCGACGGTCTGAACGGAAATGCCGTGAGCTTGCAAAATTTTCTCCGAAAAGCGTACGGTGTTGAACGCAACTGGTCTTGCGCCGAGCATCGCTATGCGGCTCCCGCGAGTGCCGTTTACGACGTTGCATACCGCCGCAAAGTCCTTTAAGTCCTTGGTAAAATCAGGGCTTTCTATCTTGCAGGTGTGAAGGGTGGTGAGAGTGTATTTTATATCCCTGTAATAGAGGTTGTTGCAGAGGGATATTTTACCGCAAAAGGCGTCTCTTCTGTTTGCCATATCGAGCTTGTCAAAGTCGTCGTCTATCGCAGACACCAATACGGGTACGTTGAGGTCTGCTCTATCTATCGCCTCTGCGATGCCAAGCTCCTCGCCGAAGTTTGGAAGTACGACGATGATACCGGATATCTCCTTGCGGTTCTCCTCGAAGAGCTTTGCGCAAGTAAGCGCCTCGTCAAAGGTCATTACTGCGCCGTATTTCGTCATATTCTCGTCGACGGTGATATAACCGTAGCCAAGCTCGTCTAATTTTTGCGTTATCTGTTCCCTTGCGGTCTTTACTAAATGCGAGGGGAAAAAGCTCCTCGTCGATATTATAAGTCCGAAAGTCTGTTTATTGTCCTTCATGGTTCTCTCCTTTATTTGTTGGTTATCGCCTTTGCGACCGCATCTTTCCAGCCGCCGTAAAGCGTTTGCCTTTTTTCTTCGCTCATTTTCGGCTGTACCGTTTTATACGTCTTGCTACCGTAAAACTCCTCGCTTGCCGCAGCTATCGCCGCAACGCCGAACGCAGACAGCTCTTCTACGCTCGATACGGACACCGTAACGTCTAAAATATCCGATACAAAGCCCATCAAAAAGTCGTCCCTCGTTGCGCCGCCGTCGGCGTATATGCCGTTTATCGCTATATCGCAACGCTTTATCTCCTCGAAAACGTCCTTTATCTGATATGCGACAGCTTCTTCAGCCGCACGCAATATATGCTCTTTTTTTGTGGACGCAGACATTCCGCAGATGACGGCTCGGGCGTTTTCGTCCCAGTACGGCGCCGAAAGACCCGAAAAGGCAGGGACTAAGTATACGCCGCCGCTATCTTCTACGCTCGTTGCCGCAGTCGCTATCTCCCTGACGCTCTGCGCAAGACCTAAGTCTATCACCTTGTTCATGACCGCTCCCGAGTAGTTGATATTGCCCTCTATCGCATAATACGCCTTACCGTTCTTTGAGTAGGCTACGCTCTCGACGACTGATGTCGGGCAGTTCGATATTCGCTTATCGCCTACGTTGAGCATCAAGGACGTGCCAGTGCCGAACGTTGCCTTTATGCCGCCGACTTTCTCGGTATTTGCGAAAAGTGCGGCGTGGGAATCCCCCATAACGCCCTTTATCGGCACTTTTTCGGGGAGTAAGCCCTCGAAGTCTGTGTAGCCGAAAAGCTCGTCGGAGCAGGCTATTTTTGGCAAAAACTCTCGCTTTAAGCCGAAAAGCGACAGCATTTTTTCATCGTAGGACAGCGTTTCAAGGTCAAGAATAAGCGTTCTCGACGCATTGGTAACATCGGTCTTAAAATTCCCCGTCAGCTTAAAAACAAGCCAGGCATCGACGTTACAGCACCTTATATCGCCCTTTTTTGCGCACTCTTGCGCTTCCTTGATATTCTCTATTATCCAAGCGTATTTCGGGGCGGAAAAGTAGGGCGAGAGGTTGAGCCCTGTCACTTTTTTGACGTAAGAACGCTCCGTTTCCACTCTATCGGTCTGCTCCGTTGCCCTGCCGTCTTGCCATACTATTGCGTTATATACGGGCTTGCCGCTTTTTATATCAAAGCAGATCGCAGTCTCACGCTGGTTAGTGATGCCGCACGCTTTTATCTGCGTTCTTCTCTCTCCATCCTTGTCGATAAGCCTCTTTACAGCCAAAAGGGTGTTTTGATATATCTCCTCGGCGTCGTGCTCGACTAAGCTCCCGACGACTATCTGTCTATGCGGAACGTCCACTCTATCGACGAGCTTGCCGCTTTGCGAAAACAGCACTGCCTTTGTGTTGGACGTGCTTTGGTCTATCGCAAGGATATATTTTTTCTCGCCGTCTGCGTTCATTTTTTTACCCTCCCGATAAGCTCTGTTGCCGCCTTTGCGACTCCGCTTGTCGTTAAGCCGTAATGTTCAAACAGCTCGTCGGGCTTTCCGACAATGAGTTCCTCGTCAGGGAAGCCTAATATCTTTAAGGGAACGCCACTCTCTGCCAACGCATGCGCACACGCTTCACCCAAGCCGCCGATGATGCTATGCTCCTCTACGCTCAGCACGCAACCGCAATTATGAGCGTATTTTTGGAGCGTTATTTCGTCAAACGGCTTTATTGTGAAATAATCGAGCACTGCCGCAGAAACGCCGCTCTTTTCCAGCTCTTCCGCCGCCTTTTTGGCTATTGCGACCGTTTCTCCTGCCGCAACGAGCGTTATGTCAGAGCCATCTCTCACTACCTTTGCCTTGCCTATCTCGAACGTCTCGTTCTCGCCATATACCCGTTCGACGTCTCCTCTGCCAACCCTTATATAGGTCGGCTTTTTTGAGCTTGCGGCGTAATTTGCTACAAACCTTGCCTCTATATCGTCGGCAGGCAAAAATATCTCCATATTAAACAGCGAGCGCATCGCCGCTATATCGTTGATCGCAAGGTGGGTAGCGCCCAACGGTCCGTAGCTTACTCCGCCCGACACTCCGAGCACCTTGACGTCAGTGAAATTATACGCAACGTCTACCTTTATCTGCTCATACGCACGAGTTGACATGAAGCACGCCGGTCCTGCAACGAAAACGGTCTTGCCCGTCGTCGCAAGCCCTGCTCCGAGCGATATTGCGTTTTGCTCTGCTATGCCGCACTCTATACCTCTTTCGGGGAAGCTGTCGAAAAAGCGTTCCGCAGTTACGCTGCCCCTCGAATCGGTGCATACGAGGAAAACGTCTTTATCCGTCGCCGCAACGTCGGCTATTGCGTCCGTTATCGCTCTTCTTGCCGAGACCTTCATACTCTTTCCTCCGTCTTCGCTATGCGCTCTTTCAGCTCTCTCACTATCTCGTAATACTCATCGCCCGTCGGCACTTTGTGGTGCCATACGGCTTTATTCTCCGTTATAACGCTTCCGTAGCCCTTAACAGTGTTTGCGATGACTACGGTGGGCTTATCTTTTTCCCTCGTTCTCAAAGCCTTTGCAAGCTCCTCGGCGTTATGTCCGTCCACCTCGATCGCATTGAAGCCGAAAGCCTCGTATTTTTTCTTTAAGTCGTCAAGAGGCATGACGTATTCGGTATTTCCCGAGATCTGAAGCCTGTTTCTGTCTACTATTGCGGTCAGGTTATCAAGCTTATATTTGGCGCACGCCATTGCAGCTTCCCAAAGAGAGCCTTCCGCTTGCTCGCCGTCCCCCATTAATACGTAAACGTGCGAGTCGCAGCCCGAGCTTTTTAAGCCTAACGCCATGCCTGCACCTACCGACAAGCCGTGTCCAAGCGATCCCGTTGCAAACTCTACGCCCTCAACGTGCTTTGTCGGATGTGCGGCGTACGCAGTGCCCAAAGCGGCGTATTTTTTCAGCTCGCTTTTCGAAAAAAAGCCGCACTTTGCGAGGACTACGTATAAGCCCTCTGCGTTATGACCCTTTGAAAGAACGAAGCGATCCCTGTCGGGAGCGCCTCGCTTTATTTTTTCTACGTCAAGAACCTCGAAGTACAGCGTGGTCAAGATGTCCATCGCCGACATGCTTCCGCCAATATGCCCCGTCTTTGCGTGATATATAAGCTCCACAGTGTCGATGCGGTTTTCCATCGCAAGCCGCTCGAGGCTTTTATATTTACCGTCCATATCAGTACGCACCTTTCATGCCTTTGATGATATACTTGATACCCTTGAAAAGCTTGCCGTCGTTGATTATTATCGACGCACCCTTCTCCATTGCCTTAGTCTTATCGGGAGACATTCCGCCAAGCACAGCGCCTTGATTGATGCTCATTCTTATCGCCATAGGGTACATCTTTTTCAAGCCTGCTACCGTCATAAGTAATTTGAGCGCTTTCAAGAACTTCTTGCCGCCCTTGTAGTATATTGCACTCCTGAACGCCGTGTCGGCGTCGAATTGCGTCTTTGTCGGGTCTATTACGCCGTCGGCATTCGCTATCGCAAGAACTGCCATATAGGGTCTCCCGGGAAGCTCTACCGTTATCGTGCCGCTTGCGCTGTCCGAAACAAGGGTCTTTTCCATGTTCCAAGTGTCTATCGCATATACCTTGTAGGTCGTAATTTTGGGGAGCGCCATCGAAACGGTCGTCGGCTGATAAAGCCCCGTATACGTCAAGAAGGTGTCAAGACCTGCGTAGCCCTCTGCTATATCGCTGCCACTCGAGCCGTAAGTAAGCTCTAAGTTCTTGCATTCGCTCATTACGTCTTTATAGAACTTTATCCTCTCCTGACTCTCGCCGTGTAATTCTCCGCCGTGAGACCACCAAAGTATGTCGTTCTCGTTGTCGACGTAGGTCTCTCCGTGCCCCATATAGCCGCCACGAGCGGTAGCTTCCCAAAATCTGCGGACGAACTCCTGCGCCGTTACGTTGCCCCAAGTGAGGTTTATATTGCCCTCGTACGAGCACTCGTCCCATACGACGGGCTTGCCGTATTTCTCTCTGTATTCGTCGGTGTATTCGACAGTCTTATATAAGTCCTCTTTCTGTACCGAGCAGTGGGTTATGTATTTATACCTGTGGTCGAACATATTGAAGCACTGGTGAATGCCTATCAAATGCCCGTATGGGTCGTTGTCGTGTATACACTTTGCTATACCCTTCCACTCGTTGTATTTTTTCTTGTAGCCCTTGCGCATGAGGTCGTACTCGTTGGCTAAGCTCCACCAGACGTTGCGGAAAGATGAAAGTCTTGCGGTCAGGTACTTCATATACGCTCTGTCCTGCGCCTTAGTCATCTCCGAAAAGCCCCATTCAGCCTTATCGTAAGGGTGGAAGATTATTATATCTGCCTCTATACCCATATCCGCCAATTTGTCTACTAAGCCCTCTAAGTGTCTGAAAAGCTTTACGTTGGGGCGGGTGTAATCAAAATTTTTGAGCGTTCCCTCGAACGGGTACATAGACGGCTCATGCCTGTTATGCTCGTACCACTTCGGGAAGACGCACATCCTTATCTTGTTGAAGTAGCCCTTTGACAGCGTGTCAAGAGTCTTTTGTATAAGCTCGTCCGACTGGTATATCCAAGCGTAGCACGTCGTTCCTACCTCTAAGTAGGGCGTGCCGTCCTCGTATTCAAACCAATACTTGTCCTTTACCTTGACCTTGCCGTGAACGCCATCCCTTGCCTCTACGCAGGTAAATTCGCCCGTCTTGCCGTTCAGCTCCGAAACGCTCGATACCGTTTCGTAGGTGTATCTGCCTATCTTTTCGGGCATTACACGGAGCTTGAACGCATCGTCTCCGTCGTAAAAGCCGTTTATTTTCTGTTTTGCCCCGTCGGGCATCGTTACCATTGCGTAAAAGTCCGTATCAAAGGGATTCCCCGATACCTTTGCCGTCAAACTTGTTTCAAAGCGTTCAAATCTCTTGACTTCCATACCGTTCTCCTGATAGCCATTTTTGAAAGCATACGCTTTCACTATCTTATACTTAAATTATATATCGGCTTTTTCCCTATTTCAAGACCAAAATACTTAATATTTGCAAAATCTTAAGTAAATCATTGACTAAATTACTTAATTCCAATATACTTAAAGAAAAAAAACATGAAAGGAGAACGTTATGAAGCCGACGGCAAAATCTATAGCAAAGAGCTTAGGCTTATCGGAAGCTGCGGTATCAATGGCACTCAACAACAAGTACGGAGTGTCCGACAAGACACGTGCGGCAGTGCTCGAAGAAGCGGAAAAGCAGGGGTTGGAGCTTAAAAAAGACCTGTCATCGGGCGTTATTGACTTTATTTTATACGTCAAAAGCGGTGCGGTCGTTTCTGACACGCCATTCTTCTCCGAGCTATCGCAAGGCGTTGCGGCAGGGTGCAGAAAGCGTGGATTTAAACTCAACATCTCGTATCTTTATGAGGGAGAAAGTCTGTCGCACTCCTTTAACTCAAAAGGCATCATCCTACTTGCGACCGAAATGGACGAGCAGACTGCGAAAAGCGTTTCTAAAACGGATCTCCCCATCGTATTTCTCGACGGCTATTTCGAGTGCTTGCCCGTAAGCTCGGTCGTTATCAACAACGTGCAGGGAGCGTTCGCCGCAACCGATCATCTCATCAAAAAATTCAGAACGACACCAGGATACCTGCACTCCTCGTTCAGCATCCCTAACTTTGAGTCGAGGGCGGACGGGTTTTATAAGGCGGTGCGTAAAAACGGGCTTTCCTCGTCGAGCTGTACCGTACACGAGCTTACCCCCTCTGCAGACGGGGCATACGCCGACATGAAAGCACTTCTTGCAAGCGGTGAGAAGCTCTCTCGCTGTTACTTTGCCGACAACGACCTTATCGCACAGGGCGCAATGAGGGCTTTTGCGGAGTTTTGCTATAACGTCCCGAATGACGTCGCTATCGTCGGATTTGACAATATGCCTATCTGCGAGTACCTATCACCTACCCTTTCTACCGTGGACGTGCCGAAGCGATTTATGGGAGAGACTGCCGTCGAAAAGCTGTTTTGCCTGGCAAGCGGAGAAAAATTCTCTACGAAGACGGAGGTCATGACCACACTCGTGCTTCGCAATTCGTCGAGCAACTAAATTCTTTAAGCATTAAAAAAGCCTCCTTGACTTCAAGTCAAAGAGGCTTTATATTTTTTTCTTATAAAATGTTGAGGTTCTTCTTGAACGCACGCTTAAATTCGGGCAGGGCGTTCATAGCGTCCTTAAGCTCCATTGTAGCGTCGCCCTCGACTTCCGTCTTCATGATGACGGAATCACCCAACACGTCGCAGTTTATCGACTTAACGAGCCCTCTCGAGGACTTGTCCAAGCTTTCTGCAAGGCGGATTATTACGCCGAGCTTCTTGACTGCATCGAGATCTTCGTCCGAAACGAGCTCCTTGTAGCGTACCCAGTTCTGCATCTGAACGTTCTCTTTGTGGTGGCAACCTGCGACGAACGCCGCCATGACTAAGTCACGGTGGTTGATTCCGTAAAGGTTGGAGTTCAATATTACGTAGGTCGAATGCTTCTGGTGGTCGTAGAACTTCACTCTCATGCCGCTATCGTGTAGTGCCGCCGCAACACGCAAGATCTTTATGTAGCTTCTCGGGAACTTGTGCAATACACGGAGCTGTTTGAAAAGCTGCAACGAGAGATTGATCACGTGCTCGGTGTGGTTATAATCGAGCTGGTAGCCCTGAATATACGTCATAAGGGAATGTCCCAATACGTCGGAAATGGGCTTTTCGAGCGTCTGCGGGCAGACATTGTTGAAGAATATTCCCTCTCTGAGTCCTGCCGACGATATTACGAACTCCTCGTTGTTGATATAATCGGAGAACGCTTTCATTGCCGCAAACGCAGAGGGCAAAATGTCCGCTCTGCCGCTGCTCATACCCTTTATGTTCATCTTTCTGTCAAGGTCGAGTCCGCGGATAAGCTCGTATATCGTGATGAAATCGTGCTTCTGAATGCGGTAGTTGTGGACCATATCGAGGGGGTATCTCCTGACCTTTTGCGACATCTTGGCAAGGTTCCTGAACGAGCCGCCTACGCCGATAAGCTGTGCGTCGGGGTCAACGTTTTTGAGCCACGGTATCCTCGAAAGCTCTTCGGTGAAGAACTCCTCTATCTTCTGCGTCTGCTCCTTTGGGGACAGTCCGTCTATCGCAAATTTCTCTGTGAGCGATACGCTGCCGAACGGCAAGGTCTCGTACGCAAGAATGTTCCTGCGGTTGTAATATACAATCTTCGTGGAGCCGCCGCCTATCTCAAGGATTATTCCTTTCGGGATCTCCATCGAATTTATTACGCCCTGATATACGTACGCAGCCTCTTCCTGAGCTGTGAGCACGCGGAACATAAGCCCCGTCGAGGAATATACCTCGTCGAGGAAGCTCTTCTGATTCTTTGCACGACGAACGGCTGCTGTCGCTACGGCGACTATTTTGCTTACGCCCTCAGCATCGCATAGCTGCTTGAACATCTTTAACGTTCTGATCGTGTGCTGGATCCTCTGCGGCTTCAAAAAGCCGTCTCTTTCCATGTCTTGACCTAATCTGACCGCTTCTTTCCATTCATCGGCAACGAAGAAGTATCCACCCTCCAATACGTTGGCGATGACCAGTCTTGCGGAATTTGATCCGAGATCGATTACTGCAATCTTTTCCAAAATTATCTATCCTCTCTAAAAAAATTATGTCGTTAAAAAAAGATATTGTTACCTTAGTCTAACTTATTGTATCACACATTTTTCGGTTTGTATAGACCCAAATTGAAAATTTTTGCACTATTTTCAACTTTTTTTTCAAAAAAAATTGCTTTTTGAGCCGTCGACTCTTCGATTTTTGTCAAAAAGCTCGTTAAAGGCAACTATCTTCTACTCGTTATCCGTGGCTTTTTCGCAAGGGGCTTCGGACGTTCCCTTTTCCTCTTCTTTTTCCGTTCCGCTTCCGTTTTTGAAAAGCTTTATTAGCTCGCTTATCATCTGAAACACTCCCAGCGCTATTAAAAATATGCCAAACGAGGTCGAAAGCACGCTTTGCGAAAGCTTTGCCGAGAAAAGAGAGGAAATCACGGACGAGGCTATCGCAGGGAGCATTACTAACAGTGCGTAACGCCACGTTATCATTTTATTTTTGGCGTGCATGACGACGGTTATTATCGCCATCGGGATAAAGGACAGCAGATTTATGCCCTGCGCCTCGTGCTGAAATACCGTTAAGATAACTGTCAGAATGGGTATCAGGAGAGTACCGCCGCCCATGCCCATACCGCCTAACACTCCTCCGAAAAAGCCTGCCACCATAAACGCAATGAAATCTACCCCATGATAAGTCTCACTCCTGCCAATATCATTATTGCGGCAAAAAGAAGCATGACGAAGCTATTCTGAAGCTTCGGCAAAACGTATGCGCCTAACACTCCGCCGACTATTACTCCTATCGTTGACGGCAACAGCTTTTTTAAGGATATATCGAAGCTATTGAGGTATATTAGCCCCGAGACGATCGTTACGGGGAGGATAACCGCTATCGCCGTTGCGTGCGCTTTTTTGGGTTCGAGACCCGCAAAATATATCAAAAAGGGCACGACTATCATACCGCCGCCACCGCCAAAAAGCCCGTTCGCAAGCCCCGTCAGCGTGCCGCCGAGAATAAGCAGCCACGGATCTACTCTGTCTTTTTTCTCCATACGCTTATTGTGCCTTATTTTGCGGCAAATATTTCTCTATATGGCAAAAACTTTTGCGTATACGCAAAAATGCACGAATTTCTCGTGCATTTTTATTTTTTATGAAGGTATATGATATAAAGTGTTGGTGTATTCTTTTTAGCCAAGCATTACTTTGTCGGAATTGACGAGCTCCTTTGCCGTGTCGCTGAACTTGTCGAGCAGGTCCTTGACGGTGAGCTTTGCCTTTTCCTCGCCCGAAACGTCGTATATTATCTTGCCGCTCTGCATTAAGATCAGCCTGTTGCCGTACTCGATGGCGTTTGCCATGTTGTGCGTTATCATGAGCGTCGTCAGCTCGTTCTCTTTGACAAGCTTTTCGGTAAGACCCATGACCTTTGCAGACGTCTTGGGATCGAGTGCCGCCGTGTGCTCGTCAAGGAGCAATACCTTGGGCTTTTTGAGCGTTGCCATGATAAGAGTCAACGCCTGTCTCTGTCCGCCCGATAACAGCCCTACTTTCGACGTCAGTCTGTCCTCGAGTCCTAAGTCAAAGTCCTTCAAAAGCTTCTTGTATTCCTCTCTTTCGGCTTTGGTTATGCCCCAGCCGAAGCCTCTTTTCTCGCCTCGTCTTTTTGCGAGCGCAAGGTTTTCCTCTATCTGCATGTTAGCGGCAGTGCCCATGATGGGGTCCTGGAAAACTCTTCCCAAGAACTTTGCTCTCTTGTGCTCGGAAAGCATGGTGACGTCTACGCCGTCGAGAGTTATCTTTCCCTCGTCGGGGAGAAGGGTGCCGCTTATTATGTTCATAAGCGTCGACTTGCCTGCGCCGTTACCACCGATGACGCTGACGAAATCGCCGTCGTTTATCTTGAAATCCTCTAAGTCGAGAGCTACCTTTTCGTTCAACGTGCCTTTGTGGAAGGTCTTTTTTATTCCTTTAAGTTCAAGCATTTTTCTCTCCTTTCGGTCTCTCGCTCATTTTTTTCTTCCAGTACGGTATTGCCAAGAATATCGCAACGACTATCGCAGACAGCATCTTGAGAAGGTCGGTATCGAAGCCAAGCGCGATTATTACCTGATATACGATGTAATAAATTACTCCGCCGAGCGCCGCACCGAACAGTTTGACTGCGAAATTGTGGCTTATCATCTTGACGAGGGTCGTGCCGATTATTATCGCCGCAAGCGCGATGACTATTGCACCTCGTCCCATATTTATGTCGGCAAAGCCCTGATATTGCGCCAGAAGCGCACCCGAAAGGGATACTAAGCCGTTGGATATCATAAGCGCAAATACCTTGCAAAAGCTCGTATTTATGCCCTGAGCACGAGCCATTTTCTCGTTAGAGCCCGTTGCTCTTATCGCAGAGCCGAGCTCCGTTCCGAAGAACCAATATAGTATTGCGATGATGACTGCGACGAACGCTACCAAAACGAGCAACGACGGACCTATTTTGAGCTGGGTTATTATGAGGTCTAACTGTCTCGGGTTCAACGCCCTGTTAGCCTGTCCCAATATTTTGAGGTTTACCGACCACAGAATGAGCTGAGTTAGAATTCCTGCCAATATCGGGGGTATGCCCATCTTGGTGTGGAAAAGTCCCGTGATAAGTCCGCACAGCATTCCTGCAACAAACGCCGCAAGCATAGCTATCCAGACGTTTACGCCGCCAAGTAACAGCATCGCCGCAACGCATGCGCCTGTGCATATCGAGCCGTCAACCGTAAGATCGGAAAAGTCGAGCACCCGGTAGCTGATATACAGCCCTATCGCCGCTATTCCCCATATTAGTCCTTGCGCTACTGCGCCCGGTATTGCGTTTAGTATACCCATGTTTTTCTCCTTATCTTTCTATCTCTTCGTAATCAGACGGTACCGTTATTCCCAACGCCTCGCAACGATCCTTGACAAACTTCTTGACGGGGGTTTCGTCGTACTGAACAGCCATTTTGGAAATATCTGCCTTGCCGAGAAGTATCTCAGCCGCCATCTTGCCCGTCTTGACGCCGATGTTGTAGTAGCTTATCGAAAGCGTTGCGAAGCCGCAACCCTTGCAGATGCCCTCTTCGCCTGCAAATACGGGAACGCCTTTGAGACTGCAGATCTGGTCGATGATACCGGTGTTAGACGCTACGGTGTTGTCCGTCGGAACGAAGATGAGGTCTACGCTGTCGCAAATTGCGTTCAATGCCGCCGAGATGTCGTTCGAGTCGCTGAACGTCTTGACTACTACGGTCTTGCCTGCTTTTTTCAAAAGCTCCTCGGCAACGTCCGACTGGTATTTGGAGTTAGGCTCGGCAGAGCAGTACAAGATTCCTACCGTCTGAGCGTCGGGGACTAAGGAAAGCATCATATTTACCTGTTCGTCAATAGGAGCAAGGTCGCTCGTTCCCGAAAGGTTGCCACCTATCGTGCCATCGAAATCGTCCATTTCAAGCGCAACGCCGTACGCCGTTATCGAAGTTCCCAATACAGGGATGTCGAGCGTAGCGTTCGCTGCCGCCTGAAATGCCGGAGTTGCGTTTGCCATGATAAGGTCGACTTTTGCCGATACGAAGCCGTTGGCTATAGTTACGCAAGTGTTGGAGTCGCCTGCGGCGTTGCCCTCTTTGAACTCTACCGTCTTGCCCTCTTTTGCAAGCTCCTCGGTCAAAGCATCCTTGAAGCCCTGCGTTGCCGCATCGAGTGCATCGTGCGTTACCAACTGACAGATGCCTACGACGAAGTGGTCTTTGTTTTTCGTTTCGTTGCCGCAAGCGGTCATCGAGACTAAAAGTACGAGTGATAAGCATATAGCTGCTAATTTCGTGATCTTTCCAAGCTTTTTCATATATATACTCCTTAAAAAAATTTATCCTAAAAAAATAAGGACTTACCTCACGATAAGTCCTTGTGTTTCGTTTTTTGTAACGCAAAAATTATCGCAGCAAATATTTACTCGATCTCCGTAAAGTAAAAGTAATAATAATAAATGCTCGATACGTTTCTCATTGCGTCGTCCTTTTTGCGCACTTTAGTACGCTAACTTGTTATTATAATACTCGCATCGAAGCCATTTGTCAACGGATTTTTAGTCCGATTCGGTAATTTTTTTGAATTTTTATACTTAAATTCTCCGTTTATACAATTTTTATGCGTTGGAAAAGGCTTCTTCTGTGTTTTCGACAATAGTAGACTCATACGCAAGTTTTCTCCTACGCACCGAAGGAAATAACGTAGTATCATCATTTCTGATGAGGGAAAACAATCTGAGGTGATATATGGAGATCAAATATTCCTATTCAAAATGCACGCTCGTTTTATATTTTTCGGGAGAGCTTGACGAGCATTCGGCAAAGCCTGCACGGGAAAAGCTCGATGAGCTTATCGACTCGCTGTATATCGAGAGTGCGATCTACGAGCTGTCTGCGCTTGATTTTACCGACTCTACCGGCATTGGGCTTATGCTCGGACGGTACAAAAGGCTTAAAGGTAAAGGCGCAACGGTCTATATCAAAAACCCAAAGCCCAATGTCGAGAAGGTACTCGTTACGTCGGGGCTTTATCAGGTCATGCCGAAAATAAGCTGACCGTATTACAAAAAAAAGGAGTGCTATCATGGACAAGAAATTATATATGAAATTCGACGCCGTATCTGAAAACGAGGCTTTCGCACGAAGCGCAGTCGCCTCGTTCGTGCTGTCGCTCGACCCGACCGTCGAGGAGATAAACGACGTCAAGACCGCCGTATCGGAAGCAGTTACAAACTCGGTCGTACACGCTTACACAGACGGCGGAGAGGTCGAGGTGAGCGTCAAGGTCTTCGGCAAGACCGCCGTTATCGAGATAAGCGACAAGGGAGTCGGCATAAGCGACATACACGCCGCTATGAAGCCGTTTTATACCACAAAGCCCGACGAGGAAAGGGCAGGGCTCGGGTTTGCCGTTATGCAAGCTCTTTGCGACAAGGTAGAAGTCGCCAAAAACGAGCCGAGCGGGCTTATCGTGAGGCTTACTAAGACTATCGGCTGAAAAAGCCTTGCAATGCGTTTTCTTACATACTATATGGGCGAGGTGGACTTATGCTGGAGCATTCGGAGACGATGGAGCTTCTTACTAAGGCGAAAAAGGGCGATGAAAACGCAAAAGAGATACTTATTACGGAAAACACACCTCTTCTCAAAAGCATAATCAAGAGGTTTCTCAATAAAGGCATCGAATATGACGACCTTTTCTCCCTTGCGTCGTTAGGCCTTGTCAAGGCTATCAACAACTTCGACACGAGCTTTAACGTCAGGTTCTCTACCTACGTCGTGCCGATGGTGATGGGAGAGATAAAGCGATACCTTCGGGACGACGGATATATCAAGGTGTCAAGGAGCATCAAGGTCTTGTCCTTCAAGATAGCGAGATTTTCTGAAGAATATAAGCTATCGCACGACGACGACCCGAAGATCTCTGAGATAGCCGCTCATTTTGCAGTTTCTGAAGAGGACGTAGTTTATGCACTCGACTCCTCGAAAATGCCCATATCAGTCTTTGAACGCTCCGAAGATGACGATACGCCCCTTCTTGACAGGCTTAAATGCGGAGACAAGACAGACAAGATAGACGAGATGCTCATATTGAAGGAGGGTATTTCCAAGCTTGACAACAGAGAGAAAAAGATCATACTTTTGCGCTATTTCAGAGATATGACGCAAAGCCAGATCGCAGGATATTTCGGCTTATCGCAGGTGCAGATCTCTCGTATCGAGAGCAAGATCTACGAAAAGCTCAAAAAAGAGTTTTAACAAAGCGACATACGCTATAATATTTATTCTCCTTTCTACAAAATGATCCAAAAAAACAACGAAGTCGCTTGTAAAACCAAGAAAAGCTCCTTTTTAGGAGCTTCTCTTTTTTAGAGGAAAAGAATTTTATTTTTCGGAGATCTTATATATGACGCCGTGGTCGCCGTCAGCGTTTTTGATCTCTACCTTGTAATTTAATAGCTTCAACGCACGCTGGATTATGTTAAGTCCGAGTCCGAAGTTGCCGTTTTGCCCTTTCATGAACGGCTCGAAGATGCGGTCGAATATCTCCTCCTCTATCTTGTCGCCGTCGTTCTCTATTATGAGAACGCCTTTATTCATCGTTATCTTTATATTCTTTGCGCCGTGCTTGATATTGTTGTCGAACACGTTCTCTATTATCGTGCGCCAGATGTCGTTGCTGCCCCTCCACTCGGAGCGTTCAAGCTCTGCCTCGAAATGAACGTAAGGAGCACGCTTTTCATACTTTTCAAGCATCTCGAACATTACCTCGGCAAGCACTATCTTTTCGTACCTTTGCGGCACTTCGCTCGTCTCGATATGATAGAGCTTGTTGATGTTCATTATCTTGGTAACACGGTCAAGAAGTACGTCGGTCTCCTCTTTTATTATCGAGGTGGACTTTTTGATGTCGCCGTCCTTATATATTCCGTCCTCTATGCCCTCTGCATACATCTTTATCGTCGTTATCGGCGTTTTCAGCTCGTGCGAGATGTTCTGCAAAAGACGTTGCTTTTGCTCGGTCGCTTCCTTTATCTCCTCTTTATATACGTCTATCGTGTCGGAAAGCGATTGAAGCTCCTTTGACATACACTTTTTCTTCACCGTGTCGTCCGTTACCGCACGCTCAATCGAATGTATCGACCGTGAAAAGTAGGAGAACCAGACAAGCAGGAATATTACGGGGAGCAACATAAACAGCATCGAAAGCGCAACATATTTCATCAGCGTTTCGCTCGTCGAGATGTTACCCGACGCCGTGAAGGCTATCTTCGCACTCTTATCTTCGTACACTCTGCAAACGTAGTAGATAAATCCGCCTGCACGCATCCTTATATTGCCTCTGCTGTCCCCTGCGGGCTTTTTTTGCACTTCCTCTATCAGCGAGTCTACGTCGTCAAGCGTTATGACATTCTCCGACTCCTTTAAGTTGATGTGAGATATCTCTCCGCCCGGAGTTATTATCATAAGCGAGTTAAGGAGCTTGTTGGAGTCCGAAAAAGTGAGGTCGAGCTGGTAGTCCAAGGTGCTGTAAATATTATTCGATACCGCAAGTCGCATGATGGGCGTTATGAAAGCAAAGACTATGACTGGTATCGCTACAACGCAGCACATGACTATGACCAATATTTGCGTTGAAAGTTTTAGTCTGTTCATTGAAGCTTATATCCGTATCCGTATATCGTTTCTATGTCCGCATCGGGCAGTTTGCCTCTGAGTCTCCTCATGAGGTCGTCTACTACTCGGTCGCTCCCGAAGTAGTTTTCTTCCCATACGTTGCTGAGTATCTTATCACGGGAAAGCGCAACGTTTTTGTTCTTCAAAAGGTAGATGAAAAGCTCAAACTCCTTGGTCGTTAAGTCTATCGGCTTGTCGCCGTCCTTGACCAAGCGGGATTCGACGTCTACCGTGTAGTTTTTATATTGCGGCTTCATATCGGCCTTCATGTACGTTCTGCGAATGATGTTATTTACCCTCAAAACGACTTCACGAGGTGAAAAGGGCTTGGCGACGTAATCGTCTGCGCCCATCTCGAAGCCCAATATCTTGTCGTAGTCTTTATCCCTTGCAGAGATAAATATCGCAGGGGTGTTGTTGTGCTTCCTTATTTCACGAAGGATGTTGTAGCCGCTCATGTCAGATTCGAGCATGATGTCGAGGATATATAGGTCGGCAGGATCGGTTATATGCTTTATCGCCTCGGCTTCGGAGGAATAATGCGTTACCTCGTAGCCCTCGTTTTCAAGATACGACTTCAAAAGCGAGCTGATGTTCCTATCGTCTTCGACGAGAAAAATCTTATACATACTAAATACTCTCCATTATTCAGCAAAAAGCATATCGCTATGCTTTTTGTAATAATATTTTATCACACAATGTTTGAAAAAGGAATACTTATTCGCAATTTTTGCCTTTTCACACAGGTTTACCACAACTTTTTTGTATTTTAACTATAATCAAATGATATTATATAGCCATAAAACAAATGAACGATAGGTCAAATACTTATTTCATTTTGTTAATCATATTTTTTCCTACCTATATATTTCCTTTTAGCAAAGCGTCCGCTTGTTTCAAGCGGACGCTTTGTTTTTACTCTATTATTTTATTTCGTACGTCGATGTGAGTACTCTAGTTTCGGAAAGAGGCTTATATTCGAGCGTTCTTTCAAACTTTTTGCCGAATTTTTCTAAGACGGTGTCTAAGAAGAACATAAATATGCCCATATCAACCTTGTTGAAGTACTCTATCTTCTCAACGGGTATGAGCCCGACGTTTACACGGTTGCGGTATAGCTTCAGACCGCTCTCCTCTTCCTCGACGAGCCATACCTGCGAATTGACGGCAGAGGGCGCAAAACGGACGATATCGCCTATTTCACGGAAGTTTTCGCCGTGCCATACATCCGCAAGGGGTTTGCGCTTAAACTCGCTGTCCGAGCATCTGAGAGTTTCTTTCGGGACTTTGCCTATCGCTATCATTATCGCAAACGAAAGTCCGTTCCTCTCCGTTTCCTCGACTTTGGCAATGCCGTACCAGCAAGAGCCTATGCCTTTACTTTCCAAAAAAAGATCTGCTTGCTCGCCGATATAGCCTACGTTTTCAAGCCAGCCCTCTTTTTGCTCGCTATAATACAAAATAGCGTATTCGCCGACCTGCAAGGTCGTCTCCTCTTTCTTGACTATCTTCGTTTCGACCTTTATCGTCGGATCGAGGGGCTTCGTCGTTTTGAGAAAAGCTTCTATCTCTGAAAGCTCGCCTTTAGTCAAGCTGCCGTTCATTTCATCAAACTTATGATAAGAACGGCGAATTTTCAGCATGTCAAAATAATCTTGATTGGTCATATTTCCCTCCATTTTATACAAGCGGCGTTATGCCGTAATTTAAGGACGACAAAAACATTATCGCAAGGACGTTAAGCACGGCAAGAAGTGGCATGAAAACTACGAAGTACCAGTGCTTGGTCTTGTGTCTGAATATTATCATGCCAAATGTCGTACCTACGCCGCCGAAAAGCAAGGCAACGAGAAAAAGAGTGCTCTCTTTTATGCGCCAATCGCCTTTTTTAGCCCGACTTTTATCTATACCCATTACAAGTATTCCAACGACCGTCATTACGGCGAATATCACTATCAATATCTTTGCAAAGGGCGTTAAAGTATTTATTGTAAGCAGCATGTTTTACTCCTCTATTATCTTAAGAATTCTGTTCGTTTGCTCCTTCGTCAAGCGATTCTCTGCGATGTGGCATAATATCCGTTTCTGCTTGTCGTTGAGCCGAGACGCATCTATGCTTATCTGCTCGTAGGTATCGACGATAGCTTTACGGAGCATGCGCTCGTCTTCCTTTTTTAGCACGAGATTTTGCATTATCGCCGACTCGAATTTCGGCGGAATGGGGCGTTTGCCGAGCTCTATCGCAGACAGATACGCTCTCGATATTCCAAGCGCATTTGACATCTCACACGCAGAGATATTATATTTTCCACGAATATAGCGCAATGCAATGCCAAACGGCGTTAACCTTTTGTCTTCCATTACTCCTCCATTTTATCTTATCATAAAACGCACGGCGTTTCAAGGCTTTTTTCGCAAGCTATTGTTAACATTTTTTAACCCGTCGCAATATATTTGTTATCGGGGTGATCTTATGCGAAAGGTAGCTATTGCTAACGGCTCTCGCAGCAGGCTTTCAAATTATATCAGTGCGATAGAGAGAGTAGGAGCTCTTGCAAGCGAGCTTCCTCGCAAAATAAGTGACAGCGATGCGCTAAACGCACTTTCAGGCTATGACGCTCTCGTTCTGACGGGCGGCGGAGACGTCGACCCGAGGCTTTACGGCGAAGAAAACGCCTTTTCGAGCGACGTTGACCCCGTTCGGGACGATACGGAGATAGCTCTTCTTCGTGCCGCAAAAAAATCAGATCTGCCAACTCTCGGCATTTGCCGAGGGATACAGCTTGCCAACGTGGCGTTTGGCGGTACGCTTTGGCAGGACCTTGAAAAAAACGGCTTTCAAAACCACTTTTTGCCCGAGAAAAAGCTCGTGCAGACGCACTTTGTAAGCAGCGTTTCAGGCGGTATATTGCCCGATATTTTCGGCGAAAGCGTATCAGTCAATTCCATACATCACCAAGCGGTAAAAACGCTTGCAAAGGGTCTTTCGGCTACTCTTATTTCAAGCGACGGAGTCGTTGAAGGCATAGAAGATAAAACCAAACGATTTTTTATCTTCGTTCAGTTCCACCCCGAGCTATTGCTTGATACCGACGAACGCTTTTTGCAATTATTCCGTCGGTTAGTTGATCCGTAAATCTCTTATACGGGCATTATTACAGTTTTGAAAAACTCCTTTGCGCCCTCTTTGCCAAACAGCTTTTCGAGCGTTGTGGTAGAAGGATTGCCCTTTTCGCACATATCGTTTTGGAATGTGCGGAGGGTGTTGAGATTTTCTTCCTTTGTTTCAGCGGCAGCCGCCTCGTCTATATATCTTTTTGCGGCGTCAAGCGTCATCTTGGAAAGAGTCTCTTTATCTACGCCCTCTCCGCCTTTTATCAGCGAATACGGAGTCCTCTCTGCGATATACCAGCCCTCTTTTTCGGCGTAATCGGGGATGTCCTTGTATTCTTCGGCAAGAGGATCAAGCGTATTACACAACGCACCCTTTTCCGTCTTGTCGTAAAACTCTACGTAGGAAAGGCTCTTCTTTTTCATATCCATCGTATCGATGAGAAGGAAGGGTACGTTCTTTCCTGAATTGGGCGTCAATACGACGGTGGAAAGGGTCATCATACCGCCCATCGCAGTCGTATCCATGGTAAACAAGCTACCAAAGCCCTCAACAATGTATTTTTTCAACGAAAACCTCATCATAGGCAAAAGCTTGGGGTATTTCAGGCTTTCATAGGACTTTTCGGTAACGTCGGTTACTTTGAATCTCGTCTCGACGAGCTTTACTATTTCTTGAGATAACATATCAATACCTCTTTTTTTGAATTCGTTCATTTAGATTTTATACCTTTTATATCGCTTTGTCAATATCGAAGCCGATTTTTGTCGCTAAATGCGTAATTTGGCTACTTTTCGAGCAAAAAGCCCGTTAAAATATCAAAAGAGCCTGAAATTCAGGCTCTTTTGCCGCAGTTCTTGCGATAGTCGTTATTTTACCGTTATAGAAATATCTCCCGTGGTCGTCGTTATCTCGCATTTGCCGCCGTCGCTGTTTTGCGGTACGCTTATATCGCCAGTCGTCGTCTTTACGGAGAAGTTTTTGCCCGTAAGGAGCGTTCCTTCGACGTCGCCCGTCGTGTTGCTGACATGTATATCTTTTGCATCGCAAGCATCAAACGTTATCGTTGCAGTCGTTCTCTCGACGTTCATTTTGCCATTTGCTATTACGTTTTTAAGGACTAATCTTCCAGTCGTGCCTTTCGACGTAATATTCTCGCAAGTGATATTTTTAAGATCTACTCGTCCCGTCGTCGTCTTGACGTAAATGTCTTTTGATGCCGCAACGTTTTCTATATCAACACCGCCCGTAGTTACCTTTACGTCGATATTTTCAGCCGTAATCCCAGCAATCGTTACGTCGCCCGTCGTTACGGTGAAGCTTTCCGAGCCTTTTGCCGAAGCGTAGCAATTTATATCTCCCGTGATCACTTCAACGCTTAAGTTATCAAAACAAAACTCCTTTGGAATATCTACTGAGCCCGAGACGTCGGTTATCGTAAGCTCCTCGTACTTGCTCGCAGGTAAATATACCGTTATCTTTGCCGTGCCGATATTTATGCCGAAGTGGTCGAACCACGACCTCTTGTCGTCTACTTTTATCGTCAGCGTATCACCATCGACCGTTACGATATGCTTTGCCTTGCTGTCTTCTACGCATTCGACTCTCGTCGTTCCGCCTAAGCTCAATACGAGCTCAACATCTGCTGTTTCCGTATCTATGCTTATGTTCCTGAAGCTTTCATTTACTTCATGCGTGTTTTCTTCGTATCTCACAGTTCCCATACCTCCTTCATATCCGCCGTCTACAGCTATTGCGATAACGCATACCGCAATGCCAATTACTATCAGTACGACCGCCGCTATGCACCACTTTAATGCCTTTTTCATTATATTTCCTCCTTTTTGATGAACAAACTCTTTATCCAAAGCGTTATTCTCTTTGTGAGCAATGCCGCTCCCTTGGTTGCGTATTTACAGCCGAAGAACAGAAGTATCGAAAGCCCCGCAAAGATGATTCCCGTGCCGATGACTACCGTGCCTCGTACTCCGCCGCCTACAAGCGATACAACGCCTGCCGCTACTAAGCCTATCGCAGTAACGGCAAATGCAAGATCTATCACCCAAAGCGAAAGCACCAAAGCCCAAAGGACTATGTACGCAGATAACACTATCGCACATATCGCAATTCCGAGCGGGAACCAGATGGGAAAGCCGAGCACTATCAGAACTATCTCCCAGACGCTGAGCGTACGCTTGGGGCGTATCTTCTCTTTGACGAGCTTTGTCAGCGGCACGTCTGCAATTATCTGCGATATAATTCCATCGACGTCTCCGACGTTTGCTACCGCCTCTTCCTCGCTGAGTCCGTCCTCTATGCGGTCGTCTATCATCTCGCCGTAAAAGGCAACTCTTTCCTCTATATCCTCTTTCGGCACGCCCTTTAAGCCCTTTTCAAGCCTTTGTAAAAATTCCTTTTTAGTCATCGGCGTTATCCTCCTTCGTTACGAACCTGTATATCGACATTATCTCCTGCCAATCGTCCTTAAATTCCTCGATACGCTGTAAGCCGAGCGGCGTTATGTGGTAATACTTCCTCAGTCTTCCCTCGTGCTCGGCAGTTCGCACCGTCAGCATCTTTGATAGCTCGAGCCGCTTTAATATCGTATACAGCGTTGATTCGGAAAGCTCTAAGTACGGCTTCATGTCCTTGATCATCTTGTAGCCGTAGGA
Organism: uncultured Clostridia bacterium; assembly: GCA_964406735.1. Taxonomy (GTDB): domain Bacteria; phylum Bacillota; class Clostridia; order Christensenellales; family CAMQZB01; genus CAYOSU01. Next base: position 25,929 of record CAYOSU010000004.1, on the reverse strand, counting down.
GTCCTCGTTTTTTATCGCCGCCAATACGCAAACGTCAAGCAGTCCTCTTTTTAACTGTACGTCCATCGCATACCTCCCTTTGCGTAATACATCGTATCACGAAGTATTGTTATTGTCAAGCGTTTTTTGATATAAAACGGTGGTTTTAGAAAAAAAATTTCCTGAAAATTAAAAAAGCTCGGCGTTTTGCCAAGCTTTCGGTATTTTTTGCGTTGTTTTTTATTCAGCCTGCGATGATAAAAATTCTTCAAGCACAGCCGCCGCATTATATACTACGGTCGCACACGGGCGTGACGCGTAGTATTTTTCTGTTCTTTTTTCGGGCGTCGGGTCGGTCTTTTCGTTTGCCTGAAGGGAGAGTATATCCCTGCAAAGGAGCGCTCCGTTGCGCTTTCTAAACTCTTTCCCAAGCGTCTGAACTTTTTCGTATAGCGCCTTCTTTTTTGTATCGTCGGGCTCTTTGTAGCCGCAAACAGACGATAAAACGAGAGTTATTCCCGAAAAAGCACCACATACCTCTCTTAGTCTGCCCATACCGCCGCCAAAGCCAGCCGACAACGTTACGGCACTTTCAAAGTCAAGTCCCAACTCGTCGCAAAACGCACCTGCGATACTCTGCGAGCAGTTATAGCCCTCTAAAAACAGTTCTCTTGCTCTTTCTGCTTTCGTCATATCTAACTCCTGAACGCATGAATTTACCTTGATATTGCCGTTATTTCGCTATATCGCCGACACCGTTTAAGATAAGTCTCGGTCTATACGGATATTTCTTGACTTCTTCCTCGTCCGTTACGCCCGAAAGCACCAATATGGGATCTATACCGGACTCGATGCCGATGACTATGTCGGTATCCATTCTGTCCCCTATCATTGCTACGTCCTTGCTGTGTATCTCTACGTCGTGGAAGCGTTCGAGTGCCGCACGCATCATCAAGGGGTTGGGCTTGCCGACAAAGTACGCCTTGCGTTCGGTCGCAAGCTCTATCGGAGCAACTAACGCCTTGCACGCAGGCACTATGCCGTTTTCGACAGGTCCTGTTACGTCGCTGTTCGTCGCAATGAGTCTTGCGCCTTTGAGCACTAAGTTCGTCGCCTTGCAGATGTTCTCAAAGCTGTAATTATTCGTCTCGCCGATGACTACGTAGTCGGGATCGACGTCGTTGAACGAGATGTTCTTTTCGTACAATGCGTTTGTGAGCCCTGCATCGCCCAATACGAACGCCGAGCAGTTCTCCTTTTGAGAGGCCAAGAACGATGCCGTTGCCAATGCGGAGGTGTAAAAATGCGACTCGTCTACGTCAAGCCCCATTCTTTTGAGCTTTTGCGACAGTTCTTTTGGCGTTTTCTGGCTGCTGTTGGTCAAGAATAAAAACTGCTTATCGTTTTTATATAGCCAGTCCACAAATTCTTTTACGCCAGGGAGAAGATTATTGCCATGGTAGATGACACCGTCCATATCGCAGATAAAGCCCCTTTTGTTTCTGAGTTTTTCCATACTTATCTCCTTGTTTTTATTTCGTCTTTATTATTATACAATACCGCCGCCTTAGTTGTAAAGCAAAGGACGGGCAAAATGAAAGCCGCTTCCTTTTCGGAAAACGGCTCTTTTTTTTATCTTTTCTCTTTTAGGTTTTGGTAATGAGAAATGAGTTCTCTCGCATTCTCGCAAGCCGCATCCGACTCTTCCTTTGCGCCCGAAAGCCTTATTATCTCGGAAACTCTCTCGCTATTTGAAAGAAGCCTTACGCTCGTTTCGGTATGGCCGTCCTTAACTCCCTTTGCGATGAGCAGGTTCTCATCGCCGCACGCAGCTATCTGCGGCAGGTGGGTTATTACGAGAAGCTGGCAGCTTTTTGAAAGCTTGATGAACTTTTCAGCAACGACGTGCGCTATTTTACCGGAAATTCCCGTATCTATCTCGTCGAATACAAGCGTTCCGATGTTGTCTATTCCTGCGGTAATTGACTTTAAGCCCAGCATGAATCTAGACATCTCGCCGCCCGAAATTACCTTTACAAGGGGCATCAAGGGTTCGCCCATATTGGCACTGAACATAAACTCGACGCTGTCTATTCCGGCCTTTGTCAAAAGCTCCTCGAATGTTCCGTCCTTGAACTCTACCTCAAAGCTTGCGTTCTCCATGCCGAGCTCTTTAAGCTCCGTTACGATCCGTGAAGAGAACTTTTTCGCAACGTCTCGTCTTGCGTTTGAAAGCTCCTTGCCCAAACGCCTAAGCACTCCTTCTTGCCTCGATATTTCGGCAGAGATCCTCGCTATCTCGTCAGCGGCGTTCGTGAGCTTGTCGTACTCTGCACGGGTCTTTTTTAAGTACTCCTGTATCTCCTCGTAGCCGTTGCCGTATTTACGCTTCAACGACTTTATGCGTTCAAGCCTATCGGCTATTATATCAGCCTCTCTCTCGTCGAAATTGAGTTCTTCCGCAAGGTCGCTGACCGTTTCGGTTATATCTTCAAGCTCTATTAAACAGCTCGTTAAACGCTCTTTCAAGGGCGATATCTTGTCGCTTAACGACTCTATCGACGAAAGCTCCTCTCTTGCGGCGGAAAACGCCGTCATGCCGCCCATCTCGCCCGTCATAGCCTCGTGCGCCGCTGAAAGCGCAGTCGCTATCTTCTCGGCGTGGGTAACTACGGAAAAGCGTGCGTTGAGTTCCTCTTCCTCGCCCTCTTTCAGGTTCGCTTCCTCTATCTCTTCTATCTGGAAGCCGTATAGGTCGATAAGTCTTGCTCGCTCGCCCTCGCTTCCGCCAAAAGTGCCAAGCTCCCTCTTTAACGCCGTAAATTTGCCGTATTCAGCCGCAAATTCCTCTTTTTTGCCGCTTAGCTCGTCCTTGCCGAACTTATCCAAAAGCTCCAAGTGAGTGCTTACCTTTGAAAGGGCAAAATGCTCGCTTTGACCGTGCACGTCCACGAGCTTTGACGTAAGCTCTCGCAGCATCGCAAGGGTCGAAGCTCTGCCGTTTATCCTTATCTCATTGCGACCTGATACCGTCATCGAGCGAGTTATCATCACTTCGTCGTCATCGTCAAAGCCAAAGCCTTGAAGCGTCGATTTTGCAAGTGCGCTTCCCGATATGTCGAACACGCCCTCGACAAGCGCAGTCTCCTCGCCGTGTCTGATGAGGCTCTTATCCGCTTTCGCACCGAGCATAAATTCGAGTGCGTCGATGATTATCGACTTGCCTGCGCCCGTTTCGCCCGAAAAGACGTTTATCCTTTCGTCAAAACAGACCGACAGCTCTTTTATCAGTGCGACGTTTTTTATGAAAAGACTTTTCAGCATTTATCCGATCTCTTCTTCTATCCTCTTTTTGATGAGCGTTACCGCTTTTTCGCTTGCCGCTACTACAAGCAACGTATCGTCGCCTGCGACCGATCCGAGTATCTCGTCCATGCCGAGCTTGTCCACTAAAAGTGCGGCGGCGTTCGCCGAGCCGTTGAGAGTCTTTATTACGATGAGATTTCCCGAAGACGCAACGGATATTACGGATTCACGGAACATATTGACTATCTTGCCCGATATTTTATGCGTCTGATTGTCTACGTGGGAATACGCATACTTGCCAGACTTCGTCTGAGCCTTGATGAGTCCAAGCTCCTTTATGTCTCTCGAAACGGTGGCTTGCGTTACGTGACAGCCGTCTTCACGGAGCTTTGCTACGAGCTCTTCCTGAGTCTCTATCTCGTAAGCCGCTATTATCTCGAGTATCTTGCTTTGTCTTGAAGTTCTTTCCATTGTTAGTTTCCTCTTATCATTTTTTTATACAGCTTCTCGTAGAAGCTCTCGTCTGCTCTTTTCAAAAGCGTAAGCTTTTTTGAAGAGGCGTTTACCGTTATTTTATCGCCGACAGACAGCTTGCAAAGAAGCTTGCCGTCAGCTACCAAGTGGCAGCTCGAGGCGCACTTTTCTACCTCTACGACCACCTTTGCCGACTCTTTGACGAGTATCGGCCTATTGTGGAGCGAATGGGAGCATATCGCAGTCAGAAGTATCGCCGAAACGCAAGGCTCCATGATAGGACCTCCTGCCGCAAGCGAATACGCAGTCGAGCCCGTAGGCGTTGCGACTATAAGTCCGTCCGCACGGAAGGTATCTACCTTTACGCCGTCAGAATACGCAGAAAGGGTGGCTACCTTTGCGGGAAGTTCGCCGTCGCTGCTTGCAAGAACGCCTATCTCGTTGAGCGCAGTATGCGTTTTGCCGTCAACCACCGTTTCGAGCATGGATCGTTCCTCTTGCACCAGTTTTCTGCCCGTAAGCAGGGCTATCGCTTCGTCGGTTTCGGAATACTCAAACGCAGTCAAATAGCCTAAATTGCCGATGTTTATGCCTAAAACGGGAAGGTTATACTTCGTAGCTATTGACGATACGCCGAGAACCGTTCCGTCGCCGCCAAGGGTAACTAGAACATCGGCGTTTTCAAAGTCCGCTTCAGTTGCTCTCTCGAAGCCGTATACGTCGCTGTCAAAATATACCTCGACGCCTGCGCTTGCCATCTTTTCGGCAAAAAGCGTGCTCTTTATTCCGCTTACGTCACGGGTCATATTGTAATGTATGATCGCTTTCATATTGTCCTCGGTATTAGTTTACATCAAAATGCATAAATATTCAAGCGTCTTGCATAAAATTATTGCAATTTCTCAAATATCGCAGTAATTTCTTCCTCGCTGTAGCCCTCTTTTTTGGTCGCAAGGCAGACGTATTCGGTGTTCTTATTCTTTCCGCTCGCTCCGACCGTCAAGCCGTTTGTGTGAAATCCGTTTTGGGAAAGAGCGGCGTTGACTTTCAAAACTGCAGTTAATCTATCCTTTTCGCTCGTTACTATGCCGCTTTTGTTAAGCGCCTTTCTGCCGCAGATAAATTGCGGCTTGATAAGGAGCAGCATCTCCTCTACTATCTCGGAAAGCGGCGGTATTATCAATTCTACGGAAATGAACGAAACGTCGGAAACGGCGTATATCGGGCTTTCCGCAAACATCTCTTTTTTCAAGTCCCTGCCGTTGGTGTTATCCATAACGACTATGCGGCTATCGCTTTTTATTCTCTCGTCGAGCTGTCCCTCGCCGACGTCTACGCAATACACCTTGCTTGCGCCGTATTGAAGAAGGCAATCGGTAAAGCCGCCGTTGCTTGCGCCTACGTCGATAAACACCTTGCCCGTCGGGTCGTAAGAAAAAGCGGTGATCGCCCTTTCGAGCTTATCGCCGCCCTTTGAAACGTACTTGAGTTTTTCCGTTATGACGACTTCATCCCGTTCGGTCACATCCTCTGACGGCTTGGTTGCCGTTTTGCCGTTGACCGTTACGAGACCTTTTTCTATCATCTCTTTGGCCTTCGTCCTCGATCTGACGGAAGGGTCGTTTGCTAAATATACATCAAGGCGCATGGCTTATTTCTTGAAAACGGAAGCTACTTTTCCGACCAACGCTATTATCTCGTGGCTGTTCTTCATGCTGAACGTCTTGCCTATCGCCTTGCCGCCTACGGTCATTGCGGAAACGCACGCAGAAAGCGCAACGGACACTACGAAATTGTTCAACGTGAAGTTGTTTAAGAGGATTATTACTATCGACGAGGCGCATCCGCCCGACACTACGCCGCAGATGTCGCCGACGATGTCGTTGCAAAAGCTCGATACCTTTTCTGCGTTCTGGAGTATCTTTATCGCCATCATAGCAGACTTGTCCTTTCTCGCCGCCTTAGATACGAAGGGTTCAATGTCTGCCGACGCCGTTGCAGTTCCGACCATATCGAAAAGTATACCTATCATAATGAGAAGCACCAGCAAAACGAGAGACAGTACTAAGTTGCCTTTCTCGGACACCTGCTCGGTTATGATCAAAAATATCGACGACAGGACAAGAGTTAAAAGGAACGTCCTTATTACCCAACGGACGTTTTTGCGCTTTTCGAGCGCTTTTTTCTCCTCTGCGTTCTTTTTTTCAGGCTTTTTTTGCGTTTTGCGAGGCTTTTCGGACTTTTCTTCCTCTTGCTTTTTCTCCTTAGGGGTGATCATCACGATCTCTTCTTGCCCGAGCGTATAATCGTCGGGGAACTCGTAATCGTATTGCTCGCTACTTCGGGGAATTTCTTCCATTTTTCTTTTACTCCTTTACTCTTTCTTGATATTTTCTTAAAAAACAAGGCGGTGGGCTGACCCATCGCCTTGATAATTTCGATTGAGGTGGTTGCGCATCCAGTAAACTTTGCGGCATAAGGTTCAGTAGAGTTTCTCCGCACGCTGTACTCCCCGTCACCGCAGGAGCCGTTTCCGTTCAAACAGGGCGGTGCGCTGTCGCCAAACGCACAACTGAATCGCCACTAAGACCACACTTTAATCCCAGATACGCATAAGCGGTTCTCCGCACAGCCTAGAATCTTTCATTGACAGATCCCCACATTCCCAGCCTCTTTTGCAGATGTGTGTTTCACAGAGCGATCGCTTTCGTTAATGGCCTTAACTTATTCGTTGTTCCCTGATCCACACCGTCCACTCAAGGCAGGCTACACTGCACATAGCGTTTTGTTGCCACATTGCAGGTTTAATCTCAAACCGTAGAGCGTGAACTTAATCTTCTCCACGTATTTGAGCCTCCGCGGTAAATGGGTCGCTCTCCGTATGCCGTTACGGAACGCCCATAGACCTTATCTTCCAGCACACACCCCCGTTTGGGCAACGGAAGCATGCACCAGAAACTTCATCGATATGCCCGCTACGGTCTTTTAACCCCGTTTTCAGAATGCGGAAATCCGACTAGAATACTGCACCACCTATGGAATGTAATAATAGCATATTTATTTTCAAATATCAAGCAATTTTTATAATATTGCCTTTTTGCACACAAAAATCACATTTTTATAAATAAAACGCACCTTATTGCAAGGTGCGCTCATAATTTCTTTTTTGTTCAGCGATCTCTTTCGACGATATATTCGGTAAGCTCGTGAAGGAATGTAAGTCCGCCGATGGAGTCCGTCATATAAAGTATCTGGTTCTTCTTTTCCTCGATAAGCTCGTACGTCTTCTCCTCGCCGAGTATATTCAAGGTAGTCGACTTATTGTCTTTGTCGTCTTTTCCTACGCTCTTGCCGAGCTTTTCGCTCTCGCCGTATCTGTCGAGAAGGTCGTCCTTTATCTGAAACACCTCGCCGAAAAGCGTGCCTATCTTTGAAAGCTGGGGGATCACATCCGCTCTTCCTGCAAGAGCCGCCGGGCACACGAAGCACGCTTCTAAAAGCGCACCCGTCTTGTTAGCGTTGATATAATCTACGGTCTTTGCGTCGCACTCTTTATCTGAATAATATAAGTCCGCCGCCTGTCCCGAGCACATACCCTTATGTCCTGCGCTCAAAGCAAGCAGCTTTGCCGCTTCAATATCGTCTTTATTTTCAACGACGTTAAGCACCGTTTCGTACGCCAAATTGAGAAGCGCATCGCCGTTTACGACGGCAAAATCCTCTCCGAACACCTTATGATTGGTAGGCTTACCTCTTCTGAAATCGTCGTTATCAAGCGCCGGCAGATCGTCGTGTATCAACGAATAAGTGTGTATCATCTCCACCGCCGCACAAAACGCAGACGCTTTTTTCTCGTCTACGCCGAAGTACTCTGACATATAGAGCATTATTATCGGGCGAAGTCTCTTCCCGCCTGCGAAAAGCGAGTATTCCATACCCTTTTCAAGGCGTTCAAAGCCGCCGCCCACGAAGTGCTCTTTTATGCACGCCTCGGCTTTTATTTTAAGTTCGTCGTATCTTTGCTTAAACATTTTCGTCGAGCGGAGTCTCGATTAGCTTGTCGAACTCCTCTTTTATTACCGTTATCTTGCCCTTTGCGCCGTTTAATATCTCCATGCACTCTTTTGAGACCTTTACGCCCTCTTCAAACAGCGCTATCGACCTTTCAAGGCTTACTTTTTCGTCGTCAAGCTCCTTGATTATCTCTTCGAGCCTTTTCGTACCCTCTTCAAACGTCATTTTTTATCCTCCAAAATCTCCGTTACTCTCGACTTCACCTCTCCGCCGAGAAGGTAAGTCGTCATTACGTCGTCCGTTTTTATGTCTTTGACCGTCTTGACGGCTTTTCCGCCGACGGATACCTTTGCAAAGCCTTTGTCGAGCATCTTTAAGGGATTAAGATTATCTATCGTTCCAATACTCATCTTCAAGGCGTTTTGCTTTTCCATAAACCTTATTCTAAGTAGGTTGAGCGTCTTGTTAAGATCGCTCTTTACCTTATTCTCGCCCTTTGTTATCGCACTTTGTCCGAGTATTTTGAGCTTGTCTACGCTATGATCGAGCGTTGTTTTGCGCAAGGTTTGTTGACGCATGAATTTACGTTCCAAATCCCTTGAAAGCTCGGCAAAATCCCTCGCCTCTTTCATGAGATCCACCGTCGAAAGCTCAGCCGCCGCAGACGGCGTCGGCGCACGCAAGTCCGATGCAAAGTCGCAAAGCGAAAAGTCTGTTTCGTGCCCTACCGCCGAGATTATCGGCGTTTTACACTCGTAGACCGCTCTTGCGACGACCTCGGTATTGAACGCCATGAGGTCTTCCATCGAGCCGCCGCCTCGTCCGACTATTATACACTCTACAAGCCCAGACTCGTCGAGCGCTTTTACGCCCTTGGCTACGTCGTATTCCGCCCCCTCGCCCTGAACCTTGACGGGGTATAAAACTATGTCGGTGAAGGGATTACGACGTCTTGTAACGTTTATTATATCCCTTATTACCGCACCCGTTCTGCTCGTTACGACGCCGACTCTCTTCGGGCTTTTTGGTATCGGTTTTTTCTTCTTTTCGTCAAAAAGTCCCTCTTTTTCGAGCTTCTCTTTGAGCTCTAGAAACTTCAGGTACAGCGCACCCTTGCCCTCAGGTTGTATCTTCGTTACCTTGAACGACAGCGAGCCGCCTTTGACGTAAAAATCGGGAGTGCCTCTGACTATAACCTTGTCGCCGTTTTTGGGTACGACGGTATTATCTGCATATTTTATGTTGAAAAACGTGCAGAAGATCTGTGCGTCACTGTCTTTCAGGTTGAAATACGCATGATTCCCGGAGATCTTGAAGTTGCTGACCTCGCCCGTCATCAATATGCCGTGAAGAAATTCCTCGGCATCAAAGATGCGCTTGATTATCGTGTTGAGTTCTACAACGGAAAATACCTTTTCCTCCATTATCTCTCCTTGGCCGCCTTTACCGTGTTTTCAAGAAGCTTTGCTATCGTCATCGGTCCTACGCCTCCCGGAACGGGGGTTATATAGGACGCTTTCTTCGAGACGTTCTCGTAGTCTACGTCGCCGTAAAGCTTGCCGTCAACGCGGTTTATGCCTACGTCGATGACTATTGCGCCGTCTTTTACCATATCGTCGGTCACGAAATGCTTTCTTCCGACGGCAGCGACTATAATATCTGCACGTCTTGTGTGCTCGGCTATATCCTTCGTCCTCGAATGGCATACGGTTACGGTCGCATTCTCTCTCATCAAAAGCATGGCAACGGGCTTGCCGACTATGTCGGAGCGGCCTATTACAACGGCATTCTTGCCCGATATATCAACGCCGGTCGACTTGATAAGGTCTATCACGCCTGCCGCCGTGCAAGGCGTAAATCCCGCTTTTTTGCCTAAATACAGGCTACCAGACGAAGCCACGGAAAATCCGTCTACATCCTTTTCGGGAGATACTGCGGCGATGACTCTTTCTTCGTCGATACCTTTCGGAAGGGGAAGCTGCACTAAAATTCCGTGCACCTTGTCATCATCGTTCAACGCCTCCACAAGCTCCACAACGTCGTCCGTCGTAGAATCCTCGGGAAGCTTGTAGGTGTTGGATACTATCCCTGCCTTTTCGCACGCACGGGCCTTGTTCCTGACATATACCTCGCTCGCGGGGTCGTTGCCTACTACAATTACAGAAAGGGAAGGAAACACGCCCTGCTCGTTCAGCGCGGCGACTTCCTTCCTTACGTTATCTTTGATATTATCTGCGATCTGCTTTCCGTCTATTATCATTTGCTTTCCTTTAATACGCTTGCCAAAATTCCGTTGATAAAGCTCGGGCTCTTCTCGGTGCTGTACTTTTTCGCAAGCTCGACCGCTTCGTTGCACGAGACCTTTTCGGGAATATCATCACGGTATTTTATCTCATAAAGGGCAACCAAAAGGATCGCCAGATCTACCATGTAGACTCTGTCGAGCTTATAGCCGATCGCATTCTTCTCGACCAGCTCCTTGAGCGTTGCCTGATTTTCTTCTACGCCCTCGAATACGTCCTTGACGTAAACTTTGTCCTCTTCGTCGAGCGTTACGTCGTCAAAGGACGTCAATCTCTCCTCTAAGCTATCGGTCTTCGACTCGTCGAAAAGATAGCCGTATATCAGCCTGAAAGCTGTTTCTCTTGCGTCTTTCCTCATCTTGCTTTGTCCGTCTTCAATACTACGCCCAAAACTCTTACGTCAACGGAGCTCGCCGTAAATGACGTCATATTTTCTATGCCGTCTTTCGCAGCCTCCTGTACCTTGAACGCAACGTCGGGAACGTTGTGGCCTTCGTAAATATAGATCGAAAGGTCGACGTAGACCTTATCTCCGTCGAAATCGAGCTTTATCTTCTGCAAATAGTCCTCCGGGCGGACCTGAGCGTTCTCTTCTCTGACGCTCGGCGCAACACCGTCGACTTCCGATACGGCAAACGTTACGATATTCGTGAGAATATTGTTGTTATATGTCGTTCTGCCTTTGGAATCTCTTTTTTCCATAATACCCTCCAAGATCGATAGATCTTTTTAGCATCTATTTCGTAATAAGTCTATCACAATTTTAATTATTTTGCAAGGATAGTTGCGCTATTAGTTACTCACAGCTTTGAAAAGTAGCTATATAGTCCCTCTATGCCAAGCAAAACGTCCCGATACGTCCTCTCGAAATCGCCCGTATACCAAGGATCTGCGACGTCTGCGTCAATTCCTGCAAAGCTCATCAGCTTTTTTACCTTGCGTTTTCCGTCTTCGCCGAACATACGCTCAATATTCCTGAGATTGTTGCCGTCCATGCAGACTATTTCGTCGAAATACGCAAGATCTTCCCTCGTCATCTGTCTTGCAGTCTTGCCCGTCGGATCTATACCGTGCCTTGCAAGCTCTCTCCTTGCAGGAGGATAAACGGGGTTTCCTATCTCCTCACGGCTCGTTGCGGCAGATGCTATCTCAAACTCGTCCTCAACGCCTTTTTCTTTTACGAGCGCTTTAAACATAAATTCCGCCATCGGGGATCTGCATATATTCCCGTGGCACACAAAAAGTACTTTTTTCATTGGCTTTATCTTCCTTTGAAGTATGAAGTGTCTTAATAAATTATCCTGAAATAGTCAAGATACGCTTTATATTTATCCTGCGCAGTCAAGCAGGTATCGAGCAAATAGCCTTTTTCATTATCCCACTCTTTCAAGCCGCGATAGTAGAATAGCTTTAAGTCATCGTATATAATGAACGGTACGATATCGTGTTTCAGACATTCCTTGAACATTATTAGCCTGCCAACTCTGCCGTTGCCGTCCTGAAAGGGGTGTATACGTTCAAATTTCACGTGGAAGTCTAAAATATCTTCAAGCGTTTTTTCTTTTTTTTCGTTGTATTGAGATATCAACGCTTTCATTTGTGAATCTACTTCTTTAGGAAGAGTAGTCTTTACTCCACCGACCTCGTTCGGAAGTTTTTTATAAGCACCAACGGCAAACCAATTTTTTCGTGAATCGCTCGTACCGTTCTTTAAGGTCAGATGAAGCTCCTTTACGAATTTCTCAGTCAGTGCCGTTTTAGCGTTCTCGATTGTTATATCGATACAACGAAAATGATTTGCCGTCTCAATTACGTCGTCTACGTTGAGAACTTCGTTTTCAACACCGACCGTATTGGTCTCAAAAATATATCTGGTCTGATCGTGCGTTAAACGGCTGCCTTCGATATGATTTGAGTTATACGTAAGCTCTATCTGCGTTTTGTGGTAAATGCCGCCGAAATATTTGCTTTCTTTCTGAATTCTCAGAACGTCTGACAGCCTATCTAAGCTCTCGTGCCTCTTGTTAGTTCGCTCGGGTTTTTCTGCGTTTTCGGGAATATTCCAAGTTTTCCCCGTAAGGAACGCACCGTTCACGCGCCCATTTGCACAGTAATTTCTTACGCTTCGTTCAGAAATATCCCATTTTTTTGCTATTTCGGCAACCGAAAGGTATCGCATCTATCATCCTCCGTCATAAATTAAATAACTACGTCGACTTTTTTATAGTATAGCATATTATCGGCAAAAACATCAACTTATTGTGCTTGATATATTCTGATTTTTGCCGATACGGGAAATTATTACATCTATCACACGATTTTTAATACTAAAAACTCCCGATACAGAGATTCCGTATCGGGAGATCGATCTAATTATATTTTAATTTTTTATGCGTTCATCTTCCTCTGGCGGCGCGAATGCAGTCGACCATATAGGTAAAAAGTCTCTTTTTGCCGTCGCAGTACCTATTGAGTGTTATTTCGCCGTGGACGTCTCTTTCACGTCTGCAACCACCCATGCAAAGGCTTGCCACCTCGCACGACTTGCATTTTTCTTCTACCTTGAAGGACTGTTTGACGAACTTATCGGCGTTTTCACTCATCGCAAGCTCTTCTAAGCTATTCTCGTTGATATTGCCCATCAAGTACTCGTCCTCGCAGTAAAAGTCACACGGGTAGCAGTTACCGTTGCCCTCTACTACGAGGTTTACCGTGCAGTAGCCTTTCATACCGCATATCTCCGGAGCTCCGCCCGACATAAGAGTTAAAACGTTCTCAAACGACCTTACGTAGACGTTTTCGCCCGATAAAACGTCGTTTAAGTACTCGTCGAAGATACTCTTATAGTAATTGAAATAGTCGTCGTTATCCATCGCAAAGCCCGACGTAAAAGGTTCTACGTCGAACGGCTCCAAGCAGTCGATAAACTGCATGTAATTTATGCCCTGCGACTTGAAAAAGCGGTAGGTCTCTCTGCCACGCTTTGCCGACAGCTTATTTGCAACGATGAGAGCGTTGAATTTTACACCGTGCTTTTTGAGTAGATCTATGCCCTGCATTACCTTATTGAACGAGCCTTTGCCCGTACCCGTTAAGCGGTTTGCGTTGTGTAGGTCTGACTTTCCGTCTATCGATACGCCTATAAGGAAGTCGTATTTTGCGTAAAACGCAGCCATTTCATCCGTTATCATCGTGCCGTTGGTTTGCAAAGAATACGTTATCTTGGCTTTCTTTGAGTTGTTTTTATCGCAATACTCGACGAAATCCTCGAAAAACTCGAGAGGGCATACCGTCGGTTCTCCGCCCTGAAAAGCGAAATTTACGCTTCCGCCGTCGGCAAAATCAAGTGCCTTATCAATGAGATTATGCGAAGTCTTCTTCGTCATAAGACCGAACGACTTTACCTCGCGAAGAGAGGAAACATCATTATAAAAGCAGTATCTGCACTTTAAGTTGCACGCAGAAGACGCAGGCTTTATCAGTATCGTTATGTTTTTTGCAGACATATTATGTAGTGTCCTTTATCGTAATGGCGCTTTTATTATAAAAGCTGATTTTCTTATTTCTAATATATCAAAATGAGGAGCGTAAAGCAATCGTTATGACCAAAATTGTGAATATGCACGACGATTTCCCCGTCGAGCTTTTTTGCGACAGGTTTTTCGGCTTGGGCAACGGCGAAAAACGGCTCGATTGGGTGAACGAGACCTTCGACAGAGTGGTCGGAGCGATATATCTCCCGACGAAATTCAAGGCTATACCGCGATTTCAGCAAAGAGCACTGAATTTCGTGAGCGCAAATCTTTTAAGGGACGAGCGGTTCAAACCGGTACGCAATAAACGGCGTGTGCTTTTATCTCTCGAAGGGCTGGATTCGTTTGAAAGCGCTAGCGAAGTGGAACAGTGTCTTAATAAAGCAGACTTTTTATCGCTCACTTGGGCAAGAGAAAACGCTTTTGCTTACGGCGTCGGTGAAAAGGGAGAAAGCGGTAAAGGAGGTTTGAAAAGCGAGGGCCGTTACGTTGCGGAAATTATCAGATCTACAGGCAATTATATCGACGTCAGCCACCTCAACGACAAAGGGATACGAGAGCTTATCGACATGAAGTGTCCTATATTTGCCTCACACTCAAACTCACGAGAAGTGTTTTATTCAAAGCGCAACCTGACGCCTTGCGAGATACGCGCTATCGCAGATAAGGGCGGCGTTATAGGAATCAACGGTTACAAGGGCTTTATCGGCAAAAGAGCGAGCGTTTTCAGGCTTATTTCGCACGTTAAAAGCCTCGTCGAGCTTGGCGGTGAAAGCGTCGTTGCGTTAGGACTTGACGTTTGCGGCAATCTTTTGGGCGATAACTCCGACTGCGACCTTTTGAAAGACAGAAGCGATATTATTGCCTTTGAAAGCGAGCTTTTGCGCTCTGGCTTTGCTCCGAGCTTTATCGACAAGCTGCTTTTCAAAAACGCAGACCGTTTTTTGAATAAAAATCAACGCCCGCAAAAGACATTAAGCGATAAACACACTTATTAGCTGAAATTAAGATCGGGTGCTCCTTTTTGATGAGCACCCGACGTTTTTTTGTTCTTATTCAGTTAATTGTTTTGCCATATTGAATACTCTTGTGGCATTGATGCGGAGTTGTTCTTGCGAGACTCTGCCCGCTGTCAAGCCTTCGGTCATTTTTTTGTAGTCGTTCTTGCCGCCCGGCATATAGAGGTCGCCGCCTGCCGCCGCAACGAGTGCCGGATCGGGACCTGCGTATTTTGACTTCGCACCCGATGACAAGCCTTCTGCCACCCAGTCGGTCATACATACGCCCGTAAAGCCGAATTCGCTCCTCAATACGTCCTCACAAAGGTCGCGGCTTTCTGATGCGTGCGTGCCGTTTATGAGGTTATATGATGTCATTATCGCCTTAGGATCGGATTTCTTTACGCATATCTCGAAGCCTTTGAGATATATCTCCCTCATTGCTCTTTCGGATACGATGCTGTTGGAGAAATACCTATTGGTCTCCTGATTGTTTGCCGCATAGTGCTTGATCGTAACACCGCAGCCTTTATGCGCCTGTACGCCGTTCGTTATTGCCGCAGACATCTCGCCTGAAATAAGCGGGTCTTCGGAATAGTACTCAAAGTTTCTTCCGCAGAAGGGAGTACGGTGGATATTGAGTGCAGGAGCAAGCCACAGATTAACACCGAAGCGATCGAGTTCGTCGCCAACTACGTCTCCGCAAGTCTTTGCGAAGTCCACGTTCCAGCTCTGTGCTATCGCAGTGCCGATAGGAATAGCCGTCGCGTACTGCTCTTTTACCGTCGCACCCTTAGGGATACGAGGCTGTCTGCTCATCATCCAGCGGACGATGCCCGGCATAAAGTCGAGGATGGTTGCAGGCATTGCCGCACCGATACCGTGTACGCCGTTTTTGTCTTCATAATATTTAGGGGTGATACGAACGCCTGCAGGGCCGTCCGCCATTACCATTGCAGGGATACCTTTATCCTTGAAAAGACCGCATGACTCTCCTGCTGCACCTGCAACGTTCTTGCTTGCCGAACCGATAACGCTCGCCGCTCCGCCCTTTGGATCGAAGCTTCCGATATTCATAAAGCAAAGCTCTTCGTTAGTCAAGCCTTTAACTTCGTTGGCTATTTCGTATTCATTGTCGTAAGATACCGTCTCCGTTCCGAAATCGTCTGCGTTAATCTCTATTACGGCGCAGTCGATAGCTTCACGCTTTATTTCGGGCTTCCAGTCTTCAAAATCGGGAGCCCCGAGCTTGTTTTTAAGCTGTTTCGTCGTAACATCTCTGTCAAGGCGAAGTACGACCGTCGGCGTAACGTTTACGCTCGAATCGCCGCAATATACGACGTAATCGCCTGCTTCCAAAACATAGCGTGCATTAGCCGTGTCGTAAGACGCAACTTCTTCCATATTGAACGAGCAAGATACCCTTTCGCTCTCACCGGCTTTAAGCTCATTTGTCTTTACGAAAGCCGCAAGCTGTTTGCAGGGTTTATCAAGTCTTCCTTGCGGGCAAGAAACATATAACTGAACTGTCTGTTTGCCGCTGTAGTTGCCGATGTTTTTTACATTTGCCGAGACCGTTACCGTTGTCTTATCTACCGAAGCACTGCCGTTCTCTATAACAAAATCGGTATATCCAAGTCCAAAGCCGAACGGATACATAGCCCTCTTGCCGTTTGCGTCGAACCAGCGGTAGCCGATGTAAATTCCCTCGTTGTAGCGAGTGTCGTCGGGCTGAGCGAACGTACCTACATCGGGATAGTCCTCGGGGCGAGACCAAGTCGTCGCAAGCTTACCTGACGGATATGCGTTGTCAAGCAATATGTCCGCAAGCGTTTTTCCCGTCTCTACGCCAAGCTGTGAAAGCAACAAAATATTGCCGACCTCTTCTACGGGCGTTAAGTCCACAGGTCCGCCGACGTTTAAGACGAGCATGAACTTATCAAACTTCTTATTTAACGCTAAAATATCGCGGATCTCGGTCTTGGAAAGGCAAAAATCGCCGTCAGTCGCCGTTCTGTCGTTACCCTCACCCGAAGTACGGCTCAATACGTATACGGCAGCATCGCCGTCAGCATCGAGCGGCAAGTCGTAGTTTGGTTCGGGCATAACTGCGCCCATACCTATAAGCGCCGCAGGTATATGGAGCTCCTTTGCGCGGCGTTTGATTCCTTTGATAAACTCGTCGTGCGCCTTTTCCATAATGACATCGTAATCGTCGAGCCATTTTGTCGTTGTGAGTGTGAAGCCTGCATCTTTGAGCCCTTGCTCTACCGAGACGAAGAAGCGGGAGTTAACTTCGCCAGATCCCGTGCCGCCCTTTATCGTGCGGCGGACACCGCCGCCGTATGCGGCTATTTTGCAAGGCTTGTCGAGCGGAAACCTGCCGTCCCTTTTCAAAAGAACGGTACATTCCGAAAGTCCGCTCCTGATACGTTCAAGGTTGTGCTTTTCGTAGTCGTACATTGTCTTTTCTCCTTAAATTAAGCCGTTTGTATTCGATTTGCACTAATATAGCTTGCAAAAAGCGTTACTTACACTTAAAAAGGTCAACACCTTTTTCTCTCTCCCTCTTCACTTTTAACGAGCCTTTCAAAAAGTGTATTCGATTACATATATCAATTATATCTTTACTTTCCTCGATTGTCAATCATAGCTCGCAATATATATACTCTCTACTGCATTAAAATCACTAAGTTCCCCTATACTCGGCGATTTTTTGATATAAAAAGGGACTAAGCCGTTTTGGCTTGTCCCTTTGGTGTTTTTATTGCTTTTTACTCTTCAATTACGTCTATTTGGACGGCACGCATAGCGTTAAGCGCTGTCTCATGGCTTTCTTGCGTTACGCCTGCACAGCACTTAGCATCGACGACTATCCTCGTTTCGGGGAAAGCGGCTTTTAATATCATTGCGTTTGAAATGACGCAAATATCCGTACAAAGACCGCAAAGCTCGATCTCCTCGACCCTCGAGCGCTCTTTTTTTATCTCGCCGGGAAGCTCTAAGCTGCCGAACGTGCCTTTATCGACAACGGTCTCAACGAGCGGCTTTAGCTCGTCGCATATCTCCCAGCCGTCCGTTCCCTTTATGCAATGCTCGACGGGAAGTTTCTTCCCTTCCTGAGTCCTTAAATACTTTTCGCTGTGAGTATCTCTCGTAAAGATGACCCGTCCGTCGAACGACTGAAGCTTTTGCTTTACGTTCTGAACTATCCCTTTTGCCTGTTCGCTTCCCAAGCTTCCGCTTATAAAGTCGTTTTGCATATCGACAACTACCAAATATTTCATATCACTCGCTCCGTCGTTTTATTATCTATATAATACCCCTACGGGAAAAGAATATCAAGCGATTTTATTAAATGGCTTCCCTTTTTACAATTCTGCAATCACTTCATCAAGCGTTGGCATACCGCCTTGAGCGCCTGCTCTTTCGGTCGAAATGCTTGCCGCAACGTTAGCAAAGCACAATGCTTTTTCCAAGTTATAGTCATTTGCCAACGCATATGCAAATGCTCCGTTGAAAGTATCTCCTGCGCCAGTAGTATCTACCACCTTTGCCGGTCTTGCGGGAATATGTATAACTTTGCCGTTCTCACATGCCGCAACGCCGTCTTTACCAAGCGTTACTATGAGTTTTCCGTTTTGGCTTTCCAAAAGCTTGCTTAAATCATCATTTTTCGGAAAAAGCAATGCCGCTTCGTGTTCGTTTGGTGTAAGGTAACTTATCCTTACCATCGCTCCGTCAAAAAGAGGAGCTACGGGAGCAGGATTATATATTATCGCCTTGCCCTTGCCATCCAACATTTCGATAGCCTCTATTACACTTTCAAGAGGTATCTCGTTTTGCATAATTACTATATCCGCCTCAAGTAGGCAATCTTTTACAGAATGCAGATATTCTTTCGTTACATAGTTATTTGCGCCGGGAATGACCACTATTGAATTATCGTTTTCAGCTACGGTTATCATTGCGATTCCACTTGACGTATCGGCAACCCTTTTAACATGAGAAGCGTCAACCCCGTTTTGAACTAAATTTTCTATAAGCTTATCCGCAAAAGCGTCATCGCCAACGCAACCGTACATCGCAACTTTTCCACCCAAACGAGCTGCCGCCACCGCTTGATTTGCGCCCTTACCGCCGGGAAGGTATTTTAGATCCCAGCCCGAAACAGTCTCTCCTTTGCATGGAATACGCTGTGCTTTCGCCGTTAAATCCATATTTAATGAGCCTATTACCGCTATTTTCTTCATAATTTTTCTCCTTAATAAGTGAAAACATTCACTCCGTGATGTAGCTTTACCACCTCGCCGTCAGGGCTGACAAAACGGGCAGTAGTATTAGATGGAATGGTTATTTCATATCGAACTTCTTCGCCTTCATACTCCCACTTGCTCTCAATTCTGCCAACAGGAGAATCAAAGCTTGCTCTTGCAAATTTCATAAGCGGACAGACCTGCGGTTTGATTGTTATCTCTTGTTGCTTTACGCAAATGCCGCAAATGCCTTCTATAAGCCACGATACGACGGCACCTTTTGAGTAATGATTAAGAGACGCAAAGCCCGTTGCTCCGAGATTTCCCTCCCAAGATTCCCAAATGGTCGTCGCTCCGTTCTTGACGGCAAAAAGCCAACCGGGGGCGTCCTCTTGCAGGAGTAACTTATACGCCGTTTCGACATAACCGTTATCCGCTAAGACTTTGCAAATATACGGTGTCGTTAAAAATCCCGTATTCAAATGATAGCCATTAGAAACAACGAGTTCGTTCAGATCTTTTGCGGCGTTCGCTTTGCCTTCTTCATTAAGCAACCCCATATATAAAGGTCTAACGAAACGACACTGTCTATCCGACGAGATCCTGCCGTTTTTGACTTCTAGATAATTATACGCTTGCTTTGTTATTTCCGCAAGCTCGGAGAACTTCTTTGCGTCTTCGGGTTTTCCTAAAATCTTTGCAACCTCGCTCATTATACGACTGCTATAGGAAAAATACGCCGTTGCTATTTCAGGAACGCCATTGAGTATTACATTTTTCATCGCTTCGTTTGTCGAAACACCTGCTTCAAGCCACTCACCCCAGTGTATACCTGTATCAATAATATATTTTTTATACGGATTCTTTTTGAAAAGATTTTTCAATCTGTGCTTCCCGGCTTTCTTTTCGCAATAGCCAAGCCAACGACACATCATATCGTAGTTTTCTTCCAGTATCTTCTTATCGCCGTACAGCTTGTACATCGCATACGGTACTATTACCGTTGCATCTCCCCAACCGCAAGATCCGTCGTACATCTCATCGAGCTTACTTGGCTTAGACTGTCGTCTAGGAGACATATTATATACCCTGCCGTCCTCATATTGATCCACACGGCATTCGCCAAGCCATCTTTCAAAAACAGGATACGAGTCCATAAGCATTAATCCCGTCGAAACGAATACTCCTGCATCGCCCGTCCATCCGCTCCGTTCTCTCTGAGGGCAGTCCGTTGGCACGTCTACGAAGTTTGACTTCTGACTCCATACGGTGTTTTTAAACAGTTTATTCACTAGTGGCTTATCACATTCAAATTCGGCAGTCTCAGCCATATCGGAATAAACTGCGTGAGCAATAAACTCTTCGCCTGTAATTGCGACGTCGGTCTCTATCTTAACCATTTGGAAACCGAATATGCAAAGCGTTGGACAATACTCGTTAACGCCGTCCTTACATATATAATCTACAACCTGGTGAAGCTGTTGCTTTCTACCGATAGTTTCAAAATTCGAGTCTGAAAAATTTCCGTTTGAATCCAAATACTCACCGTGGGTCATTTTTATACGCTGACCGTCTTTTGCATTTAACTTAAACGAAACGTACCCCGATATATTCTGCCCGAAATCAAGGACGATACTCCCGTCGGGAGTATTTATTAGCTTTGCCTTAAACGTCTCTCTTTCGCAAATAGGCAAAGTATTAGTGCATATCAAATTATCGCAACCAAAATCTTGTACCTTCACACCGTGAAAAGCTGTCGGCGTTTTTCTTGCGTCGATCTTTTCGCCAAGCTGAATATCGTTGAAGTATATCTCTCCGTCCTGTGCCGCGATCCAGCTCTCGTCGGTCACCAAAACGGGTTTTTCGTCAATCTCAAGCTGCAACAATAACGCAACGTCCGTTCCAAATACGTTACGAGTACCCATATTGCCGTTACAGCCTCGGTACCATCCATCGCCTAAGACGACCTTTATCTCGTTTTCTTCAAGTGCCAAATATTTTGAAACGTCATACGTCTGATATGGCAATCTATACCAATATTCGCTTGTCCCGGGCGTTAATAAATTGTCCTTGATTCGCATACCGTTTATATACAATGCATATATTCCGTGCGAAGTAACATATGCTCGTGCTTTACCAAGTTTTTCAAGGCTAAAACTCTTCTTAATAACAGACGCAGGTTGATTTTCATCGGAGTTAAACGCAAACGTTTCGGGGGTTATCCATTTTGCTTTCCACTCATTCTTGTCTAAAAAAGCATACTCAAAATGCGTCGTATCGCTCCACTCGCTTACCACGTCGTTTTCATCCCATACCCTAATGCGCCATTCAATGCACTTGCGACTTTCTGCAAGTCCCTTATACTCGGCTTGCATAGAATTGCTTGCTACCTTATCTGTATCCCAAACCACTTTACCGTCGCAAGTCGCAATAATTTGATATGCAGTTTGACTTTCCCCGTTTATTACATTCCACGTTAATAACGGATGAATCACATCAATTCCAAGAGGCTTGTCTAAATGAGCTGTTTTTAAGTTTATCGCTTTCATAGTGAGTCGCTCCTTTATAGTAACGGTTTGTTGTAAAAAAATCCGCACATTACTTCTTTATTGATATTATACAAAACAAAAAGGCAACATTTATTGATAAAATTTATCATATATATTGACTTAATTTAAGGACAAAGGATGCTATATACTTGTGAAAATCTTTCATTCGCTGAATTCTTTTCATAAATAGAATAGTCTGCTGGCAAAATTGCCATCAGACTATTTTTATTGATGCCAATTATTTTTAATCAACGGTTTTAAGTGCACGGTATTCATCCATTACGCTATAAACGGTCTCTAAATCGCCTACGAGAATGACTTTGTTTTCGTCAAAAGTCATCGTCAGTCCGTTGCGCTTAGTTACGGCGTTACAGAAGAACTCCGCTACAGCCTTCGGCTCTTCTTTTTGCAAGCGAAGAACGATACACACCGTGTTTTCCTTTGACGGTTCAAATTTTAGATAATCGAATAACGCCGCATTGTGCTTGGCCTTTATCGCAGGTCTTACATATTCGTTTTCTAAAAATGCCAACACTTGCTCGTCTGTGAAATTCCACGTAATATCTTCCTTTTCGCCGACCAATATTCACATTTTAAGATAGTTTCTCAACGTTCTGTCGGTCAATCCGCAGATCATTGATAAGTCTTTTAAGTTGTACTTTCTGATTCCTCCTGATTTCTTATCGTATAAATATTGTATCATACGAAAATGGTATTTTCAATTTGAAATCAAGCGGGTTTTTCATAAGCCACAACGCTATCTGTTATCTATTCTCTTATGTAACATCTTATATGCGATCTTCGTTGCGGCAAGCGCAATAAATTCACCGTTCGTCGGTCTGCCACGCTCGTTAAACCCGTACATGTCGTTCTTCTCCAAAAAGTCCATATCTCCTTTGAGATACGCCCACTCTATTGCAGTCGTGATGTTCTTTTCAATGGTCTTGGGCGATTTGTCATTTGCAATCACACTCAATATCTCGTACAGAGGACTTCCCAATATACGCACGTCAAGTCCGTTTATGATATAGATCATTATCGCATTATGCAAATATTGGTATCCGCAATGCTTTTTAGAAAAACCACATTGCAGTAAAAAATTTGAAATATATGTTTCCATACAAATACACTCCTTTGTAAAATAATTTATAAACGAATGTATTATAGCATATTTCTTTCGGTTTTTGTCAATTTTGACAAAATCTTCTGAAATTTGACAATTTTCGACATTATTCGACAAAAATGTACAGTCTCAAAACCATATTTGCAACTGCAATAGCTTTAAATGCCCCGACAAATCCGATAAACAGCAGAAAGGAGTATTTTCTTACGCTATTTCATACGCTTTTTATGGCACCTTTTTGTATTTTTTCCACAATTAGATTTTTTGTTGTGCCGTTTTTGTTAGGTTTTATCTACGTTTTCTCGTCGGTCGTTTTCCACAATTGAGTATTTTTTATGCCTTTTTACCCGTTTTTGCGTAAAGAAAAAGCCTAGGAAATACCTAGGCTTTTGGCTCCCCCTGTCTGGTTTGAACAGACGACCCTTCGGTTAACAGCTTTATTTCCCCTGTTACCGTTTTAGTCTTCTATCCCGAGTAGATAATCCGCAGATATATCCAACTCCTTGCATATCGTTACGAGCATATCAAAATTAGGCTCTCTATCACCATTGCACCATCTATTGACGGTTTGCTGATTTACTTGTATCACTTTCGCAAATTTATTCTGACTAATCTCTTTTACTTTGAGTTCTTCGGTCAATCTTTCTGCAAACTTATTCATAAACCCTCCTCAGACGTCAAAATCGCCTCATATATCGTATTTTACTCCTTTGTGGTGTTATTTCCTTGACATACTCCACTTTGGCGTGATATTCTCAATATATACGCCATAATGGTGTATGCCAAATACCCACAGGAGAGTAAAAAAATGAAAAATTTTCGGTTAAAGGTCGGTAGCGTACTACGCCTTGCTTTTGAAAGTGATACCACTTTCGAAGATAGCATTGCTTATGATAAACTCAACGGCGGTGCTTTATGTCGCTTTAATGAGCTTATAGCTCTTTTACAGCAAGACGGTAGACTTACTTTTGACGAGATAGACGTTTTAGAGAGCGTTATACCTTGCAGCTGTGATTTCTTCGCCTATTGGCTTGACGAGGTGCTGTAATGGATATGCAATGTAATTTCTATGCCGTTATTCCTGCAAACGTTCGTTACGATAAAGAGCTGCACGCTAACGCTAAACTTCTTTTTGCGGAGATTACCGCTTTATCCAACGCCAAAGGCTATTGCTTTGCAAGCAACAAATATTTCGCAGAACTTTTTAACGTAGATAACAGGACTATTCAACGTTGGCTCGCTTCGCTTTCGGATAAAAAATATATAACTATCGAGGTCATCTATAAAGAGAACTCAAAAGAGATTTTATCTCGTCGTATCGTGTCATACCCCCTCGTGACAAAAATGTCACCACCCCGTGACAAAAATGTCGCAGAGAATAATATAAATATAATAAATAAAAGAAAAAATTATAAAAAAGAAAGTCCGCAAATGCTTACTCACAACTACTCCGCCGAAGAGTGGAATACCGTGTATACGTCTATCGAGGACTTGGACTTATAGCCTATGTTTTGCAATATCCGCCTGAAAGGCAATCAGTACGAGGGTTCTTTTCTCTACAAAGGCAAACGAGTATATACTTACGCCAAAACAAAAAAAGATTGCTTTAATCAACTTTCCTTGCTCAGAGGTCTTTCAGCCTTTACGCAATCTAATTACTGCAATCTCTCTTTCGGTGATTGGCTTAACGAGTGGCTCGAAGTATATAAAAAACCGTACATCGGTTTAAGCTCGTATAAAGCTTACGAGATTTTGATACGTTTACACGTTCCGAAGTCCATTAAGACAACGCCTCTTGCAGTGCTTTCGCCCTCTGACTTGCAAATAACCCTTAACGCCTGCGAGACCTCTCGCATACGTCTTGACGTTTACAACCTTTTCAACGCTTCGCTTTCAAAGGCTCTTGCTCTCGGATACATAGCTACTAACCCTATGGAGCTTTTGGACAAGCCTAAACACGTTCGTAAACAAGGCTCTGCCCTATCCCATTACGAGATAGCAAAGTTTCTTGAAGACATCAGAGGAGATAAATTTGAAGACTATTACAAGTTTCTTTTGTATACAGGTGCCAGACGTTCCGAAGCTCTTGCCGTTCGTTCGGAAGACGTTCATTTTGACCTGAATACGATTACCATACGAGGCACAAAAACGGAAAAATCTTTTAGGACTATCCCGATAGTCCCTCAACTTATGCCCATTTTACGGCAATATTGCCAAAATTACGGTCTTTTGTTTCCTTTCACGCCTGAAAGTGTTACTAAACGGTTTTCAAAGCTCGTACCGTCGCATAAACTCCACGACCTCAGACATACGTTCGCCACGTCGTGCTTAGAGAGTGGTATACCTTTGAAGCTCGTTCAGACTTGGCTCGGACACAGCTCGATAGCAGTTACTGCAAGCGTATATACTCACGTTCAAACGGACTTTTCTCAACAGCAGTCGAAGTTGTTTACTCTCGGGCTATGGGAAGATATTACATAGCTCAGTGTGGCTGAGTTCCCGAAAGCGTTGAAGGCTCGGGAACCTGCCACGCTAGGGGTTAAGGGGGATTATCCCCCTTAGTGTTGCCTGATTTTACTAACGTAGTTATGTGTTACTACACCTATACAACAACTAAAACCAATGCAAGATAATAAACTTATCTTTCTTCTTAGTGTTTTTGGAGGGTTTAAGGGAAGCCTTTTCGTAAAAGGTTCCCTTGATACTCAAACGGTGTGAGCCACGTCAGTAGGTCTTCCGCTCTAAGTGGGTCAGACTAGTGTATAAATATTTTTTTAGCGGAAAGGTAAGGAAAACCGTTCTGAGTTGTCCTGTTTTTCCTCTTGACAAACGCTTTTTTGTATGCTAATATATTCGCCATAGTCAGAGCAGTTATTTTTTATGTCTTGTTATTCTGTACTGTTCTCCCTATACTAAGCCTTAGTAGACCGCTCTCTAAGGCTTTTTTATTTGATTTTTATTGCGACCCTTTTATCTTGATAAGGGTCGCATTTTTGGAAATACGCTTACATATTACATATAATATTATTTTATTATATTATATTACATATTTAATCTTCTAAGCCTATAATTTTCTTACGCTATTTCATACGCTTTTTATGGCACCTTTTTGTATTTTTTCCACAATTAGATTTTTTGTTGTGCCGTTTTTGTTAGGTTTTATCTACGTTTTCTCGTCGGTCGTTTTCCACAATTGAGTATTTTTTATGCCTTTTTACCCGTTTTTGCGTAAAGAAAAAGCCTAGGAAATACCTAGGCTTTTGGCTCCCCCTGTCTGGTTTGAACAGACGACCCTTCGGTTAACAGCCGAATGCTCTACCGCTGAGCTAAGGAGGAATAATTGGATGCGGCGGCGACATATTTTCCCGGCAGGTCTCCCTACAAGTATTTTCTG